>JACSDG010000039.1 GCA_015660855.1 Magnetococcales bacterium
GTCAGTCTCCGCACTTCGTTCACGGTTTTCCCGGACCATTTCCTGGAACATCTTCCAGACATCGTCAAAGGTTACAGCCTGCGTCATGGCGATCCCTCCCGCTGCTGCCGAGCGTTGTTGGCCACAGGGTACCCGGTTTGTCCGGCATAGGGAACTCATTTCTCAATTGATGCCGAACAAAGGAACGTGAAATGAAATGCCAGTTTGGTGATTTCAGCCCCCTTTTCTCCCTGTAGGCCGAAACTTAAGAAAATATTTTTTGGAAATGTGAAGAATTTGCTTGATTCTTGCGGGGGGGTGACACACTGCCGCCGATTAATTTGCGGCAGTATCGGCCATGACGTAGTAAGTTGACATTGGAGTCGGGGGAGAAGAATTTGTTATGCTGTCAAGAAAACAGGTGGAATCTGCTGGTACGGTTATAAAAATCACGAGTATTTTAGCCTTGTCGGCATTGTTCACAATCAGCACGACTGCCTGCGGTGGCGGCGGTACCGGTGGTGATGGTCCTCCTGCTACGTCCGGCTTGGCGGTTGACGGTCCCATCAAAGGTGGTACCGTCAAAGTTTACAATGCGGATGGAACTTTGTGCTCCCAATCGACTGTCACAACCGATTCAGACGCTTCTTTTTCGATTAGTGGAGCCTCTTGCACCTACCCATTGGCCCTCGAACTGTCGGGCGGTACCGACATACTGCACTCGGCTGCCGGTATAACGGTTCCAGGGGTTACCATGCGATCCGTCGTTGGGAGCAGTGCTGAATCGATAGCCAACATTTCTCCCTTTTCAACTCTTATCTATCATGCCCTCCTGAAAGACAAGGGCAATCTGTCCGATGCGGGCATCACGACCAGCAACGCAGCCAGCTCCATAAGCAGTAGAGCCTCAGCGGTTATAGATGCTTTTGGTTTTGGCGTCGACACCAGTACCGATGGTACGGCAAGCAAAGACTTCAATCCTATTACCGCTCCGTTATGCAGCACCAACTATGCAACGTTCGTCCAGGCTAGTGAATCTCTGTCCGAAACGGTGCGTCGTACGGCCAGAGCGGCTGGTGGTGTTAATACAACCAATATTGAGGAAATATTCAAAGTCCTTGGAAAAGATTTCTCCGACGGTGCGTTGGACGGAAAAATGAGTTTGGTGGACGGAACTTCGACTTCTGTGACTTCCGGTATTTCCGGTTTCAATGCCGATTTCATTCGTGCCTACGCATCGTCCAATGCTCTGTTTGTCCTCAACGATATTTTTTCCACGAACGGTCTGAGCATTACCGGCCAGGACGTTTCACAGATAAGTGCTCCGTCTGCCGTCAAAACGGCAGCTTCCGAGACGTGTACTTGTACTGTCGCCAGCTATGACGATGTCAAACCAAGTTCTGCGGTGATCACTCAGTGGTCCAATACCAAGAAGGCTGCTCTGAGCCTTCTTGGTCAGTCTTCTCTTGCGGATCTTGGCATTTCTTCCGATCTTACGACGTCGCAATCCATCAGCTCCCGTGGTTCCAAGACGGTCAGCTCCACTTACGCCAGCAGTGCAGCTGACTCTTCCAAGGTTTCGACTTATTCGGCCAATATCACCTCTCCTCCGGCCAATATCACCTCTCCAGGGGCTTCCGGTCTGGCGGTTGACGGTCCGGTCAAAGGTGGCAGGGTTGACGTCTACAGCGCAGGTGGAACCAAGTGTTCGACGGCTTCGGTTACCACCAATGCGGATGCGTCTTTCACGATTGATGGTGGTGCTTGTACCTATCCGTTGGTCCTTGAGCTGTCGGGTGGTACCGACATGCTGCACGCGGCTGCCGGTGTGACGGTGCCGGTTGCCACCATGCGGTCCATCGTTCGCAGCAGCAACGAGACCAGGGCCAACATTTCTCCCTTCTCGACCCTGATTTTCCATGCCCTCGTCAAGGACAAGACCAATCTGACCGATGCGGGCCTTTCGGGCAGCAACGTGACCAGCTCCATGGATACCAAAGCCGCGACGATCATCAGCAATTTTGGTTTCGGGGTCGATGTGAACACCGATGGCTCCGCCAACAGCAGTTTCAACCCTGTCACCGCCGTATTGGGCAACAGCAACATTGCGACCTTCGTTCAGGCGAGCGAGGCCCTGTCCGAGACTGTGCGCCGCACGGCCAAAGCGGCCGGTGGCGTCAACACCGCCAATATCACGGCTGTCCTGAAAACCCTTGGGCAGGATCTTTCCGATGACACGCTGGACGGAAACATGACCAAGGCGGATGGAACCTCGACGACCGTGACCTCCGGTATTTCCGGTTTCGACACCACCTTTGTCCGCGCTTATATACGGGCCAATGCCCTGTTTGTCCTCAACGAGGTCTTCTCCACCACCGGCTTGGACATCACCGACCAGAACGGTTCCAAGGTCAGTGCCTTGTCTGCCCTTAAAACGGCCGTTTCCTCGGTCAACACGAGTGCCACCACCAGCTACGACAGTGTCAAGCCCAGCTCCCCGGTGGTAACCCAATGGTCCGACGCCAAGAAGACCGCCCTGATCCTCCTGGGGCTTTCTACCCTCGCAAATCTTGGCATTTCTTCCGACCTTACGATATCGCAATCCATCAGCTCCCGTGGTTCCAAAACGGTCAACTCCACCTACGCCAGCGCAGTGGCTGATGCTTCCAAGGTTTCGATCTATGCGGCCAATGTCAGTGCGGCCGCTGCGGGGATAGCCGCCATCTTGACGACAGGCACTGTCTTCGGTAACGCGATTGAAGGTCCAGTCGCAGGTGCCAGTGTCACCGTTTACAATGCCGACGGCTCCAAATGTTCGGCGGCTTCGACTACGACCAGCTCCGACGCCAAGTTCAGTCTCAGCATTGGCACGTGTACCCCCCCTCTGGCTCTTGAGCTTTCGGGTGGTACCGATGTGGTTCACAGTGCCATGGGTGTCACGGTTCCCCAGACCAACATGCGCTCTATCGTTGCTGCCACTTCTCAAACTGTTGTCAACATATCTCCCTTCTCTACGCTCATCTACCATGCACTCATTAATGGTGCTGCCAGTCTGAGTGCTGCTGGGATCACCACCAGCAACGCGGACAGCAAAATTTCGGCCAAGGTCGTTTCTGTCATCCGGTCCTTTGGTTTCGGTGTTGATTCTCTGACAGATGGTTCTACGGCCAGCAGCTTCAACCCCATAACAACCTCCTTGGGGCCAACCAACCTGGCGACTTTCATTCAAGCAAGTGAGGCACTTTCTGAAACAATTCGTCGTGTGGCTAAGGTGGGTGGGGGTGTTCATTCCGCAAACATCGGTATGATTTACCAGTATCTGGGGAGTGACCTTTCGGATAATATTCTTGATGGTTACATGGTATCCAGTCCGATTGTTTCCGGCCTCTCCGGGTTCAACATGGACAGCATCCGGGTCTATACCATGTCCAACGCGTTTTTTGTCCTCAATGAAATTTTCTCAACGACCGGCCTTTCAATTACCGATCAAAACGGTTCTCAAGCGAATGCTCTTTCCGCCATTAAAACATCTGTTTCGGCGGTCAGCAGTTCTGCAACCACAAGCTTTGATAGTGTTAAGCCCAGCACCGTTGCGACGACTCAGTGGACCGATTCCAGGAAGGTAGCCGTGGCCCTGCTTGGTGTAAGCACTCTTGCGGATCTTGGAATTTCCAGTGATCTTTCAACGTCGGTCTCGATTGCTTCTCGTGGGGCCGAGACGGGCAGTGTTGCCATGAAGGCCAACTTGGCCGATTCCTCTAAAGTTTCGACCTATTCCGCCAATGTTGGCACTGCCAAAGCCGCCATTGTAAGGCCCTTGGTTCCAAAAACTGGCCAGACCATATCTTACGCCGCTGGCGACGATGGGGCCATACAAGCGGGTGTACCTTGGCCAAGTCCGCGTTTTACCGACAACAGTAACGGCACAATCACAGATAATCTCACAGGTTTGATTTGGCTAAAAAACAGCAACTGTTTCGGTGCTCAGAACTGGACGAATGCCCTCTCTTCTGCCAACACATTGGCCAACGGGTCCTGTGGACTTGCCGATGGTTCCGTGGCTGGGAACTGGCGCTTACCTAATCGGTTTGAGTTGGCAAGTTTAATTGATTACGAGCGTATCTTTCCCGCGCTGCCAGCGGGTCATCCGTTTTCCAGTGTGCAGCCCAACGACTTCTATTGGTCGAGTTCCACGCTCGCTAGTAGCACGTCCAACGCATGGATCGCGTACCTCTATCGTGGCCTCGAGACCAAAAACTTTGCCAAGACAAACAGCTACTATGTCTGGCCGGTGCGGGGCGGACAATAGAATCTCTGACCCTTTGATGCTTCAGTATCTTATCCAGTAAAATTTGGCACAAAACGGTCAGGATTACTATGAAAGATATGGACGACAAGGCATAAATCACCCCCTTATCCACACAAAATGGGAATATCCGGAGGAAGTCACCAGCCGTACCGAAACGAAAAAGCGGATGCGGAACCCCTAACCCGGAACGTTGATCGGAAGCTCCGAATCTTGGATCCCCACTTTCGCTTGGGATGACGGAAACTGCGTATTTCAAGCTTGGTGTGGTTTGGTATAGCAGGTATGACTTTAACTTTTTTTGCCCAAAGGGCATCATGTGTAGACTGTAAAGCCGGGTGGAGAGTGCAAAATGAAAATTGAGTGTCTTTTTCTTGTGCGTCGGAGGGCCTTTTTTCTGTCGGTGGTAGTTGCACTTTTCGCCTCTGCCTATGGGTATGCCGCAGGAGAACCCGCGCCGACACCTAAAACTGGTCAGACAACTTCTTATGGCACCGCTGATGACGGTGCTTTGCAAAAAGGTCAGACCTGGCCCAACCCTCGTTTTAGTGATATGGGGGATGGTACGGTGTTTGATACCTTGACCGGCCTAGTCTGGATGAAAAATGCGAATTGTTGGGGGACTATGAGTTGGTCCTTGGCACTAACCAAAGTAGCCGATCTTAACAGCGGTACTGCGACCTGTACCGGATATGTCGGGGGTCAAAACGATTGGCGGTTGCCTAATGTCAGTGAGTTGAGAAGTTTGATTGACGTGGAGCGAAATGGCCTTATGTTACCAATAGGTCATCCGTTTTCCTCTGTGCAGACCAGCGACTATTGGTCGAGTTCCACGGTCGCCGATCCAGTGTCCAGTGCATGGGACGTAAACTTCGGCAGTGCCATCGTGGACGACGCCGCCAAAACTTTCGACTACTATGTCTGGCCGGTGCGGGGCGGACGATAGGATCTTTGATACTTTGAGCACTTTCGAGGAGAGAGTGCAGAGTGGTAAGAGATGGGGTGGACCCTAAAGCAAAGACAACTTTTCGTGGAACACAAGCCTGGTGGTAAGTGTCAAGGAGTGAATGTAGTGAAAAGAAAGTCATATTTTTTGTCGGTGTGTTTGGCGTTGTCTGGTGGGCTGTTTGTTGGGGACGCTTTTGCCAACAGTACGTGTTGTACGTCTCCCGATAAGATAGGCGGTAGTGCTTGGGCTTCTGTGGAAAACACGGAAACAAGGTCGGAAACCAACCAGCAGGTTCGTCTTGTTTTCAGCCGTTTGGCCAGCGTTATGCGTCCGTCCATCTTTCGCGCAAAAATGAATTTCAAAAAGGTGGCATTCAATGTTGATGAAGGTAATTTGATTCAGCATTTGGCATCCAGAAAACAGGACCATTTCGATGCCTTCGAGGGAATGACGGGTGTGTCCGCAGGGAGTGGAGAACTTATGAACGGTGTTTGGGGTAAATATAGCATCGTTGATACAACAGATAGGAGCTCTGGACTCTCAGTTGATACCGTAAGCATGGACACCTCTATCGGTTATGACAGAATGTTCGCCAACAAACTGATCATCGGCTTGGCACCGGTCTTGGGACAATCAACACAAAAGATCGAAAGAAATGCGACCAGCAAGTCGGATACCGTAAGCCTTTCGCTCAATCCTTATGCTGCATTCAAGTTCAACGACATAGTAAGCCTGTATGCCCTGGCTGGGTATACGTGGGCAGATGGAGACCGATTGATCGGTGATTATGAAAAAAGCATGATTTCCACTGGTATTCTGGGCTATTTTCCCGCAGGAGACATTCAATTGACTGGAAACATAGGGTTCTGGGCCAGTACGACCAATCCCGCCGATAGTGATAACGAAACAGTGCTGAATCAGCTCAATGCCTCTGTGGAAGCAAGTTATCCGGTTACCACTTCGCGCAATGTCATTGAGCCTTACGCTGCGTTAGCCCTTGAAATGGACACCAATTATGAAAAAGCCCGAGGATACGATCCCAATGGCGGTGTTGTATCGTTGGGCACCCGCGTCGCTTTTAGCGAAGCGTTGTCGGGGGATATTAAATTCTCTGACACCATTCAGCGTGGTAGTATCAAAGAGTACGGCCTAGACCTTCAGATCAACTTTCGCTTCTGACCTTGTGCTGTTTGGTGGTAACCATTCAGACCCCGTCATTCCCGCGAAAGCGGGAATCTAGGATTTGCGGGGCTTCCCTGGATCCCCGCTTTCGCGGGGATGACGTTTGTCAAAAGGGGGGGGTGAACGGTTACGTCTGTGGGGAGAAGTGCCATGAAAACACCCGACCCTGAGGTTTTGAATGAGATGGTCAGGCGCATCGTCGCCGCTGCCCATCCGCTGCGTATCATCCTGTTTGGGTCGGCGGCGCGGGGAGAAATGGGGCCGGACAGCGATGTGGACCTGCTGGTGGTGATGCCCGATGGCATCCATCATCGGCAAGTGGCCAGAACTGTGTACATGGCCTTGTGTGGGTTATCCATTCCAAAGGACATTGTCGTTGTCACGGAAGGCGATATCTACAACTACGGACAAAATCCTTCTCTGATTATTGCCCCTGCCCTGGCGAATGGTAAGGAGCTTTACCATGCCCTCGGGTAAACGGATTCATGGAACTCCTTTTAGACGAATACCAGGAGGCCATCGGCAAGGCCGAAGTCGTGGTGATCTGGGCGGAACAGGTGCTGGGATCATGACCCGGAACCGAACAAGTAACTATTGAATGTCAATAGGCCCCAATCATCTTGAAGCGTTGGGCATCAAAGGAAATATCGTTTATTTATGCAATCAGACACTACATTCCGGGCCTGAAGGCATCCTGGATCCAGTCTACCTGCCACTTTTTGTTTTGTTTGGCGACCAGGACCACGTCAAAGCGACAGCAACAGGATTGCATGTCCGGGTGGCGTTGGAGATAGATTTCTGCCAGAATCGCCAAGCGTCTTTGCTTGGTCCGGTTGATGGATTCCCCGATGGTGGTCATGGTATCGGTTGCTGTAAGACGGCGTGACCGAACTTCACAAAAGATCAGAATTTTGCCATTTTTTGCAATGATGTCAATTTCGCCTTGAGGGGTGGAAAAGTTTTTTTCAAGGATCACGCAGCCGTTTTTTTTTAACGTTTTTTCGGCCAGCATTTCGCCATATCGCCCCATCCATTGACGCCAAAAGGTCATGGAAGGTTTTTCAGATGCAGTGCCAATCGGTAGATCTGACTGGCCGGGAGTCCTGTTTGGGCTGCGACCATGCGCGCCGTTTCTTTGACCCCCAATCCTTCGTTCAAGGCGGTGACCACTTGGCTTTCAACGGCGACGGAATGGGGATCGGGTTTGGTTTTTGTGGCGCCCTCGATGACGATGACCATCTCTCCCCGTGGTGGTGATTTTTCAAAATATTCAGACAGTTGGTTTAATGTTCCCCGGTGCCAGGTTTCATGAATTTTTGTCAATTCCCTGGCCACGGTGGCCCGACGTTCTCGGTGTATGGTTTGGGCCAGATCTTCCAGGGTGGCACTGAGACGTTTGGGGGATTCAAACAGGATGATGGTGCGTTCCTCATGCTTCAGGGCAGAGAGAATTTCGGTTCTTGCCTTACCTTTTCTGGGAAGAAATCCTTCAAAAAGAAAGCGGTCGATGAAAAAACCGCTACCGGTCAGGGCGGTGATGACCGATGAAGGTCCAGGCAATACCACCAGTGGCAAGGATGCTTCGATGGTTTGTCTGATCAGCGGCCCTCCTGGATCGCTGATGCCTGGACTGCCGGCGTCACTTACCAGGGCAAAGTCGTTGCCCGTTTGCAGTTGGTCGATGATCCAGGGGATCTTTGTGGTGCTGTTATGTTCGTCGAAGTGGATCCTGCGTGTGAAAATTTCAAGACGTTGACACAGGATACCCGTCAGGCGGGTATCTTCGGCCAGGATGCAGCTGACCGATTTCAATATCCGAACGGCCCTGAAGGTAATATCTTCCAGGTTGCCTATGGGGGTTGGAACGATGTACAACGTCCCCACACTTTTTTCCGATTGCGAGCCTGCCTTCATGGATAATTCCGTGCGAACCAGAGACCGAGCCGGTTTTCGACATCCAGAGGAACACGTACCATGGTCACACTTTTGGAGGATGGGTTGGCCTGCATGGTTGGTCTTGACCTTGATGTTGGTGGGCGGTTGCGCCGCCCCTGTGTTTGATGCGCCAACCCGGCCTGTCGAGAAGGGCGTAAAAGCCGATAAGGTCGATAAGATTGAAAAGGGTGTTGCTCTCCCTTTGCCGCATCCCATGCGCTCCGGAGTTTCAGGCCGTCCCGACGCCATGATCGCAGAGGCGCGTGGCCTTGTCGAGAAAAACCGTATCGACGCAGCCAAAGGTCTCTATCGCCGCGTGATTCAAGATTTTGAACTGACTCCGCAGGCCAACGAAGCCCGGTATCGTCTGGGGGAGGCTTTGTTGCTTGAAGGCCGAAATGATGAGGCGTTGTCCTCTTTGACCGATGCCGCCTCCAGGTCCAGCCAACCTTTTTCCTGGGAAAGTTTGTCTTTGGCTGGAGATATTCAGGCGCAGCGCGGCGATCTCCAGGGGGCATGGGCAAGCTGGGTCAAGGTGGCCTATTCTCCTTCACCCCTGTCTGGGGTGGCGTGGACGCGGTTTCTTAAAAGTTACACCCAGTATGGTGACGCTGAGAATACCCAGCACCTGTTTCAGGCGATGCCTCCTGGTCAACTTAGCAATGAGCATGCCCGGACGGCTTTGGCGACGGTGGATCTGGTTGAAACGGAAAGGTTGAAACAACTTCATGCCTTCCAACCTTCGGGATCTCCTTTAACCTCTCTGTTTGCCTCGATACTGGGTGGTCGTCAAGCCCTGGAGAGGGGGGGGATGGGTGCTCAAAACGAGGCACAGCCGGCAATGGGCGAGACTTTTACAGCCCTTGAAAATCAACACCAACTTGTCCCACCCGACAATCAACCGGGATTTACCGTCGGCTTGCTGCTTCCCTTGAGTGGCAATTATGCGAGCCATGGTAAAAATCTGTTGAAGGCGGCCAACATGGCATTGCACGACTATCCCGATACCAGGATCATTCTTCGGGTGGCCGATAGTCGGGGTACGGCCGAAGGTGCCAGACTGGCCATGGAACAATTTCGTCTTGATGGGGTTGGGGCTGTCATTGGTCCCATTTTTCACGAAGAGGCCAAGGCGGCTGCCGAAGTTGCTGCCAGCTCTAACATTCCCATTATGATTCTTAATCCGCGACCAGGCATTGTCCAGCCCGGTTCCCAGATATTTCAGAATGCCTTCCAGCCTGAAAACGAGGGGCAATTCATGGCCAGGTTTGCCGTGGAGGAAAAAAAAATTCGCAGGGTTGCCGTTTTGGCTCCTGATACCGAATACGGTCATCTCCTGACCCAATCTTTTTCCGATGTTGTGCAACAACTTGGGGGAACGGTCGTTCGTGTCACCTTCTTTCCTTCTGGAAGCCGCGATTTTTCCCCATGGATCAAAGCTTTGGTTAATGCCGACCCCAAAGATATTCAGTCGCGTTCACAAGGCAAACGTCAGGATGACACTTTGGACCCCGTGGAACCCTTGGCTTCCGGCAAGGATACCAATTTAAGACCATGGTCCGATTTTGATGCCTTGTTCCTGCCGGCCAACGCCCAGGAAGTCCGTCTGATTGCCCCGCAAGCCGCTTTTTTCAAACTGCGTCAGCCTAATGTACTCTTCCTGGGCACATCTTTGTGGAACAAGCCCGAATTGCTCAAGGAGGGGACCGAATTTATTCGGGGGGCTTTCTTTTGTGATACCGACGATGTTGCCCGTAATCGTTTCACTGCATCGTTCATTCAAACCTGGAAGGATACCCCTTCACCTTTCGACATGTTGACCTATGATTCTGTTGCTTTACTGGCACAAGCTTTGCGTGCCGAACGCATGTCAGGGCAACCATGGGTCTCGGCCTTGAGGGGGGGGGCGCGAATCCAGGGTGCCGCTGGTGACGTTTATTTTGATGACAATGGGCAAAGTCAAAGAAATCACCGCATTTATAAAATTGAAGCCGATGGACCGAAAAAAATGGAGCTTATGTCCTGGCAAATCCAGACCGATCCAATGGCGGTTTCCGGCGGTGGTTTTGTGCCCAACCGGGGGGCTTTGAATGTTGCCCCCTCCTGGGCGGCTCCGGCGGGACCACCTGCGGTTTTACCCTCCCAGGCTTCTCCCATGCGTGGATTTTTTTGATGGCCGGTTCATCTTCAGCGGTGACAAATTATCGGGATCATGTCAGAATGGTCCCGTCGGATTTTTGCGTCGGAGACCCCTAAACCTTGCCTGTGGCCTGATGATTCCATGAGATGCCTTATCGTTGACGATCAGATTGAAAACAGGATGGTTCTGGCCAAGATCATGGAACCCTACGCGCTGTGTGATCAGGCCGTGGACGGTGCTGAGGCTGTGGAGTTGTTTGCCCTGCATCAGAGTGAAGGCAACCCCTATGACCTCGTCCTCATGGACATCATGATGCCGGTGATGGACGGTCAGGAGGCTTTGCTCAGGATTCGCAAGATCGAGGATGATGCCGGTATCTTGCAGGAGAACCAGGCCGCTGTCGTTATGGTGACGGCTGTTGATGCCACTTCGGAAATGAAGCGGGCTTTTGAGGAAGGGCGTTGTACCGGATATATCAACAAGCCCATCAGCCGTGGTAAAATTCTGGTCAAACTGAGTGAATTGGGAATCAGTCCCAAAGTGTGGTGGTAGTCGCCTCCTTGCCCATCCTGGGACCAAAGGCCTAGGTTCTCTTTGGCCTGTTTTTCGTATCGGTTTGTCAAAAACGGCCAGGGCAGCCGGGACCGGCGGGCTGTTGGTGGTCTGTTCGCTCCGATTATACGGAAATATTTAAAATAGCGAGTTGAGGCTCTTTGATTTTCGTCCCGGGAGTTTCTTGGGATGGTTGGTGGGGTGGGTTTTGTTTGGGCCGTGCTTGAGGGGGGTCCCTGTTGTCGGCCTGTTTTTTTCGGTTTTTTGGTCAATCTACCTGATGGTGCGACTAATGAGTGTCCAAACGGGATTGAATTTTTCGAGTGCGCCTGATGTTGATGCCGTCCTGGATGGCGGGATTATCGGGTTGGATGGGTTTGGAACCGATATAACTATTCCGGATGTCGGGTTGCTTCTCGAAGGACAATACCGGCGAGCCGGGGATGACCTGGAGATTACCGGGACGGATGGTAAGGTTTGGATCATCGATGATTATTTTTCCATGTCACCGTCGCCGGTGCTGCTGGCTCCCAACGGTGCATTGCTGTTGCCGGAGACGGTGACGGCACTTTTGGTGGTCGATCCTAAGGCCGGTGCGACTATGGTTGCCGGTCCGACCATGGTCGCTGAAGTGACCAGTGTCCCCAACGCCATTGGCAAGGTTGGACAAATGGTGGGCAAGGTGATGGCCAAGGGGGTGGATGGAATTGAGAGAACTGTCAAGGAGGGAGACGCAATTTTCAAAGGGGATGTGCTTCAGACCCAGAAGGGGGGGTTGGTCAAACTGGTTTTTGCCGATGGCACCAGCTTTCAGTTGGGCGAGGAAGCACGAGCGGTAATCGATAAATATATCTTTGATCCTGCTGCCAAACTGGGTGGTTTTGAGGCGACCGTTACCAAGGGAATCTTCAGCTTTGAAAGCGGAGGCATATCCGGTTTGAATGCGGGACGCCACTCCGCAATCAAAACTCCCACGGCAGTTATCGGAATTCGCGGCAGCCAATTGTCCGGCGAGGTGACGGATGATGGGTCGACGACGGTGGTTCATACCCAAGGTATTCTGGATATTTCTGACGCCAGGGGTCAGGGAACGGTGACCTTGGTAGAGCCGGGTACCGCCACACAGGTGGTTTTCGGGGCTGGAGCACCGGAACCGGTGTTCAAGGCTCCCGCCAGTTTTGTTACCCGGTTGGAAGGGCAGTTGGACATTCAGAAGGCCAAAGAAGAGCGCAAGTCGGAAGAATCCGGGGATTCGAACAATAAGCAGGAGCAGAAACCGGAAGGCAAAAAAGAGGCTGCCGAAGGGGATCAGGGGCAAGCAGAAGGGAAAACGGAGGGGGGGCAAGGCGAAAAAAAGGCTGACGATGCGAAGGAATCGGAAGCCGAGAAACAGGAGGATGCCGAGGGGGTTTCTGATGCGGAGGGGATTGCCGATGCAGAACCGGTAGACGCCTCAGGGGAAGGGAATGCCGATGGTACCAGCCAGAAAAACCTGGACAGTGCGGCGAATGAGGCTGCGGCAGGGGGGGCGAGTGTCCCGGATCCAGCTTCGGGAACCGCTACGGGAGGGATTGGCGATTCTGGAGGCGATGCCGGGGGGATTACTCTTGCCGACCTTATTGGAACCGGTGGGGCACTCGAAGGGGCTGATGTCCTTGTGGGGGCGGTGGGGGAGACTTTAAGCACCCTGGTGGCTTCGGTCTCGGCATTGCCTACGGTGCCTGTACGGACCGATTTGCCAGTCTCTCAGCCCAGTGTTCCCGTGGTGATTCAGGTAAAAAGTGAGCCTAAGGGGGACAGTCCAGCCAAAGAACTGGAGCCAACAAAGGAGTCGGGGCCCCAACCCGAGTCTCAGGGGGATGGCAGTTTAACCCTGGGCGATCTTTTGGGTAATACGCAGGACACTGCCACGCCCGAACTGACATCCGATATGCTTTCCGGGAAGGAAACCACCCCGGAGCCTGCTCCGCAAACGCCTTCTGTCACGGTACCTCAGACGGAGGTGCCGCGTCCTCATCCCGGATCCGAGGCTTCTCCTCCTCCCACTGTTACACCGTCACCAGCACCAGCACCGACGCCAGAGCCACCAGCACCGACGCCAGATCCACCAGCACCGACGCCAGATCCACCAGCACCAACGCCAGATCCACCAGCACCAACGCCAGAGCCACCACCTCCACCTCCTCACGTCAACCATGCTCCGACGGGATCGGTGACTATCTCAGGGTCGCTGGTTCAGGGGCAAACCCTGACGGTTGTTAGTACCCTTGCCGATAGTGATGGATTGGGATCGATTGGCTATCAATGGCAGGCGGATGACAGGGATCTTTCCGAGGCAACAGGTTCCACTCTGCTGCTGACCGAATCTCTGGTGGGTAAAACGATAAAAGTGACAGCGAGCTATGTCGATGGTCATGGTGCGAGTGAGCGTGTCGCCAGCAATGCAACTGGAAATGTCGCAAACCTTAATGATACCCCTACGGGGTCGGTCATCATCCGCGGCTCTGCCGTCCAAAATGCGACTTTGACGGCGACGCATACCCTTGAGGATGCGGATGGAATGGGGACGGTGGGTTACCGGTGGCAGGCCAATGGTGTGGACATCGCCAATGCTACGGGCAACACAATGGTGTTGATGGAAGCGCAGGTAGGCAAGATCATTACCGTTGTGGCCGCTTATACCGATGGTCATGGAACATTGGAGGGGGTAACCAGTGGTGCGACTGGCGTTGTTGGGAATGTTAATGAGTCGCCTGCGGGTTTGGTCACTATCGGGGGAACGGTCATTCAGGGCGCAACCTTGACGGCGGCGAATACGCTTGCCGATACCGATGGATTGGGGACGATCAGTTACCGTTGGCAGGCCAACGGTGTGGATATCACCAACGCCACTGGCCAGACGCTGGTTTTGTCCGGGTCTCAGGTGGGCAAGACCATCGGTGTGGTGGCGAGTTATACCGATGGGCATGGTACGGACGAAAGGGTGGCCAGTACGGCGACCGGTTCTGTGACCAATGCAATCACCATCAGCGGCACCGCGACCAAGGGGTATACCCTGGCCGTCGTTAACAACCTTGCCAGCGTGAGTGGAATCAGCCTGATCGGCTATCAATGGCAAGCGGATGGGAGTGATATTGGCGGGGCAACCGGCAGCACTCTGGTACTGTCATCGAGGGAGGTTGGGAAGGCTGTTACGGTGACGGCAAACTATTCCGGACCGAGTGGTACACCGGAGAGAATATCCAGCAGTGCGACAGCACCGGTGGAAAACTTCAATTATCCACCGACGGCGGTGAGCAACACATTGACTACTAACGAAGACACCGCTTTGGTTCTTTCCGCAAGCAATTTTGGCTTCAGTGATGTCGATTCACCTGCCATGACGGCGGTGACGATCACTTCCTCGGTGACCTATGGGGCGTTGCAAACTTCCAGTAATGCCAGCCTGATCGATGGCAGTTTGTGGACCAATGTTTCCGCCAATCAGGTCATCAGCAAGGCGGTATTGGATGCGGGCGGGCTGCGTTTTTCACCGGCAGCCCATGCCAGTGGAACACCTTACGCTCAATTTGGTTTTAAAGTGAGTGATGGGACCGACGACAGTGTCAATGCTTACACCATGACGGTCAATGTCACCCCGGTTAACGATAATCCGAGTTCTGTCCATTCTTCTATTTCCGTGCCCCGGGGGATCATTAGCAAAACAATTTCATCGTCTGATCTTCGGGCCGATGATGTTGACAATACCCCTGCTCAGGTTACCTTTACTCTGGCCTCTTTGCCTTCTGCAGGGACGTTGTCTCGATCAGGCAACTCTCTTGCTGTCGGGAGCACTTTTACCCAGGCGGACATTGACTCAGGGTTTGTCACCTATACCCACTCAGGGGGCACGGCTACCACAGATTCTTTCGAGTACACCTTGTCGGATGGGGTGGGGGGGGTAGCCAGCGGGAACATTTTCAATGTCAATGTCTTTCCCGCCAATCCTCCGACCTCTTTGCAACTGAATCCGGCCGCCGGAGCAGGTTCTTTTACTGTCGCACCAGGAAATGCCCTGGTGGGTGGTCTGGGCGGGAGTACCGGATACGGAGAAGAAGTTTTTTCGGCTTCCGATGATACGTATTGGCCGAGAGATGTATCCTCGGTTTTTGAAAACGGATTTAATTTTTTGGGGACGAATTATAGTGCATCCACTGGTTTTTTTGTTGGATCTAACGGTTATGTGACTTTTGGCACTGGATCTTCGTCCTTCACAAATTGGACCATGGCCGCATCCTCCATACCGATGGTCGCCGGACTTTTTTGCGATATTGACACCAGGAAGGGTGGGTTTGTCGCCTTTGATGTGGATACTGCAAGTCCTACACAGGTTGTAACAATTACCTACGCTAACGTTGCTCCATACTCAACCACATACGGTGGTTCTGGGGCTAACAGTTTCCAAATACGTTTGCATGATCTGGGAAGCGGTTCTTTTGGGGTCGAACTGCGTTACGCTTCCATGGGTTGGGACGGCTATGCGGCCACGGCTGGATGGACGGCGGGGTCAAACAGGGGGTATGACAATGTCCCTGGTTCGGGTTCTACGATGCTCAATGCACCAACCGTCAGTAATTTTAACCATCCCGGTGTCGATGCGTGGATTATTTCCAATACGGCGACGGTCGGCGATGGAGGTCAGGGACGGGTACAAATGGTGGAGGGGGCGAGTGCCGGCACCATTGTTGCCCTTCTCTCCGCGCAGGATCCCGATGCCAATGAAACATTGACCTATTCACTGACCAATAACGATAGCGGCCATTTTTCCATCCTCAACAATAACGGTACTTATTTTTTGCGAGTGGAAAATGGCAGCGACATTCTCTATTCCCAGGCAACCAGTCGCACCGTCGGGATTCGTGTTACCGATTCGACTGGTTTGTACTACGAGACCAATGCCCAAATCCAGGTTAACCAAAAGGTGACCTCAACCAGTGGCGGGGCTGTGAGCATCCTTGAGGATTCCCCTGCGCCACAGGAGGCTAATATTCGCGTTACCCCGGCAACGCTGGTCGATTCCTCTTCGGGATTGTCAGCGACACAAGCGCGCATTGTCTCGGTGACAGGTGGCGTCTTGACGCAGGGTAGCGACGGTGCCGCAATTGCCGTGGGCAGCTCTGGAACCTTGTTGTCGTTGACTGATGGTCACTTGGATCTGCGTTTTACGCCATCGGCGAATCGTGATGTCGATGTTACGTTTGAATATGCGCTGGTGAATCCTGCGAACACCGCCGTTAATTTTGGTTCGACGGTGGCGGGTATTGTCATGACGGGGGTGAATGATGCCCCATCGTCTGGCGGAGACGTGACCGTGACCGATACCAACAATGTGGCTGTGAGTATTCTTGAGGACAGTTCAGCTTCCACGGCGGCCAATATACGTTTGACAGTTGCCTCCTTGTGGGATGTGGATGCCTGGCAGACTCCCTCGGCGGTACGCATTGTCTCGGTGACAGGGGGTACTCTGCTTCAGGGCGATGGTTCTGCCATCACTTTGGGTACCGATGGTTCCCGATTGTCTCTGACCAACAAGCACCTGGATTTGCGTTTCACCCCCGAATTGAACAGGGATTACAGTGCCACATTTCAATATGTGGTGGTGGATGCTGGGGATTCCACCGTCAATTCCGCGAGTTCTACCGCGACGGTTGCCATTACCGCAGTCGATGATTCTCCGGTCGCCAGCGACATCAGTGTCTCGACCAATAATGGCCAAGATGTGGAGGTTGAATTGTTTGCCACTGATGTCGATCAACATGAAGGTGGACTGTACTATATCTATACCCAACCTTCCCATGGTACCCTCACTGGAGACGGTTCCAGTCTGATCTATACCCCATCCGGCACCTGGTCGGGGACCGATACGTTTACCTACTACGCCGATGATGGCTATTCAAACAGCAACCAGGCAACCGGGACCATTACCGTGAATTCTCTTTACAACCCGGTCGGCGAATGGTTGTTCAGTGGCAATGCCAATGACCGTGTTTCCGGTTACCATGGCGTTGTCGTCAATGCGACGGCGACCAGCAATAGAAATCAAATTTCCGACCAAGCATATCATTTTGCCAGCGGTGTTGACGACTACATAAGGGTCGACATGGATGTCAATCCCGGCAACATGACCAGCATGACCATGACGGCCTGGGTCAAGGCGGATACGCCCAACGGTGGTGTACAAACGATCCTTTCCCATGACGATGGTGGTCACGATCGGGGTCTGGGAATAGAGATGGTGGACGGGGTGGGAAAATGGTCTGTTTACACCGGTGGTTCTGGTACTGGGGTGTTGACTGCGACGGAAGCGGTGGTGGGTTCTGATTGGACCTTTTTGTCGGTGGTCTATGACGGTTCCACCAATACTGTCGAACTGTTTGTCAATGGTTATCTTTTCGATTCCTCATCGACTGATATGGGGGCTGGTTTGCCCTATTTTTATCTGGGTAAAAATCCTACCCTGGGTGCAGAGTTTAACGGGACCATTGATGATGTGCGTGTCTACGACCGCGGAATGACTGCTGAGGAGATCAATGCTCTCTTTAACAGTGGGACTACCGATCCCATCGTGTTCGACACCAATGGCGATGGGATTCATCTTCAGACCGGACCCGGTTTGGACATCCGTTTTGCCATGTCTCCCGATGGCAGGGTGATTCCATCGGCTTGGTTGGATTCCACCGATGGGTTTCTGGTTCTGGATAAAAATGCCAACGGTCAGGTGGATGACATTACCGAATTGTTTTCCAAATTTTTCGTCTCTGGGGCTTCTACGGGCATGGAGGCTTTGGCGACTCTGGATGTGAATGGCGATTGTGTCTTGGATGGCAGGGACCAGGATTTTTCCCGTCTGGCCTTGTGGCAGGATGCAAACTCCAACGGCGTTACCGACTCTGGAGAGTTGACAAACTTGGCCCAAAGGCAGATCGATCACATCTCTTTGGCGTCGGAAAAAGTCAATGAGGTGGTCAATGGAGGGTTGATCCTGTCCAAGGGAACGGCGACCTCTGTTGATGGGAGTGCCGTCCATTTTGCAGAGGTTGGCTTGAATGATTTGGAATGGGCCACTCCCGAGGAACCGTCTGGCACCCAGGATAAAGGTATCGCATCTGGGGATATGTTTGAAAAACAGTTTGTCGCGTTAATGGAATCCATTGAACAATCGGTTCCCAAGGGTTCTGACGATCCTCAGGGGGTTTTTAATCTGCTTCAGGAGATTAATGGGCAAAGTCCAAATTTATGGCCAGCGGGTTCAAGTGATTTGGTGGAACAGGCCCACGCCCATCTTTATGGTGATGACGGGAATTCTCTATCACCAACAGACGGGGAAGCCAAGGATTATGGCATGTCCCCTTTCCTGGTCGATTCTCATGATCTGTGGGCACATGCGAATGCTGTCATGTAAAGGGGCTTGGGTTTAAGGCAGGTTGGCCTTTGTTCAGCGCCGTTAGGTTTGTTTTTCAAGAAGGAATATAATGAAAATGGAAAAGAAAATGGTGAAGGTTTCTGCCATTGGGGCGGTTTGTATGGCTATGGTGGTTTCTGGCGATATCCAGGCACGGGACCAGATCCAGGTTGTCGGTTCATCGACCGTCTATCCCTTTTCTACTATGGTGGCCGAGGAGTTCGGTCGCGCTGGTAAATTCAAGGCCCCCGTCATCGAAAGTACCGGGACTGGGGGCGGATTTAAACTGTTTTGCGCCGGGGTCGGTGATCGCTTTGCCGATATTTCCAATGCTTCCAGGCGCATCAAAAAAACCGAGGTGGAAATGTGTGCCACCAACGGCGTCAGCCACATTGTTGAAGTCAAAATTGGCTACGATGGCGTCGTCCTGGCGAGTTCTCGGAGTGTCAAGGCGATGCAAATGACACTCAAAGATATTTTTATGGCTCTGGCTCGTCAGATTCCGGACAAAAGTGGCAAGCTGATTGATAATCCCCATCGTACCTGGAAAGAGGTTAATCCCGACCTGCCTGATGTCAAGATCAGGGTGCTGGGTCCGCCTCCCACATCGGGGACGCGCGATGCGTTTGTCGAATTGGCCATGGAAGGGGGGTGCAAGTCCATCCCCGAGTTGAAGGAACTTGTCAAAAAAGACGAAAAGCAACTCAAGCCCGTTTGCCATGGTATCAGGGAAGACGGTGCCTATGTGGAAGCGGGTGAAAATGACAACCTGATCGTTCAAAAATTGGGTGCCGATTCAGATTCTTTGGGGATTTTTGGCTACTCCTTCCTTGATCAAAACCAGGATCATTTGCAGGGGAATGCCGTTGAGGGGGTTCAACCCACCTTTGACAACATTGCTAAGGGGAGCTACCCCATTTCACGTCCTATGTATATTTATATTAAAAAATCCCATGTGGGTATGGTACCGGGGATTGCGGAGTATGTGGCGGAGTTTACCAGCGAGCGGGCTTGGGGTGGTGATGGCTATCTGGCCGAACGTGGGCTTATTCCCATGCCGGAAGCGGAGCGCAAAAAGTTTGTCGAAGACGCCAGGGTGATGCGAAAATTGGAGATGTAACCAATCTGTCCCTCTGTTTTTCTCAGGTGGTTTTAATCGTTGCGGGGGTTAAGGAGGGGATCATCCCCCCCTAACCCCCGCAATAGTTTCAACCTTGAAAGGAAAGGGGGGGAGGACTGAAAGGTTACTGTCCAAAGCCAAGCCGGAAAAACAAAACAATCAATCATCATCTTCTTCTTCCCCCTTGTGTCGCCCTCGATCTCCCCCCGACTTCCAGAGTTTTTTCGCATCATCTTCGTTGGCGTTGCGATGACATTGGACGCAACGCTCATAATTACGGATCCCTTCCTCTGCGTGTTCCGACCTGATTTTTTCTACAGAATGCTCATGACAGTCGTAGCAGGTGTAGGCTTTATAATTGTTGGCCGGATGACAACGAACACAGGCGACAAGATGGTTTTTGTCCAGTTCAAACCAGGGTTTGTGATCCATGGTCGCTGGTTTCCAATGGGTCACGGTGTGACATGAACCACATGGGGTGGAGAGATGTCGGTGCATTGGATCGGCGGGTAATTTGTGCTGATGGCAGTCAATGCAACGTTCCCGTTTGGTAATGGGCAACATGTCATGTTTAAACTTTGCCGGTTTCCATTTGTCTTTCCCATGGCATTGATTACACTGGGAAGACACCTGCCGGTGTAACGGATCGGTGGGGATTTTGTTTTTATGGCAATCGGTACAAAGCTCTTGTTCAGCGGCAGACAATTGATCATGTCTGAACTGGGCTGGTTTCCATTTGTCCTGCCTATGACATTGGCTGCACGGAGAAGTGATGGGGCGATGCAAGGGGTCGATGGGGCGTTGATGACATTCCTCGCACTGGCTGCGCAAAGAGGAATCCAAAACTTCATGGGCGAACCGCGCTGTAGGTCGATACTTGGCCACTCCAGTATGATCGCTGTGACAGTCGGTGCAATCCTGCCCTTTCAATCGATGATGAAACCGTATCTTCGCTTTTTTTCTAACAATGGCAACCCCTTTGGTGGTGGTGGTGCCGATGGTGTCCACTTTGTGGCAGGAGATGCATCGTTGCGATGAAATACCGAAAAAAGGTTCATGACAGGAAAAACACGCACTCTCCAAGGCGGTGTGTTCTTCGATCAGATGCCCTGGACTGATCATCAGTTTGGGAAAGCAAAATACAAGGATCGCTATGATCGATAAATTGCCCCACAGGAGATATTTCGCTTTGCTTTTCATCGCCATTCCCAAAACAATAAAATGCTGAAAATATGGCCCAAGGCAAGGACGGCAAAAGCAAAGGAGATGGGAAAATGTACTGTCCGCCACTTGGTCATCAGATCGAAGGTGACCGCATCCCAGAACAGTTCAGTCGATATGGCTTCATGGGACAGGCCATGGGAGCTATGTTTTTTTTGCAGCGTCATCATGTGGCGTTGGGAACGACCCAGGAGGTAACGTCCTACCATGCCGCTGATGACGTTGATGACCATGGCAATAGTCGCCAGCCAGGCGATGACGGTATTAAAATGCACACCGGCATGGATCAAGACCATCAAGGCACCAAGCCAAGTGAAAAATTCATGTAACCTAAGGAAAGTGCGCGGTTTTCCTAAAGATATGACCTTGCGCTTTCGCAGTGAATACATGAGTGAGAGTACAATCAATGCTGTCCCTGGTATGCCGATATACCGACCAATGGCGACCATGTTAAATTTGTGCAAAAGAAAATCACCCAGGAGGGTCATGGCGAGCAATGTTGAAAATTGCAGAAAAAACGGCAGGATTTCAACGCGGAAAAGGGATTTGTTCATGATGGTCTTCATGCCAGCAACGTCAGGTTGGTTTTGGGCCGGGTGATGCAAAGATGGCATTTGCCCGGTTCCAGGTCTTTTTCGGGTGGTCTGGAGTAGGTGACTTCACCCTCGATGATTTCAGTTTGGCAGATGCCACAGCTACCCGCACGGCAGCCAGAATCGACTTGAATGCCGTTCTGTTCCGCCAGTTGCAGTAATGATGGGCAATGGTCATCCCAGGGGACCATTTTTTCTGAAGTGTTGAAGGTGACGTTTAAATGGTTGGGCGTGGCGGCTGTGCTCAAATTTGCGGGGGGGGCGGGAGGAGAAAACGAAGCGGGACCGAACAATTCAAAATGAATGTGTGTTTCCGGGACTTCCCAGGTCTTCAAGGCAGGAACCATGGTATCCATCATTGCCTGCGGACCGCAGATATAAAAATGATAGGGCTTTAACCCCAAGGTCAGACGCAGGAGGGTGATATCCACGTGTCCCTTGTGATGATAATCCACCCCCTGGACATCACCGGGCAATGGACGACTGTAGGCGATGTTCAGGCGAAAATGGCGGTGCCTGCGTACCAGTATTTCCAAAGTTTCCTTCATGACATGTTCGTGGCTGTTGGTGATACCATAGAACAACCACAATTCACGGTTTGGGTTGCGAAAAAGGCTTTCATTAATCATGCTCAACATGGGGGTGATGCCGATTCCACCAGCGATAAGGACGGCGGGTGTTTCGCCTGTATCTAAAAAAAAGTCCCCCTGGGGCGGGCCGACCTGAAGGAGTGATCCCTCCTGGATGTGGTCGTGGAAAGCGTTGGACGACAGACCTGGCGGCAGGCTTAAGGATTTAAACGGGGCTGGAACCCTTTTGATGGAAATACGATAGTGCTCCAGGCCAGGGCGGTCTGAGAGGGAATAACAGCGTGTTTTGTCTCTGGATTGACCCGAGACGGGGTCGGATAGTTTGAGTTTGAAGGTGAGGTATTGTCCTGGTTCGAACGGGGGCAATTCCTTGTTGTCGGTGGGAACCAGATAAAAGGAACAGACACTGCGACTGAGGTTTTCATATATTTTACGTTGGACGCGAAATTCCCTCAATCCTGTCCATCCGATGGTCTGGATGGAAGGGGCTTTTTGTGTCGTCTTCTGATCCGACTTCGCCTGCGGCTGGGGGGCATCGAAATCAGCCAAGCGGCGTTGCATGTTTTTAAAAACCTGCCAGTGGCGATAAAAGGCCGTCCCCGCAAGAATCGTCAGTTGGAAAACAAGTCCCAAGATGATGTACAAAAAAAGATCAAGTGCGGTCATTGAATAGGTATCAGATCACAGGAGGTGGCGGAGGCGGATTTTTTGTCGTCCAAGGCATTACGATGCGCAGCATGGGCATGGTCAGGGATGTGGTGACGATGGCCATGAACATCATGGCTGAAAAACAGGTGGTGGAGATAATATTGGCATCGCGAAAAATGGTCAGCAATAAAACCTCCATCATTCCCTTTGTTTGCATAAGAATGCCTATGGCTATGGAATCGGGCCAGCTTTCCCCCATTTTACGGGCAGGCAGGGAAGTCCCGATAAATTTTCCTATCATGCTTATGATTATGGCAATTACGGTGATAGAAATAATAGTGTTGGAAGTGGCATCGAAAGAAGTCTTCATGCCGGTCATGGCGAAGAAAAATGGCAGCAGTAGAACTACGGTGATAGGTTCCAATCGTTCGATCAACGCTTGTTTATAGCATCGAGGAAGAATGATTCCGGTCATGAATCCACCGAGTGCGGCATGCAGACCGATCTCTTCGGTGGCCAGGGCAGAGCCGAAGACAGCGATGAATACGGCTACCAGACCACCATCTCCGACGAGACCACAATGTCCCATGACCCATTGCAGCAAAGGTTTGATGACCAAAACCATGACCAACAGGTAGACGGCGATTTTGACGGGAATCATGAGTGTGCTTTGAAATGTTCCCCCTTCTTGAACCAGTCCGGCCAGGAAGATGGAAAGAAAACACCACAGAATGACATCGTTCAGGGCGGCCATCCCCAGGGTCATACGTCCCAATCGGTCTCCCATCAGGTTCATTTCACGCAAAATGGCCCCAAGAACCGGCAAGGCGGTGACGCTGATGCTCAAGCCTATGGCTATGGCAAAATGCCAGTTGTTGGCGTGGGATCCTACGGCATCAGGGTACAGCATGGCCATAAAGTACCCGGTCAGCAACCCCATAAAGCCTGGAACCAGAAAGCTCAACAGGCTCATCACCAGCATGCGTTTGCCCAGAAACTTGAATTCGTCAGGCTGCCAGTGGAGTCCGGTAAGGAAGGTAAACAAGACGATGGCCAACCAGGACGGTCCCATCAATTTTTGCATGGAGGCGTCGGAGAAAAGCTGGGACCAAAGATCGGGAGAGTATTTTCCCAGGATCGAAGGGCCTAGAGCCAAGCCAAGCAATATCTGCAACACCACCAGAGGGACGATACGACGGATCCCAGGGATGCGCCAAACCAGATAGGGCAAGCCGACGACCAGAAGAGCCTGGGTGAAAAAGATGGCGATTGCGCTCATGCCGTCACGTTGATTGACATACCATTTTAGCGGTTTTTAATTGGCTGCGCACCGTTGGTGGCAACCAGAAAAAATTTTCCCGGAGGGAGACGATCCCCCCCTGAACCATCGCAATAATTTTTGCTAAACTTTGTTCTTCCGGTACGTGTACAAACTTTGCAGAGGCTACAAGAATCCCCATCCGCACCATCGCTCCCCACACTACTCTAAAAGCAGCTCATGGTCTATCTCCATGGTGGTCACACCAGGGCAAAATTAAAGAATTCCATGGGCAGAACAGTTCATGGGGGTGGCTGTGGGGGGGCAGGGTTGGGATTGGTCTTGGAGGGATCGGATGATGGGGCGTTTCCTGAAGCCAGGGGAAGAAGCCGTTGGAATACGGGAGCGGTCAGGTTTGGAAGCTGAAAATTTTCTCCCTCGAGCGTCTGATTGGCGGTCGCATAGGGATAAATTTTAAAACCTATAATATCTGCAAGGATATACTGCGGAAACGTTGTTATGTTGGTATTGTATGTGCGCACGGCTTCGTTGTATTCACTGCGCCGGGTAATTATTCGATCTTCGATCTCTACCAGTTTATCCATCAATTGCTGGTAGGTGGTGGAAGAGCGGATATCGGGGTAGCGTTCCACTACGGCAAGAAGGTTGGCCATGGAAGGCTCGATTTTTGGTATCCCTGGCATGGGAATGTTCGGCGATGGATTTTCTTTCGCGTCCGGAGCGGCTACGGCAAGGTTTTGCTCTAGGAGTTTTTTTTCCGCAAGGGTTGCCTCGGGTGGTTTGCTGTTCTTTTTCCGGTCGCGACGGGTCATGGTGGTGCGCACGTCGGCGACGTGACGGAATACTTCCTGTTCCAGGGCGGCCTGGTTAAGGGTGAGGTTGATCAAGTTGGAGAAAAGGTTGGAGCGACGTTGCAGGGCATTGATAACGCGACCGTTTGTGGAAAGGACGGTTTCTTCCATGGCGACCATTCGGTTAAATTTTTTGGTGACCATGAGACCGAACAGAAACAGGGCACCAACGGAAAGTATGGCGATGAGTTCTTTGCCTTTGATGGGACGAATATGGATGCGTTTGGTTTCAAATTCTTCTTTGAAGAGTTGGCGCAACAGGGGACGCATGCGGCGAAAACGACCGGAATTGTGGGCTTCCGTTTGCATGTCTTCCATCAGGTCAAAAGGGTCATGTTGGCGTTTGGCCACGGTCCATTCTTTCCAAAGCATGTTTTGGGCGGCTTTGGAAACATCGAGGCGGTTTCCTTTCCCAAGGCCGGCAAGCAACTAAAAAACACTATCTGGGGCATCTCCTCCCCGTTTTTTGACCTGCGACAAAAAAAATGGCTTTCCCTCTTACTGGATCATAAGGTTGGGTTGGCAGAACGATATTTTTGTCCCCGATCAAATTCTCTGACGCAATGACCCACAAGAAAACGTCCTCCCGTCCCCCATAAACCACTGATCATGGCTACCGCATGGACCCCTCGGCAGGCAATATCGAAAAGGTTTTCGGGTTGGACGCCACCGATGGCCACGACCGGCTTCTGGCTGTACCCGACGGCGGTTTGGAGTCCCTCTAGTCCGCAGAGGGGTTGGGTATCGGGTTTGGAGTTGGTTTTGAACAAAGGCCCAAAACCGATGTAATCCACCGTTGTCGCCTGTGCGTCTTCAATTTCGACTCGGTTATGCGTGGATAGCCCGATGATGTGGTCAGGCCCGAGCAGCGCACGGCATTCGGTGATGGTGGTATCTCCCTGGCCAACGTGTACCCCATCGGCTTTGAGACTAAGTGTCAGATGGATGTGATCGTTGATGATAATTCGGCAATCTTCCATCTCTGCGCGCAGGATACCGAGCCACCGTTCGCAAAAAGCGGCACACTGCTCCGGCGAGTTTTTACACCGCAGCTGTACCGATCGAATGCCGGCGATTTCCATGTCGCGTACCAAACGAACCCGTTCATCCATGGGCCAGTTTTCTTCCTGCATGTGTTGTTGCAGCCAAACCGCATCGAGGATGGGGTAGATGCCCGAAGAAAAGGGGATGGAATGGGTCATAGGGCGTTGAAAAACTCCTTGTCGATGGTTTCAGAGTCTCCCAGATTAAGAGAAACGAGCCGACGCAGGTGGGAAAAACTTTCCAAATCCAAATCCTGAAACTGAATGGCAGCCCCCCTGCCCTCAGAGGAATGTACGACTATGCCCTGGATCACAAGGTCGATGTCGCCCAGGCGCAGATTCCCTTGGATGTTGTCTTTCATGCGGGGGAGGACATTGCTCTGGAACAGCATGCCTCTGAGACTGACATCGCTGAAAGCCCCTCTGAAAACCTGGCCGTCCTGGTTGGTCAGGATGATTTCATGGTGAAAATCAACCCGGGAAAAATTTCGTCTCTCGCTGTTATCCCGAATTTTATCATTCATGGTGGACTCCTGAAGATGATTTTATTTGATCTGCTTGGGCCGTCTGCAACCTTGCCCCGTATTGAGTCACCAATTGGGCCGAGGCGTGGATGGCGAGGTTTCCAGCGCGCGCGGGGGTGTGGCCGTGAGTGATTCCATACAGAAAGGCCCCGGCAAAAAGATCACCGGCACCATTGGTGTCAACCGCTTTGACCTTGATGCCGGCCAAGTTGATCATTTCACCGTTGCCATAAACTTTGGCCCCGCGAGGGCCAAGGGTAAGACAGAACGAGGCGGCGATCTCCTTGAGTCGTCGGATGGCTACATCCAGCGAGTCGGTGCCCGCATAACTCAGGGCTTCATTTTCATTGCAGAATAACAGATCAATCCCCCCGGAGACAAATTCGTCCATGCCGTCACGAAAATATTGAATCATGGATACATCGGAAAAGGTCAGTGCCGTCTTGACTCCGTTGGCCCTGGCATGAGCCTTGGCCGCTACTGCCGCTTGGCGTGTCGTAGGGGAAGAGACGAGGTAGCCTTCAATATAAAGGTATTCTGCCTGACGCAGGTGGTGCTCGGAAAGGTTCTCGACAGAAAAGGTCTCGGAAATTCCCAGGTGGGTACACATGGTTCTTTCGGCGTCGGGGGTGATCATGACCAGACATTGCCCTGTCACACCCTGTTTGGGATCGCTGGGACGAGACGCATTGTCTACGCCGTTGGCGCGCATGTCGGCGGTAAAGAACTGTCCCGGTTCGTCATCGGCCACCTTGCAGGAGTGGAAACCTTTCCCTCCCATTTGCGCCAGGCCAATCATGGTGTTGGAGGCAGAACCGCCGGAAGAACGATGCACGACCTGATGTTTGAGTTTGTCGGATAATTCCGCTTGTCGTTGGGCATCGACCAGGGTCATGGATCCCTTTTGCAGACCGATCTGGCGCAGAAAGGGTTCATCCACATGACATTCGACATCAACCAGGGCGTGTCCGATACCGTAAACGTTATATGCTTTCATGGAGCCTACTTTCCAATCGGGTTGTCAAGAGGGTGCATTATCTGAGGTCCTGGTTCAGAGGAACGGCAGCCAAACGCCTGAGCAAAGCCGGATGAAGCTGGCCATTGGTTGCCAATACCGATCGCAGCCGGGGAGAGGGTTGATTGAAGGTGATGCGCGAACCATCCTTGTCTGTGACTTGGCCATGGGCTTCCCGAACCAAAAGTTCACCTGCGGCGATATCCCATTCATTTTTCGGGGTCAGGGTAAAGGTGAAATCGGCCCGACCGCTTGCCAGGACTGCCAGTTTATAGGCAATGGAGCCGGTGGTCATCAAGGTGAATTCGTCTTTGTAAGGATCCCATTCTCCGCGTTGGGTTTCCGATCGGCTGGAAAGACACACGGCACGGTGGAGTTGGGTCGTACGGGAAGTTTGTATGGGCTGGCCATTCTTGCGGCTGCCTTTCCCGGCGATGGCTGTAAAAAGTTCGTTCAATGGGGGGTTGTACAGGCAGGCGGCAATGGGCAGACCTTCTTCGACGAGGGCGATGGAAACGGCAAATTCCGGTATCCCTTGCACAAACTCCTTGGTACCGTCCAGGGGATCCACAATCCACAGGCGTTGTTGTTTGAGCCGGTCGTGATGGTCGGTGGTCTCTTCCGAAAGCCAGCCATAGTCGGGGGCAAAATGTTGTAAAATGTGCTGGATGGTTTCATTGGCCTCAAGATCGGCCTTGGTCAGGGGGTTGTCAGGGCCTTTTTGTTTGACCTGGGCTTCCCGGGATATGTCGATCCCGTGGCGGAAATGGTTCATGATCCGGATTCCGGCGGCCCGCGCAGCCTGAACCATGATGTCCATGGAGGTATCGAGGTTTTCCATCGGCTTTGGTTTCCACGTGCGTTGTCGTGTTCCCGGGGACGCAAACATTCCTGGCCAAAGTACGAAGTATACTTGCATCAACTGGTTTTGTCACCAATGACCTACGGATGTCTAGGCGAATGTGCACGCATTTTGCATCGTTAACGATACTTTATATTGGAAAGGCCCAGGGGCCGCCAGGTTTTTGACAGCAGGAGACGTGCATGATTCCCCTTCAAATCGTCATCAAAAAAGACAGTTACGCCATCGCCCGCACCCAGGATGAACAGGAACTGGTTTCGGATATCCATCGCATGGAAGATGCCTTGATTATTTTCCGCGAACTGACCATGAGTGGTCATCATGATATCTCTGTCGACGAAGAAACCAAATGGTTGGTTGTGCCGGGGCAATTGCGCCTCCATTGACCGGTTGATATCAGGCTAATTACAAACAGGTCGGATTGTTGTCAACCGCCATGATTGGGTGGTTGAAACCACAGGTTATGGCCATCCGTCTCCCAGACGACTGTTCCCTGATGATCGGTGCGCCACAGGGTTGCCCCGCTTTTTATCCATCGGGAAAGGATTTCAGGGTGGGGTATTTTGTGGTTCATGGTTGAATCACTGCTGAACACGACATGTTTGGCTTGGAGGGTCGAAATAAAGTCCGGGGTGCTTGACGTTTTACTGCCATGATGGGGGGCTACGACCACCGAGAAGGTGGCGGAAGGGTGGTTTTTGACGAACCATTCCTCCCCCTTGGCCTCCAGATCCCCGGGAAATAAAAATTGTTGTTGTCCCATGGATATACGGATCACCAGGGAGTGATCGTTATCCTTGATCGTCCCTGGACCGGGTTGGGGGGCCAGGGCGGTGACGGTCATGCTGCCCCCTTGTTGCAGCTCATGGTCGATTCTGCGGATGGCAACGCCGTTTTCTGTGGCCAGTTGGATCAATTCCTGGTATCTGCGATTGGTTTGCTCCTGTTCGGGAAACACCCCCAGCCATAGTTCTTTGACGGGAAAATTGCGCAGCAGGGCGGCGACTCCGGCCATATGGTCCTTTTGGGGATGACTGATGATGATTCTTTCAAGTTGACGGGCATTATTGTGCCATAAATAGGCCGAGACCAACCCTTCACCCACGTTGAACCGAGGTGTGGCCACCCCGCCGGCATCGATGACCATCCACCGACCGTCGGGATCCCGCACCACGATCGCCAATGCCTGTCCCACGTCCAGGCAGGCGACATGCACCCGCCCCGTTATCGGCCCTTCTCGTGGCCAGAGCAGTGCCAACATCCCCAATCCTACAAGCCAATGCCGTCCCCGTTTCCACGGCAGGATAAAGCTTGCCGCAAACAGGGCGACGCTCCAGGATATTCCCCAAAGGGAGGGGCCTGGTATACGTTGCCAGGCATATGGCCAGTGGGAAATCGTATCGATCCACTGGATAAACACCTCCAGACTCCAGGACATCCAGTCCAACAGGGCATGACTCCATTCTGGCCTCACTCCATGGAGCAGCAATGCCCCCAATCCCAGGGGAACACTCAAAAGGCCAATCCATGGAACCCCAAAGACATTGCCAAAAAATCCATAAGGGGTGACGCGATGAAAATGGAAAGAAACGACGGGAGCGGTGGCCAGACCAAGAAACAAGGTCATGGCCGCCATCAGCCAGAATTGACGCCATAGAGTTCCTTCCATCGGATGCCGATGCAAAAACAGCAGCAATGCGGCGACTGAGACAAAGGTAAGGTGAAAACCGGCTCCGAACAGTTCCCTGGGCCAAATGAATAATAATATAATGGCTGACAGGATCAGGGTGTTTATACTCAACACCCGACGCCACAGCAACAGCCCGATCAACATCAATCCGGTCGTCAAGGTGGCCCGTTGGGTTGATACCGACCAACCCGCCAACTGACTGTATCCCAGCAAGGGAAACATGGTCAGAATCGCCGCCATTCTTTTCACATCCCAGCGTCTGGAGACGGGAATCCAAATTACAAGCATCCAGCGGATACAAAAAAAACTCCATCCGGCCACCATCGCCAAGTGTTGACCGGAGATGGCCAGCAGGTGGAAGGTTCCCGACACCTGCAGGGCATCGTTGAGTTCGGCATCGATAAACCCCCGTTTCCCGATGATCAATCCTTCAGCCAGCCCTTCCGTCGTGGGGGGCAGACGGGAAACAATCCAGCGGGAAATCTGGTAACGCCATCGGTTCCAGTACCACTGGTCTGTCTGTTCGAGGATGCGGATGGGGGAATTCGTGACAGGATGACCGGTGGCGATATAGCCATGACTTTTCAACCAGGCACCGTAGTCCAGGGAACCTGGAACCTTGTTGCCATCGGGGCGACGGAGTCGCGCCGTTACCTCGATTCGGTCTCCCGGTTGGGCGGAGACCTCTTGTTTGGTCACCGACAGACGTATCTTGCCGGAAGCATTCCATCCGGTTGTTGGCCACTCCAATGAGTCCAATTCCAACAAAACCGAATCGTAACGATCCAGGCGATCCGTGATGACGGCCCTGAAGGTGATGGTTTTTCCATATCCCTCCTGGGGCAAATCCGGAAGAATCCCGGCGTTGAGTCCGATGGCGAGGATGGCGGTTATTCCACCCGCCAGGGCGGGCCACAGAGAACCCCCTGTGGATAAACGGATGACCAGAAAAAAAGCAAAAAATGTCCACGCCGCCACGACAGGGGGGAGAGACGCTTCTCCCCAGGAAAAAAAAACCGCCAACAGAGTGGCCACCAGACAACTCAGGAAAAAAGACGATCCCTGAGTTGCCAAACGGATAGCCTGCATTTTGTCCAATTTCGCCGGAGATCCGTTGGCCTCTGTTGCGTAGCTGGATATTTGCATGGTCAATCAATCCATTATCCTTAAAAAAACAGTTCCTGCTGAAAAAAATGACCGAGGGGTGAATCCTGGTCTGGAAACTCTATGAACAATTTATTTTAATGCCCCGACAAAAAGATATGATCGTAAATGCCTCAGGTACATAAAGATTTTCCCTTGCAAGATCGCTGTTCAATGTCCATCATGGCGAGCGTGGGAAGTTGGTGAAGGTGCCTTGGATGTCTGGGTGGCCCGTGCGAAGGTCGGTTCTCTCGGCGGGTTTCTGTCGCACAGCCATCTGTCCCGCAGGGTCTGCACGACCGGGTGGGTGGGTCTGCGCGGGGGGCGCGGAGACGCAGGCGGCGTTGTGGTCTCAGGATCTTTTTCAAGGGGAAATTTAACCATGAAGCATCAGGCTAAACCTTTGGTCAAGAGCACCGTCCTCATGTTTATCGGGGGTCTCGTGATCGTGGGCATTACCCTTCTGGGTTTGTCCAGTAACCATGCGGATCTTATCCGCGAGGACGTTCGCATGGGACCGATGATCGCCGCACTCCGTATCATCCTGCCCCTGTTCGTCGCCATCGGCTTGGTTTACTACCTAGCGACCGTCAAAAAGTGCGCCCACTGCGGTAAAATCATGTTCTGGAAGCGCGGTAACAAAACCCCCCACGCCTGATACCCTGTTGGTCGTGAATCCTACCCGCGACGCGGAAAAACAAAGTCCGGTAAATGCGGTTTGGAGGCGGCAGGCCCCAAGGTTATTTCTCTGGTAATTTGGACAAAGAGCTTCATGCCTATTGGGATTTGGGGGCGAAGCCCCCAGGGTTTTGATTTTTGTCTGAAGGGTGTCACGCTCTTGTAATGCCATGTTGGTTGGAAGGATCAAGGTCCGTCAGGATAAAAAACGATACCCGGAGCCGCGGATCGTTTCGATTCTTTCATGGTGTCCCGAGGATCCCAACGCTTTGCGTAAATGCCGCACATAGACATCCACCGTTCGTCCACCAACCTTGTCATCTGCCCCCCATACCTGGCGCAAGACGGCGTTTCGCTCATGGATGGCATTCGGGTTGGCCATGAAAAAAGCCAGAATGCGAAACGCGATACGCCCCAGTTCGATCCTAACGGGAGGGGTTCCCGCGACAACGGATTCTTCATTCATGTCCAAAACAAGGTCCGATATTTTCAGAACACCACTCGCTCCCGAGAGACTATGACTGAGCAGGGCTTGAATTCGGGCAATCAAAACCGGGGGTTTGAACGGTTTGACGATATAATCGTCGGCTCCCAGTTCCAACACCCTCAGGCGGTCATCTTCGCTGTCGCGCGCTGTGACCATGATGATTGGTATCTTGGCATAGGTGACCTTCGCTTTGAGATAGCGCAGCAACTCGACTCCCGAAATCCCCGGCATCATCCAGTCCAAAAGGACAACATCCGGACGTGCCTCCTCGATCATGAGGCGCGCCTGTTCGGCATTGTCGGCTACGACGCACTGATATCCAGCCTTTCCAATAACTTCCATCAACAGTTCGCGGTAGTCCTGGATGTCGTCAACAATGAGAACTTTCTTTGGTTCTGTGTCCATGAGTCCGCACTTTCAAGAGATGAAATGTTTAACAGCTCTACGCTGTCGACCGCATGCTGAAGCGTTTCCCGAATTAGAATTCCACTCCTTTGCACGCTTTCATTCCGGCATTGAAACCATGTTTGATCTCAGTCATTTCCGTCACTGTATCGGCGGCGTCCATAAGGGCTTTCGGGGCATTGCGTCCCGTCAGGACCAGATGGAGTGACTTGGGACGTTCGTTTTGAATGAAGTGGACCACTTCCTCGGAGGTCAACCAGCCGAACCCAAGGGCCATGTTGATTTCATCGAAGACGACCAGATCGAAGGTGCCGGACAGGGCCTTATGTCGGCAAAACTCCCATATTTCCCTGCTTTTGAGCCGATCTCCTTCGGGGTCATCGGTTTTCCAGGTGAAACCGTCACCGAGGGCGTGCCATTCCATGTTGTCAAACATTTTGGCTGCTTTTTCTTCCCCCGTGGGCCAAGCCCCCTTGATGAACTGGATGACGCATACTTTCATGCCCCACCCGGCGGCCCTGAAGGCCATACCAAAGGCACTGCTGGACTTGCCTTTGCCGTTACCTGTCAGGACCAGAACCCTGCCCAGGCGTTTATGATGATGTTCCAAAGCAGCACCTCGACGATTGCAGAAAGAGTTCAGATTTTTTCAATGAAACTTGCCTGTCGCCAGGAATTGGTGTGTCAGATGGGCGGTTCTGCGAGAGAGTACCAGACCCAGGTGAACGTGGTCCAGAGTTGTATGAGCGGCTCCCTCCAGACGGGTCTCGGCAACCTGGACGGTTCCATCGCTGGGGCCGGACATGCCCAGGACGAAATGGCTCAGTCCCAGGGGAAGTTTTCCCGCGATGACGCCGATTTCCCGACCCGAGGGGACAGATTTGGGTCCTCCCGAATAGAGTCCTTGATCCATGCTTCCCCCCAAAAGGATGCTGCCGAAAGGCCAGCGGCTCAGACGCCGGGCGGCCAGGCAGCCGCGAAAGGGGGTGGCTATTGCTACCATGCGCCCGATGATGGCCTGGGGCTGGCGGTGGAGCATGTGCAGGGCGACCAGACCGCCCAGGCTGTGACAGACCAGATGCACGGGCGGCAGGGTTTTGGCTTGTTCCATGTCCTTGCCAAAAGAGTTTTCGAGAAACCGCCACAGGGCCAGGGCGTTATCCAGAAGCCCGGCCCGGACTGTGGGATATTTGAAAAACAGGGTGTCATAACCCAGTTTTTCCAGTCGTTTGGCCAGGGGTTTAAGTTCGGTTCCGTCCAACCAAAGGCCATGGACCATTACGACGGTTCCTGTCTTGTCCTTCATGCGAATCCACATGGGTCATGGTATGGGTTGTTGTTTTCCGGTTCGGCAAGGGTCCGAAGATTTCGCCGGGTTCGGTTTGTCTGCACTTTGGTTCAAGCACGTCGATTGTACCGCAATTCACACCATTTTAAAATGCCGCGTGTCCAAATTTAATATTTGTCCTGGCTTTGAGGATTCCGTTTGTGTGATTCACGAATCAACCGCAACGGCGACGTATCAGCAGGGTCTGGGACAGTTTGAACAACACCGCGCGTAATTCGGGATCGGTGACGGCGGCGACCATGTGCGACGCTTTTTCCACTTCCTCAGGTAGCGGCGGGGGGAGTTTTTCGGTACGTTTTTTTTCCCCAGGAGGGTCAATTTTGGAACGCAGGGATCCTTGGACGAAGCGCAGATCGCGGATGTTGCTTCCGGGACTGGCCTTTTGGATCAAAGCCAGCACTTTTGGTTTCATGTGGGTCAGTTCCGATGTCCAGGTGGAGGAGTCTACACGCACGGTCAGAAGACCGTTGGCGAGGCGGTCGGGTTCGGAATGTTTTGCCACCCGCTCTCCGACCGCCTGGGTCCAGGCCGAGCCAAGAAATCCGGCTTTTCCACGCGGGCGTTCCAGAAAGGTGCCAGTCAGTTTGGCCACCACCTCCCCAACGGGGATAAACGTACCGGTGCGCGTTGTTTTTTCTGTTTCTTTATCTTCTTCTTCAACGTTGTTTTCCATGGGATGAATTCTATGTCCTGACTTGCCCTCGGCACAAGCAAAAGATACCATTTCGCCATGAATATTCATCATGTTTTGGCTCTGAAGCGGGCGTTGGATCATCTGCAATCGGGTCGCCCCGTCAGGACCATCGAAATAGCGGCCCGGGTGTTGGAGCAGGACCAGGAAAACGCCGATGCCTGGTTTCTGTCGGGTGTTGCCAGCCAGCAGGCAGGGCAGACCATCCAGGCTTTGGACCATTTGGACCGGGCATGCCGTCTGGTTCCGGACTCTTGGGATTATCTCAATCACCGGGCGACGGTTTTGTGCGGCCTGGGACGTTTTCAGGAAGGCCGCTCCGATTATGAACGCAGCCTGAATCTGCGGCACGACCATCCGGAAACCCTGGCCAATCTGGCACGTTTGCATGTCCTGATGCAACGCCACGACCTGGCGCAACCGCTTTTTCGCAGAGCACTCTCCCTTGAACCGGCCAACCCTTCTTTGCATGGTGATCTGGGGGTCTGTCTGGTGGCACTTCGGTGTCTTGACGCGGGGATCGCCAGTTATCGTGCCGGATTGGCACTGGATCCCGAGGATGCGGAAATACACTATAATTTGAGCCGTGCCCTGTTGATGGTGGGTGATTATGCGGGGGGGTGGCTCGAAAATGAATGGCGTTGGCAAACGAGACATTATCGCCAGGTCGGAAAAAAATTTCCCTATCCCCTTTGGTTGGGAGAGCCTTTGAACGGGCAAACCATCCTGTTGATGCAGGAACAAGGGTTTGGGGATGCCATCCAAATGGTTCGTTATGCCCCTCTGGTGGCTCGACGGGGTGGAAAGGTCGTGATTTTGTGTGATCGGCCTTTGCAGGAGCTGTTCGCCGCCATTTCCGTCGTGGAGCAGGTGCTCACCCTTGAGGATCCCCTGTCCAAAGCCGATTGCTGTTGCCCCATGCTGTCATTGCCCAAAATATTCGAGACCCGTCTGGAGACCATCCCCCTGGAAACGCCCTATCTTCATCCGCCCCCAAACATGACCCTCCCAGGGTGGAACAAACCCGAAAGACATCCTGCCGTCGGTGTGGTCTGGCGGGGAAAATCCCGTGGACAATTGACGGCGACGGCATTCAAGCCATTGTTTCAGGTTCAGGGGATCCATTTTTTATCCCTGCAAAAGGATACCCTACCCGGAGAACTGGGCGGTTTATCGTTGACCGACACCCAAACCCAACTGACTGATTTTGCTGCAACCTCTGTCATTTTGTCTTCTCTGGATCTGGTCATCAGCATGGAAACTGCTGTGGCCCATCTCGCCGGTGCTATGGGAAAGCCGGTCTGGATTTTAATTCCTTACGCCTCCGATTGGCGTTGGATGACTGAAAGAACCTCGGCTCCCTGGTATCCCAGCGCCACCCTGTATCGGCAGACAAGCCCGGATTCCTGGACCGGGATTATCGACCAGTTGGCCCGGGATTTGTCCGCCTGGGTGGAAAAATTTCACACTTGATGTATCGTTCGATTTGTCAGGCAACATCCCTCTCAAACAAGGAAGGGATGGAATGCCTTGGACGGAGTTTGGGAATGTGGCGTAGAATGTTTGGAATGTTCGCCTGAGGATTCTCTGGGAGGAAACGATTCATGAGCACAACCATTGCCTTTGATACGCACACCTACGTCAAGAAACTCCGTGATGCCGGAGTGGATGAACCATTGCCCTGGTGGAAGATCGTCTTGTAACCAAACAGGACATGCTCATGCTCAGGCGGGATTTGGCCAACGTGGAAGCCAGCCTGAAGCGGGATCTCAAGGAGATGGATGTCAAAGCCGAGATGCGTCTTAAGGAGATGGATGTCGAAGCCGCGACGCGTTTCAGGGAAATGGATGCCAAGCTTGAGACGCGTTTCAAGGAGATGGATGTCGAAGCCGCGACGCGTTTCAGGGAAATAGATGCCAAATTCGTGACGCGTTTTAAGGAGGTGGATGTCGAAGCCGCGACGCGTTTCAGGGAAGCGGATATCAAAGCCGAGACGCGTTTCAAGGAACTGGATGTCAAATCCGAGACGCATTTCAAGGAACTGGATGTCAAATCCGAGACGCGTTTCAAGGAACTGGATGTCAAATCCGAGACGCGTTTCAAGGAACTGGATGTCAAATCCGAGACGCGTTTCAGGGAACTGGAGGCCAAATCCGAGACGCGTTTCAGGGAACTGGATGTCAAGATTGAGACCGTAAGGGCGGAGTTAAAACGGGATATTGAGGCGACCAAATTTGAATTGCGCAAGGATATTGAAACCGCCAAAGTGGAGACTGTCAAATGGGTGATTGCAACGGGTATTGTCATCCTGGGAGGAGTTTTCACAATCAACCGGTATTTTCCGCCGCCTAGTCCAATCCTCAATCCACCGGTTGCCCAGGAGATGCAATGGCCCGCTGTCCCGAAACCTGCCCCCTTGACGCCGCCCGTTGCTCCCCAGGCGCGATGACGACCGAATGCGTATTCCCCGATGATCAGGGGGGCATTTTTTCCAGGATGGCATTCACCCAGGCTTCCTTGGCTTTTTGCAGCATGGGACTGGGATGGGCGTACAATCCTGGGCTTCCAGGGACTTCGACACCGACGATCCGTTCCGTCTTCAAGGTTCCAAGGCATTGGTGCGCCAAAGGGAGAAGATCAACGTGCCGTCCCCAACCTACCAACAGGGGAATGGCACGCCCCTGACCCATTCGTTGCTCTCGCTCTGCGCACCTGCTTGGTGAAAACAGGGAGTGAGCTTTTCCTCCGGGCAAGTTTTCCAGTTCTCTGAAACGTTTGATGAAGATGGGACTTTTGGTCTCACGCAAATCGGAAAGATTGAGGACCCGTGCATGCCCCAATCCCCGTGCCAACATGACCCGCATAATCTGGTACTGGGTGTTGTCGGGACGGGTGGGGGTCAATCCACTAAAAGGATCCAGGTCTTCGGGTTTGTTCGCATGCCGGGGACGATAGTGGGGGCTGAGAGGGCGTGAAGAACCGGGATTCATCATGATCACCAACAGGTCGGGAACCATGCGTCCAATGGCGTCGGGATGATCTGGTACACAATCTTTGCGAATTAATTCAAGGACCGGACGTAATTCCACCGTGGTTTGTCCCAGGGTAAGGGTCACAAACTGACCAAAAACGGCAAAAATTTTTTTAATGTCTAAAGCCTTCCAACGGTTGACATCGTTGTGGATGGTTGATGGATACATGGAGGCTGTGACCTTATCAAAACGGGTTATTTGACAGAGGATATTCCGGTCAGGTTGCGACGGGAACTCCGACGATTGATGTGGCAAAAGGGGGCTGAATACAAGGGGAATAATCGGGACTGCCCAGTCTGTATCGCGTCCCCTGTGTGGATGCCATGGTTGCACTTGCCAAGCGGCTGCAACGTCCTATTGCGGTGAGGCCTCAGGGGGCTGCTGTGGGCCGACCGCCGGAGGATTTTCTGGCACTGTCGGGTTGACAAGGAGAATCTTTAAGGATCGTTAAGCAGAAAAGCATGGCGAAGGTTGGCGCAGGAATGTTATATTCCATCCCATTGAAAATTGACAATTCCGTGGGGGAAGGGCCAAAGACCCGGGTCTGGCCGAAGACCGAACGCAGGCCGATATTTTACAGCCCTACCTGTAACGTACTTCAAGACTGACCACAGTCCTACAAAGAAAAGGGGCACCATGACACATCACAACCAAGAATCGGGTATCGTCATCCATCCGCACTATTTTATCGATCAGGTTGTCAACGGCTACTGCCGGGATCCGTTTGCCTTTTTGGGAATGCACTTTCTTGAAGATGGGTCCATGGTAGTACGAACCTTCCTGCCCGGTGCCCTCTATGTTGAGCTGGTCAACCGGGATACGGGAAAAAACATGGGTAGGATGGAGCGGATTCACGATTGGGGGTTGTACGCCATCCATATCCGCCAGCACTCGGGGAGGTTTAACCATCGTTTTGCCGCCGATTTTGGTGCCGGTCCCGAGCCTCTGGAGGATTCTTACCGGACGCCTCCCATTCTCGGCGAGATGGATGTCTATTTGTTTTCCGAAGGTCGCCATTGGCGGATTTATGATCACCTTGGGTCTCACCCGAAAAATATTGAGGGGATGGACGGCACATTTTTCGCCGTCTGGGCGCCCAACGCTCAGAGGGTGAGTGTCGTCGGCAATTTTAATAATTGGGATGGCCGTCGCCATGCCATGCGCTTGCGTCAGGAATGCGGCATATGGGAACTTTTCGTCCCCCATGTCCATGCCGGAGATATTTACAAATATGAAATCAAAGGCCCTTTCGGCGATCTGCAACCCAACAAGTCCGATCCTTATGCCTTTGCTTCGGAGTTGGCACCCGGTAATGCCTCCATCGTCCAGGCTCCCTCGTCCTACGAATGGTGCGACGGCGATTGGATGGAAGCGAGGAAGGGGCATAACTACTACAACAATCCCATGAGTATTTACGAGCTGCATCTGGGTTCGTGGCGGCGCAAGCCTGAAGAAGGCAATCGCAGCCTTTCCTATCGTGAAATGGCCGATGAGCTGGTCCCCTACGTCAAGGATTTGGGGTTTACCCATGTAGAGTTTTTGCCGCTTTCGGAATTTCCGTTTGAGGGTTCCTGGGGCTATCAGCCCACCGGTCTGTTTGCTCCGACTTGCCGCTATGGCCAACCCGACGATTTGCGCTACCTGGTCGATCGTCTGCATCAGGCGGGAATCGGGGTGATCATGGATTGGGTCGTGGGCCACTTTCCCACCGACGGCCATGGACTGGGCCAATTCGACGGCACCGCCCTTTACGAACACGCAGATCCCCGTCGCGGTTTTCACCCCGATTGGAACACCCTGGTCTATAATTTTGGTCGCAAGGAGGTCAGCAATTTTCTGATCGCCAACGCCCTTTACTGGATCGAGCAGTTCCATCTGGATGCCTTGAGGGTGGATGCCGTTGCCTCCATGCTCTACAACGACTATGCCCGGCAAAACGGCGAATGGATTCCCAACCAATATGGTGGCAAGGAAAATTTGGAGGCTATCGATTTTATTCGCACCCTCAACACCAAGGTTTACGAAGAGGGTCGTGGTGCCATTACCATGGCCGAGGAATCTACGGCTTGGCCCCAGGTGTCACGTCCCATCAGCTCCGGTGGTCTGGGTTTTGGGTTTAAATGGAACATGGGTTGGATGAACGACACCCTGGAGTATATGCACAAGGAGCCTGTGCATCGTTCGCATCACCACAATCATCTGACTTTCGGCATGCTCTATTGTTTCCATGAAAATTTTATCCTGCCCTTGTCCCATGATGAAGTGGTCCATGGCAAAGGGTCGCTTTTGGACCAGATGACCGGGGATGCGTGGCAAAAATTTGCCAATTTGCGTTGTTACTACACCTTCATGTTTGCCTATCCGGGCAAAAAATTGTTGTTCATGGGCAGTGAGTTTGCACAGGGTCAACAATGGAACCATCTGGTCAGCCTCGATTGGCATCTGCTCGAAAGGGTTCCATTTCATCAGGGGATTTGGAAAACCGTTCAGGATCTCAATCGTCTTTATCGCGGTTTGCTGTCGTTGCACGATCTTGACCATGAACCCGAGGGATTTGAATGGATTGAGTGTAACGACCATCATCAGAGCCTGTTGGCCTGGATTCGGCGTGGTCGCCAGTCGGGAGATATTGTTATCGTGTGCAATTTCACTCCTGTGGTCAGGGGAAATTTCCATCTGGGCGTCAGCAAGCCTGGGGTTTACACCGAAATTTTCAACAGCGACGCCGAAAAATATTCCGGTTCCAATGTGGGTAACGGCGGGCGTGTGCAAACCGTCGAAGTCCAGGCGCACGGAAGACCGCATTCGTTGCCTTTGACGCTGCCGCCATTGGCGGGTCTGATCTTGATTCATCAGCACTCTGGAAATGATAACCAGGACTACGCTGCCGACAATTCCGGGCAGAGGGTTGCCGAAAACATGGCCAGATCATCGTGTGGACAATCTCAGGATGTTGGCCATGGGGTTTCCAGGGAGTCTGGGTATCCTCCCTCGTGATGTGGGGCGGGTGGGGATCTTGTTGACTTGTTTGTTGCTTGTGTTACAAAGCTTGGAAAAAATTTTTGCGGGGGTCCGGGGGGGATCATCCCCCCCGGCGGAGGTTTGGAGGCGGAGCCTCCAAGGTTTTGACTTTGATTTTGACTTTGATTTTGATTTTACTGCCCCCCAAGGGGGGTCTAGGGGCGCAGCCCCAGGGTTTTGATTTTGTTTCTTTGCCCGAAGGGGGCGAGAGCACCCAAGGTTTTGGTTTTTGCTCGCAGGGCAGGATGTTTTTTTGCTGTGGTGTCGTTGGGAGAGGTGGTTGAACCCACCCCTTGCGGTGCCCCTTTTTTTTGGGGTTGGCATGTTGTTTTGTCGTGAAACGTTTCCTGTCGCCGGGGTCACGAATCCTTTTGGAGGAGATGGACCGGTCAAATGTTTTGGAGGCTTCGGTCCATGTACATTGTAACGATTTCTTCTGAATTGGCTCCTGCCGCCAAGGTTGGTGGGCTTGCCGATATGGTTTATGGGTTGAGCCGTGAGATGAGGATTCGTGGCCACTCCATGGAGGTCATTTTACCGAAATACGATTGTATCCGTTATGACCATGTTTGGGGTTTGGCGGTTTGTTATGACAATTTGTGGGTTCCCTGGTGGGGTGGTGCTATACGCTGTACGGTGTATTCCGGTCATGTGCATGGGCAATTGTGTTTTTTCATTGATCCCCACTCCAATGATCATTTTTTCAATCGGGGCTCTTTTTATGGTTTTCATGATGAGGCGATGCGCTATGCCTTTTTCACCCGTGCCGCTCTTGAATTCATGTACAAATCGGGTAAACGTCCCGACATCATCCATTCCCACGATTGGCAGACTGGTCTGACTGCTGCCCTTCTGTATGAAATCTATGGCCCTCTGGGAATGAATACTTCCCGGGTCATCCACACCATCCATAATTTTAAACATCAGGGTCATGCTGGCGTGGAGGCTCTGTTTGCCACTGGACTCAATCGACCGGAGTATTATTTTTCCACCGAACGGATGGGTGATGATCACAATCCTTTTGCCATTAACTTCACCAAGGCGGCTATTGTCTATTCCAACTTTGTCACCACCGTGTCCCGCAAACATGCCTGGGAAGCGATGCACACCGATCAGGGTTATGGCATGGGCCATACTCTGCATCGTTTCAGTTCCAAGTTTGGCGGTGTTTTGAATGGGCTGGACTACGACATGTGGAACCCCGAGTGGGATCCCCATATTCCCCATCATTATTCGGTTCGGGATTTGGATGATATCCCGGGCAAGGCGGAGAATAAAACCGTTCTGCGGCAGCGTTTGCTGTTGGAACAGAATGATCGGCCCATTGTTTCCTATGTGGGGCGACTGGATACCCAGAAGGGCGTCCATTTGATTCGCCATGCGTTGTTTGCCGCCATTCACAACAATGCCCAGTTTGTCCTTTTGGGAACCAGCCCCGAGTATGGCCTCAACGATTATTTCTGGCATCTGAAGCATTATCTCAATGACAACCCCAATTGCCATCTTGAAATCGGCTTTAACGAGGAATTGTCACGCCTGATCTATTCCGGTTCCGACATGTTTATTGTTCCCAGTTTGTTTGAACCTTGTGGATTGACGCAAATGATTGCGATGCGTTATGGAACGGTTCCTATTGTCCGGGCGGTGGGTGGATTGGGGGACACTGTGTTTGATTGGGATTTTTCCCCGCGTCCGGTGGAAGAAAGAAATGGTTTCGTTTTTGAATCTGCCGATTATCATGGTTTGGAGTCGGCCATGTTTCGGGCGTTTGGTTTATATGGCAATTCGGAATACTGGAAAAAGATCCGTGCCAATTGTATGCGGGTGGATTATTCCTGGAATCATCCTGGCACGGATTATCTCAATATTTACGAATTTATTCGGCATCGCTAGCCATTCACTTTCCGGAAGGTCGGCCAGGTTTATTGTGACGACAAGGAGTTTTTCATGAATGAACTACCAGAGTACACCGGTGGTTTGCCCAACATTTCCGGATCTGGCCCATGGTTGGACGAGTATTTGTCCGGTCGCCAGGATCATCCCGCTTTTTTGGGGGACAGTGACATTCAATTTGCATCGATTCAGAGTGCTTTTGCCATTGGGCTGCACATGCACCAACCTTTGATCCCTGCCGGGGGAAGTTCTCTGGCTACGGCGGAGATTATCAGCAATTTGCAGCACATGATGAACCATCCTGGCCAAGGTGATAATCACAATGCTTCGGTTTTTCTGGATTGTTATCGACGCATTGGCCGTATGCTCAAGCAACTGATTCAGGAAGGGCGTTCGCCGCGGGTCATGCTGGATTATTCGGGAACGCTGTTTCATGGTTTGCGCAAGATGGGGGCCGATGATGCCATGGCCGACCTCATAGAGATCACGGTTCACCCGGACTACAAACGCAGTGTGGAATGGTTGGGAGTTCCCTGGGGGCATCCGGTGGCACCATCCACTCCGGTACAGGATTATCGCCTGCATGTTCAGGCGTGGCGGCATCATTTTGCCGCCATTTTTGGTCGTGAGGCCCTCAATCGGGTCCGGGGTTTTTCGCCGTCGGAAATGGCTCTCCCCAATCATCCCGACGTGGCCTGGAATTTTGTCAAAACTTTGAAGGACAGCGGTTATCGCTGGGTATTGGTTCAGGAGCATACGGTGGAACAGCCGGACAACGGCCATCATTCGCACCAGCCGCATATTCCGCACCGTTTGGTTTGTACCCATTCCGATGGACGCAGTGAGAGTATCATTGCCATCATCAAGACCCAGGGTTCCGATACCAAACTGGTGGGGCAGATGCAGCCTTATTATGGGGCGAAAAGTTTAAATTTGTGGCCGTTGGCGGGGAAGAAGATTCCGCCGTTGGTGACGCAGATTGCCGATGGGGAAAACGGTGGGGTGATGATGAATGAGTTTCCCCCGAAGTTTATGGATGTCATGCGCGAATGTTCGGGAAGTCGGCATCCTGCCATGAATGTCAGTGAATATTTGGAGCATCTTTTTGCTTCCGGGGTGCAGGAGACCGATTTGCCGGTGGTGCAACCGGTGTTTCAGCGGCGGATATGGGAGCGGATGCAACCTGGGGATGGGCCGGAAGCTTTGGCCAGGGTGACGGCTTCCTTGAAAAAGGAAGATGCGCGTTTTCATATGGACGGAGGCTCTTGGACGCATCATATTTCCTGGGTCAACGGTTATGAAAATGTTCTGGGTCCCATGGAAGAGGCGAGTGCGTTGTTTCATCGCAAGGTACCCGATCCCAGTGTGGTGGCGGATGAATATCGCTACAAAAATGCTTTGTTTCACTTGCTGGCGTCACAGACCAGTTGTTATCGTTATTGGGGGGAAGGGGAGTGGACCAACTTTGGTCGGGAAATATGCCGCCGGACCAAGGCCATCCTTGAGTACGATTTTTAAGGTATCTTGGAAATTAAAGTTTGGCAAAAATTGTTGCGGGGGTCCGGGGGGGATCATCCCCCCCGGCGGAGGTTTGGAGGCAGAGCCTCCAAGGTTCTTCTTTTGACTTTGATTTTGATTTTCCTGCCCACCAAGGGGGGTCTAGGGGCGCAGCCCCAGGGTTTTGATTTTGATTTTTTTCCCGAAGGGCGTGATGTTCCAATGGCATGTATGAGGGTGTATTAAATATTCTGAGGTTGGAGAGGGTAGCTCTCGGAAGGGGCGTGGACAAGGTTCACCAACGCCAGATAAATTGAGGTCAGACATGAGCGCGATGTGGAAAAAAGTGGTCCTGGTTGGGGTGGTGTTGTTCCTGGGAGGATGTGTCTCTGCGTCTTCGGAAAGGCGAGGGGCTGATAGTTTTGTTGAGGATAATTGGGTGGCATGGAAGATTCGCAGTGCTTATGTCAACAGCGAAAAAGTTGCGGCTGGAAATATTAATGTGTCGGTTTATAATGGCAAGGTGCTTCTTACCGGGACTGCGGTATCTCAGGAGGAGATCGCGGATGCCATCGCCATTGCCAAGAGCACCCGAGGGGTTTTGGATGTGGATTCGGAGTTGGTTGTCCAATACATGACGGCTGGGGAAATTGCCGAGGATGTTTGGATCACCAACCAGGTTAAAGTTAAATTATTGGCCGATCTGGCGATTGCCGGTTTTGACGTTCATGTTGAGACGACCAATAAGGTGGTTTTTTTGACTGGGGTGGCGAAAACGGTGGCGGAGCGGGATAAGGCCATTGGGATAGCGCAGAGCGTCAAGGGGGTTGCCGAGGTGGTTTCCTATATCGAGGTTGAAGGCAGTCCCTATCCTCCGCCTGGCCGCAAAAGCATTCCCAAAGACAGTGCCAAAGACAACAAATGAGACCCGGCGCGGCCATTCCGGATTCTGCTAGGCAAGACCTGGAAAGACTTCTTGGGGTTGATCGGTTTTTAACCGCTGGCGTTGATCGTGAGGCCTATGCTTGGGACAACACGGGCCATCGGGTGTTGCCCGATGCCGTCGCGCTGGTGACTACGGAGGATGAAGTCTGTGGTGTTTTGCGCTTGTGCCAGGCCTACCGGATCCCTGTGACTCCGCGTGGGGCGGGGACGGGAAATGTGGGGGGGTGCCTGGCGGTTTTTGGGGGGGTGGTTTTATCGACCCAACAGATGAACCGCATCCTGGAAGTTTCGGTTGCAGACCGGTATGCGGTGGTTGAGGCGGGGGTTGTCAACGGTGATTTGCAAAAAAGATTGGGGGATGAGGATCTTTTTTGGCCACCCGATCCATCGTCGGCGCGTTCGTGTACCGTTGGTGGTAACATAGCGATGTGTTCCGCCGGACCGGGGGCGGTACGTTGGGGGGTTGCCCGCGATTGGGTTTTGGGGTTGGAGGCTGTTTTGATGAATGGGGAAAAAATACGCACGGGGGGGCGTACCACCAAAGGGGTGGTAGGGTTTGACATGACGCGGCTCTTGATCGGTTCCGAAGGGACGTTGGCGGTGGTGACGCGGGCCATTCTGAAACTGGCCAGCAAACCGGAAAAACGCTATCTTTCGCGTATTTCGTTTGCCAGTGTGGAATTGGCGGCCTCTGCGGTTTCGCGTCTTTTGTCTGCCCGGCAAATCCCTTCGGCTATTGAGTTTTTGGACGGTTCCGCTTTGGATCTGTTGCGCCGTGAGACCTCTGTGCCCATCGCTGTAGAGGCTCGTGCCATGTTGTTGCTGGAGGTGGCGGGGGCGGCTTTGGGTCTCAAGGAACAGGTCGAGGTGATGCTTGAGTCCATCAAAAATTTTCAACCATTGGAGTGGACCCAACCGGTTGAAGGGGCGGAGGCGGCCAGGGTGTGGGAGGCCAGGAGTGCGTTGTCTCCCATTTTGAAAAGACTGGCTCCTAAAAGGATCAACGAAGATGTGGTTGTTCCGGTTTCCCGACTGCCTTTGTTGATGGACGGGCTGGAGAAAATTTCGCGGGCGTCGGGGATTCCCATCGTCAGTTTTGGCCATGCCGGCAATGGCAATATTCACGTCAATCTGCTGGTGGATCCGCAGAATGCAACCATCATGGCTCTGGTGGGTGGGGTGTTGGATCGGGTGTTCCGTTTGGTTCTCGATCTTGATGGATCTTTGTCGGGTGAACATGGGGTTGGAACGCAGAAACGGGATTACATTGCCTGGGAACTGGATAAAAACTGTTTAAATTTACAGAAAGAAATCAAGAGAATTTTTGACCCGATGGGTTTGTTGAATCCGGGCAAAATATGGCCGTTGACGGAAGTGCAACAAGGTTGAAAACTGTGGCGACGCAGGGATGATGGAAGAAATGTTAAAACCATCAAGCTCTGACGAATTGACAAAGCGATAAATTGTCCTTAGAGTGGTCGGGTTTTTTACTGGAGATCTGTTCAATATGGCAAAAATCGCGGACATTGTTCTCCCCGAGGGCTATCGCCCTTCGGAGGATGAGCCTTACATGGAGCCTCGGCAGCGGGCGTTCTTCTATCGGTTGCTGGCCGAGTGGAAGAAGCAGCTTTTGGAGGAGGCGACCAAGACGGTTTCGGTCATGACGGAGGAAAAGGCTGTTTTTGCCGATCCTGCCGATCGCGCCACATTGGAGACGGATCGCAACTTTGAGTTGCGTACCCGGGATCGCGAGCGCAAGCTGATTTCCAAAATCGAACGCACCATGGATACCATCGAAGCCAATGATTATGGCTATTGTGAGGAGTGTGGTGTGGAGATCGGCCTGAAGCGGCTGGAGGCCCGGCCTGTGACCGACCAGTGTATTAGCTGCAAGACCAGGGCGGAGCATCGCGAACGGGTTGTGCGCAGCTACGAAGACGAGTGATTTAAATTTTGGAAAATTGTCGCGGGGGTCCGGGGGGGATCATCCCCCCCGGCGGGGTTTGGGGCAGTGCCCCAAGGTTTTGTTTTTGAATCTAAACAAAAAGCTTTATGCCTATGGGGGTTTGGGGGCGAAGCCCCATATGCGCTAACATAGACTTTTGAACATGATGCCCTTCGGGCAAAGAAACAAAATCAAAACCCTGGGGCTGCGCCCCTAGACCCCCCTTAGGGGGCAGTAAAATCAAAATCAAATTCAAATTCAAAACCTTGGAGGCTCCGCCTCCAAACCTCCGCCGGGGGGGATGATCCCCCCCGGACCCCCACAAAATTTGTTGCCAAACTTTATTTTTTCCGTATCGAAAAAAAAGCGGGCCGCAATCTGCGGCCCGCTTGAAAGTTTGCCATAAAGGTTTGTTATTATTTCAAAGGATCCAGTTGTACGCGGCGGTTCATGGCGCGCCCTTGGACTGTGGCGTTGTCGGCGATGGGCTTGTCAGGACCGTAACCAATGATGGCGATGCGCTTGGAAGAGATTCCCTTATCAACCAAATATTTTTTCACCGCTCTGGCCCTGTCTTCGGACAACTTGCGGTTGGATTTCAGATTGCCGGAACTATCGGTGTGGCCCTGAATTTCCACATTCAGATCGGGGTTATTGGTCAGCACTTTAAGGGCGCTGTCAAGGAGCGGGAAATCCACCGGCTTGATCACTGCTTTGCTGCTGTCAAAGTGGAGATTTTCCAAAACCCAGCAGCCTGACGAATTGACCTGCGCCCCTGTGGGCGTACCCGGGCAGTTATCCTGGCTGTCGATGACTCCATCAGCATCGTTATCCACGGTCGCAGCGGCGGCGGTAGGACAACCAACTTGGTTGACGACAGCTCCAGGGGGCGTGCCGGGACAATTGTCCATGTCATCGGAAACACCATCGCCATCAGAATCCCTGGGGCAGCCCTTGGCATCGACGGCAAGACCTTTTGAGGTGCCAGGACATTTATCAAGCTTGTCCATGACGCCATCGCCATCACTATCCATATCCTTGATCTCGCAGAAAAAGCACTGGGTGCCCGCCTTGCCGATAGCTGCTTGACCGGAATGGGGATGCCACTGCTTAAAGCCATCGTAGTTCCAACCTTCCTTGGCAGCCGGGGGGGCACAGGAAGCCAGAGACAAAGAAAGGAGACCAAAAGTGGCTAGGGTTTTCACCCTTGATATTCTCATTATAAACTCCATTATGCTTCGATTGGGTCGGGATTGTTAAAATAAACAACGAACATCATGTCGTTCGGTTAGAGCTAAAAGTTTTGGAAATTCTTGCCTATATGTTGGTGGGCATGGAAGCTTTCCCTTTGAATCCTAGGAGTGAAGTGCCTACTTTAACCTGAACGCAGTCCACAAGCCAACGGACATTCACGTTTGCATGTCAGGTCATGGCAAACCTTGATGTTTTGCTACGCCGACAAATCCGCAGGTTTCCAGGAAAAAAACGGGGCTGATAAAACAACATTCTTGCCGAAACCGATGATTGGGCAGTCTGGAAAGAAGGAATTGTGACTATCCCCGCAACTTTTTATTTACTTCCTCGATTTTTGCGGATACTGTCGATTGATGTGAGGATAAATGAAATTTGCGCTAGGCGGCATTTTTGTGGAAGTGCCCTGGGCGGACCCTTTTGATATGATGGAATAAACTATGGCCGCCGTTAATTGTTGGGAAGTCAAAAGCTGTGGATTTGAACGGGCAGGGTCCGGACGGCAGGTCTGTCCGGCAGTGACCTGTGAAATTGCCGATGGGTTTCTTGGTGGCAAAAATGGCGGCCGTGCCTGCTTTTTCATTCCACTCGATGTTCAAGTTTTTTGAGGCTTGACATATGATGGGGATGTGGAAAGTGGCAGCAGTGTCAGCTCATCAGACTCGAAACCGAGCGTTGCAAGGT
>JACSDG010000040.1 GCA_015660855.1 Magnetococcales bacterium
TCGACCTGGGAGAAAATTTGATCGAAAACCTCGCCCTGGTGTTGGGGTTCGAGTTCGTCCAGCGTATAAACAGGGGCGATAGGGGCTTAAGTTAATGGCGTTGGAGGATCCCCCCCCCCTTAACCCCAACAATAATTTTTGCCAAACTTTGTTTTTTCGATACGTCAAGTAACTCTTGTAATCCCGGTGCCAAAATCCAACAGGGTAGGCATAGCATGAGCTTCTCCCAACACTTCATTGAGAACACCCGTAAATTGCTCAACCAAGTCACTCCGCTCCAAAAGGTAGGCGGCTGCTATTAGCTTGGATATATTTACAATTCTCTTGTTTTGAAGTTTGTTCTGCCACCCCTGCGCCTCATTGATCCGCTGCAATATTTCTCTTACCACTCGTACTTGATTGTTCACCAGATTTTGCATCATGGGATGTTCAGGAATAAAATACTCATCAAACAACACCGTTTCACCAGTATCGGGGTGAGTCCAAGGTTGATAATGCCGTTTGTATAGATCAGTATCGTAAATGGGTGCCCCTGGCAAAGTCATCAGGTAATCAAGGACGGAAACATCACAGTCTTTAAGAATATACTCTAAAGTTATAACGAGTGTCTCTGAAAGCTCATCTGGTTGATACTCTGGCACGCCGAGTATTATGTTAATCATTGGAACAATGCCCTCACCAATCATGGCATCCAAAACATTTCGGGCATCCTGAACGGTGACACCCAACTTGTTGATCGATGGAGCCTTAAGGACGCGATCATTGAAAGTTTCAACTCCCAGACTGGTACTCCCAAAACCGGCCCGACGCATGAGAGCCAGCAATTCCCTGTTTGGAACCCGCTGACCATCATGGTCTCTTTTCAAAAAGTCGGCAACCCTGGCCTGACAGGCCATTTGCATGTCGGATGGCAAATCACCATTTCCTTTCAGGTGGATGATCCTTTCACACAGTTCCCATAACCTCTTCAAACCTTCACGGCTACCAACCGGGAAATCATCATCGCTAAAAAGAACCCCCTGGGCACCAAATCGACGATGAAACCGCAAAATAAGATTTGCAACTTGATCAGCATTAAGTATCGTAATAGGAACTTTATCCTGTCCAGAAGAATAGGGCAGAAAATTTTGTGAATTACAAAATCCGCAACGGCGTGGACAATGGCTTGCTGTATAGAGACGAACATTCTCAACGATAAACTTAGACCCACCTGCATTCACTTTGGAGGCCTTATTCCGGTATATATCCCAATATTTTTCATAAGGGACATCAATCTTCATGATCTGATCGTAAAACATCTCCTTAAATTCACCCTCTCGAAACTGCTCGGATGGATTGTAAGTAATATCGCCTGTTGCATTTATAAAGGTAATGCCATGCATACCCTCAAGAAAACTGTCTCGTTCTGATGAACTACCGTCCCAATCGTTTTTTTTCTCCAAACGGCGACAAAACTCCAGCATCGGCTTTTCCGCAAACCCGAGAAAAATAAGTTCGATCCCTAAGGTGAGCCATTGTTTATAATTAAGGGCTGCTTCTTGTCCCCCAGCGATAAAAAATGCCCCGAATCCACTTTTTTCAACGGCCCTGCGAAACCTCCATATCAGATCCAACGAAAAACGCATACTCTCCGGTGTCACACTAATGCGGGAAAGACTAAAACCTATAGCACCGTAATACCCTCTTTTAGCCTTATCAATGTACTCCTCAGCATTTTCTAATTCTTGATCAAATATGTCACATGATGCGCCTCGCTCATTGAGAAAAAAACTCAGCTGATAAAGCCCCAACGGTGGTGCAATATTGAATCCAACATCAGCCTTTGCACTGACGAGCAACACCCTTTTACCATGATTTTTTTTCTTCACTGTTGCCACCTTAACTTTCCGAGCATAAGAGGTTAAAGAGTTTCAGACATCGCAAGGCATGCACACATGCTGCCTACTGATTTGGGCTGCAATACGAGCAACGCATACATCCCATTGACAATATGAAATACCAGAGTCATAACGATATCCATGGCCAAATCGCACGCAAACAAATCATCTAACACGCAAAGGCGGTGATGTTTCAAAATAACCGTTCAGACCCCGTCATTCCCGCAAAAGCGGGAATCCAGGATTTGCGGGGCTTCCCTGGCCCCCCGCTCTCGCGGGGATGACGTTTGTCAAAGGGGGGGGGTGAACGGTTACGTTTCAAACAAACCATTTATAATCCACTGCGCTGCTTCTAAAACGGATTGCGCCAAGAAGTCGGATTTGGTTTCCACTGGTTCCCGATACTGGCGGTCAATGAAAATGGTCCTGCACCCCACGGCAAGACCAGCCGCAATATCACTGGAACGGTCACCAACAAGGAACGACGCACCAGGGTCAATAGCCAACTTTTGAATCGCTGTTTCCAGCATTCCAGGTTTTGGCTTACGACACAGACACCCGTCGGTTTGACGGTGCGGGCAGGTAAGAATCAGGTCAACAGGCATGGCAGCGTGCAATCGTTGGTGCATCAACGCCACCTCCTCGGCAGAAACCAAACCATGTCCGATGTCGGGCTGGTTGGTCACCACCACAATTTTAAAACCAGCTTCTTTGAGCGTTTGCAGGGCCGCAGGGGCTTCCGGGTAAATTTCAAAGGCATCCAAAGTCCGGGGGGCATACCCCTTACCATCCCGAATCAAAGGGCGATTCAATACTCCATCTCGATCAAAAAAAACCGCCCGGTACCGCATCACAGCATCGTTTTTAATTTTTCCGCATCATCCAAAAACATTTGTACCGTTTCTTTGCTATAGGGATGGACAATCATCCCTTTGATCAGTCCAGGGGTACAGGTCACGATGTGCGCCCCCGCCGACAGCCATTCAATAATGTTCAAAACCTCACGGGTGGAGCCGATAATAATTTTTGACTCCAACTTTAACGCATCCAACAATTTGCGCAGCTTGGTGATTTCATCGCAGGCGTTATAGCCCATATTGTTGACCCGGCCACCAAACAAGGAAACATAAGTCGCCCCGGCCAAGGCCGCCAACAGGCACTGTTGCGCACTCATCATGGCGGTTACATTGATCCGAACATTGTGAACCGTTTCCAACTCGTGAATCACCTCCAGATTTTCCATTTCCCCTTTGGGACCGTGGATGGTGATCTTGACATTGATATTGGACGCCAAACCAGCCAACATTCTGGCTTCCTCAATCATCCCGGCGCGATCATTGGTGGTCACCTCCACCGACAAGGGCAGGGGATCAATCAGGCGTGCAATCTCCACCGTTCGCTGTATGATCCCCGGCATGCCCCCCGTCACGCCACTCCCCAACATAATGGTCGGATTGGTCGTCACCCCCCGGAGAAATCCCATCCGGTGATAGGTCTTAATTTCGTCAATTCTTCCAGTATCTAAAAAAATAGGCACTCTACGCTACTCCCGTTAATTATTACTGCTACCGCGCACCCTGCCGACCAAAGAATTTCAGATCATTGCGCACCAAGCACCAACTGCCGCAATCCGGCACTGTGACAGGATTCTGGATCCAACATACGATAGGGGTCAATAACGATCCGCCCCTCCATTTCCTTAGCGATCCGATCCGGTTGCAGTCGGGCAAATTCGGGCCACGGGGTCATAATCACCACGGCATCCGCACCGCGACACGCCGCCAGCGCGTCTGGAACCGTCTCTAATTGCGGAAAAATTCCCGCCTCCAAGCTCACGGCGGGATCATAGGCCTGTATGGCACATTTTGTCAACTGCGTGATCAAAACCAGCGACGGCGAATTCTTTGTGGAAGCGGTGTTTTCCTTGTATGCCAAACCTAAAATGGCAATCCGGGCATACGGCTTATGGGCCAAAACTTCTCGGTGCAATTGCCGCAATGGCCACTCTTTGCGGTAGCGACTGTCGGTCATCCATGCACGGGCGACCCCTGCCTCACTCCCGGTCATGCCCGACAAACGGACGACATTCTCCACATCCCGTTCCAGATTACCTCCAGAAATCCCCAAGCCCGGTTTAAGGTAGGCATAAGGACCGATCCGTTTATCCAAACGCAACGCCGGAACGATCTCCGACCAATCAGCCCCCAGATGCGCACACAACTCCGCCATAAGATTGGCCACACTCACCGAGGCAATCAAACACATGTTGATGGAAATCTTTGCCAATTCGGCACTTTCATAGCGCATCGGCAAAATGGGACAATTGAAGGTTTTTAAAAACTGGCTAAGTGCCTCCGGGATGGGCTTCTGTACCTCAGACTGCCCCAGAATAATCCGCTCCGGCTGGGTGGCACGCTCCATAGCGTTTCCAAAAACAAGGGTTTCAACTTGATAGAACAGACGTTCCGAAGCCAGAGGAAGAGAACGGGTAAACCCAGGCGGAACCTGGCACAACACCACCAACAACGCATCCTTTCGCAATACCTTCAACACGTTGGCAATCATACTGCGAACAGGGTCCAGATCACTCTGACCACGGTCGTCGGTAACCACGTCCAAGGCGATATAAATAACATCGCACGCAGCCAAGTCCTCCAACCGGGCTGTAAAGGATAGTTGTTCTCGATATTTGGCAAACGTCTCCGGCAAACCCGGTTCCAGAATGGGAAAATGCCCATGGTTGACCGCCCCGACCAGGTTCATATCATCGGAAAACCCGACAACTTCGACCCCCCTGGATGCAGCAGCCACCGCTGAAATCAATCCCAAATGGGTCAATCCGGCAAAACCAACGGTCATGGAATTCATGACGCAAACCTTTCCAAAGCCTCGCGGCCCAATCGATTCAAGACATGGTTGATTTTAATGTCATTCTGTAAATTCCCACCACCACCCTTTTGACAAAGATTTTTGAAATGGGCGTACTCCAACTCCCATGTGGGGTCAGGTTGGGTCAGAGTGACGGCATGACTGGGAGGGCGACCGCTGGGCAATACCCGTTCATAAAGGGTGAACGTACTCGGCCCCCACTTGCACAGGGAGGAAATGTGCGCGCTTCCCCGTTCTCCATACACCTCGGCGACAAAATGATTGCGCCAGGACAGGAGCGTCATCTCCAGTTCCACCAACATGGCCCCATCGCCGATACACAAAACATGGTCAAAGGCTTTGTTTTCAAAGCGTCGGGCTACTTGAATACTCAAAGACTCAAGCCCCGTGCCAAACAAAAACAAAAGAAGATCCAATAAATGCGAGCCTAAATCGGGCAACACCCCGGCTTTTTGATCCCGCCACCGGGAATCTCGCACATCCCGGGCCGTGCCGTTGCCATAAAACATGCGTATCCGGTAGATACGACCGAGAACACTCTGTTCGATCACCTCCTTGAGACGCACCAGATGCGGCTCAAAACGGTGATTGTACGCCGTATAGCCAACGACCCCCCGTTGGGCCGCTGCCGTAGCCATCTCCTGCAAAGATTCATCGGTTTCGGAAAACAAAGGCTTTTCAACCAGGAAATGTTTTCCCTGGGCAATGAGATGCCGGATAAGATCAATCTTCGGCGCATCGGGAACACACAAAAGGGCTGCATCATAAAGGTCCACAGGGACTTCTTCCAGACGACCGTAGTCGGCCTTCGCCGCAGTGTCGACGGTGGCAACCACATCCCGCCCCGCAAAATGGTGCCGTTTCTTTCCCTGGATACCCAATCCGACGATGACGACGCGCATAGGGACTCTACAATTTTTTCATGCCCTGAAGACAGGTCTGTGCCAATCCATCTTTCAAGGGGGTATAGTGAAAATCGGGGAAGGCCTTGAAACCAGCAGTACTATCATAATGACGGTGCATCACCGGATTTTGTCGCGGAGTCCCCTGAATGGCCACCGGTTTTTCAAACAAAGCCACAACCTGTTCGGCAACCTCACGGAAAGAAAAGGAGTGTCCCGTCGCCACATTCAACACACCCCAACTGCGGTGCGCAATAACGCGGTACACAACTTCAGCGACATCCCGGATCCAAACATGATCCCGACGTTCCTCCCCTTCGCCAAACAGGGTAATGGTCTGACCCGCTGCCACCTGGCGCATAAACCGATTGGGACCGTAACCATTGTGGGGATCGGTGGCACCGTAGAGCAAACTGGGACGAAGCACACACAAGAGCCCCTTATAGACCGCCTGAAGCAACGCCTCCCGAGCCACATGCATAGCACCATGCAAAGAACCGGGATGGGCACAGTCGCCCTCGCGAACCAGATCCAAATCGTCGCGATAGACAGCGTCGGAACTGATATAAATCACCTGCGCCGGGGCGGTTTGGCCAATGGCCTCGCCAACCGCTTTGGCCATGGCAAGATTTTCCATGAACAACGGTATGGTTTTGCTCGGTGCCCTGGCCGCGACAAAGACCAGCACATCCTCCCGCCGCAGACGACCCGCCAACTGCAACCCGGCGTCTGGACCGGCCAGGTTGATTTCATTCGCCCCGATGGTTTGCGTGGCGACCCCTCGTTCCACCAAAGCCTGGGCGACGGCGGCTGCGACAAATCCGCGATTTCCCAGAATACAAACACGCCCCGGCTTTTGCGGCTCGGTCCAATGGTGGTTTATCATATCAACAACTTTCTTCCAGTTTGTTCAATTTGGCCAGAATGTCTTCCGGTTTGACCGGGATATTACCATCCACCTCGCATTCGCACGCGGCTGCCATGGTACCCAAAATGGTGGCAATCACTTCCGACCCGGTTTTGAGCATGGACAGCGTGGCATACGCCAGTAACGCATCCCCCGCGCCAACGGCATCTACGACATGGCCCACAAAACTATCCATGGAAAAAAACTGGCTTGGCCGGTTCAACCGCTCAGAACAAAGAGTAAAAACCCCCCGAGGCCCCAGTTTGAGCATGATGGTCTTACAGCGGGTTTTCTTGAGCAACTCACCCGCCAACGGCCCGACACCGGAATCCTGATCCGCCAAAACAAAACGAGCTTCGCGCTCATTGGGCGTGATCAAGTCAAAATCAAGGAACTCCGCAATATTGCCCCAACGACTGGCGACCTGACTATCGGCCACCCGGAAAACATTACCTGGAATGGCGGCGGTCAAGCGAACCACCGTGTCGCGATTAAAAATACCGTGGCGAAAATCGCTGAACACGACGGCATCGCACGCTGTTTCCCGCAACGTATCCTCCAGTTTGACGACGATCTGCTCCGAAATCTGGCGATTGTCCAGGCGATCAATCTTCAACAGGCGATAATCGTTGCACACAATGGCATTTTTGTTGACCGTCGGACGGCTATTGTCGACAACATGCCGACAATCGACTCCCGCCACCTTAAGATCCTCCAAAACGAAATCTTTCAGTTCATCATTTCCCAGGACAGTAGAAAACACCGTATCGGCACCGGCGGCGCGTAAATGTTTGCAGACGACCCCGGCACCCCCGACAAAATGGATACAATTTTCGTACAAAACGCTAAACGTGGGCGTTTTGGTCTGGCCACCAATCAGGGTTGTCTGGGTCTGGCTGTCAACGATGGTGTCCCCCACCACATGGACCCGGAATCCCTGAAGGCTGGTCACCGTTTGGCGCAGGGTTTCGAAAGTGATACCGTTCTCGTGCATCAGAAGCAGCAGTTTTTCCTGTTTAATATTGGGGGCGGCCATTTCAATCAGGTGCGAGGAAGAGTAGACCACATCCCCTGGGGTAAAGATCAATTCACCCCCATAGACTTGAAGGACATTGGACTCTTCCGCCGTTTTTGCCGCCAAGCCACCCGATACATATTCAAAACCTTTTGCAAACAGATCGGGTTGCAGCAGGGCGATATTGGCCAAAGGTTTGGCCTCCTGGTCGATAAGGACATAGTCCACCATCTCGAAGGCGGCCAAATTGAGCGCGCGCAATCGCTCCGGCACATGGGGGCGATAAATACCCTTGGTAATGTGGCGGTCGCCGGTGATGCTCACCACCAAGCAATCAGCCTTACTCTTGGCATAAGCCAGATGGTGCACATGCCCCGGATGGACCACATCAAAAACTCCGTGGCACATGACAACCTTTTTCTGACGCGGAAACGGCCCAAGTATCTCCCGCAACTCCGAGACCGATTTGATTTTATACTGATATTTTTCAAAGAAGGCGTTGGTCATTTCACAACCTTGGGCGTTAGACGAGTCCCGGAGAACATAACTACGCAATATTAAATAAAATTCATATGGGGCACCGATCGGGTATCGATCTGGTGCAAGTAACGGTTGATTTCATCCATGCGACAATTAACCCGGCACTCTGAAATATCCAGTTCCTTCATGATAAATTCAAATCCCCGGCGTCGCCCTTCACCTTCCCATATTTCCTGAAAAGAATTTTCATTGATATTGCCGTATTCAAATCTTTTGTCAAGCAGAAAGGCACTGCAGCCCGACACCGTGCCGTTGGCCATGACGAATCCCCATAGAAACGGGACGGAATAACACCGTTGGTAACGGTCCTCAGCCGTAAATTTCCGCATGGTGTGGCCGCGAAATATAAGAAAAAACTGCTCCGTATTCAGATGCGCCAAAGACTGACCGTAGGCGATAAACTGTTGATAGTCAAACTCTTTGTAGCGTTGTGTTTTGCTGAACAAATGTTGCGAATAGGGTTTGACCACCAGATAATCCAGACCCACATCATCCCGGCATATTTTCGCCAGGGTTTCTATTTCGTTATAATTTTCTTCCAGCAGCAAGATCTGGGCACCCAGGGTGCAGTTGAGTTTGTTATCCTTTTTGTGACGAACCATGGCCGTCATGTTGGCAATGACTTTGTCAAAGTCACTGGCCTTGGTTTGATGCAAAGCGGCATAGGTCGCGGCAGTCCCGGCATTGATGGATACCTTGAGCCAGGAAAGACAGGCCAGGGCATCCTCGATAAATCGGGGCGGCATGACGGAGGCATTGGTGGTGATGGAAACATCCAGGCCAGCTTCTTTGGTCATGGTCACGATCCTGGCCATTTCCTTGTGCAGCAAGGGTTCCCCTTCTCCGGCGTACATGATGCTTTTGACACCGAGACGTCCCATTTCGGGGACTCTTTTGGCCAGGAGTTCATAATCCAGACGAATGGACTTATAGCCTATATAATCAACCGCACAAAAGACGCAACGATGGTTGCAGGCCCCCACCGGGGCAATTTCCACGTAGATGGGATAAACGGTTTGTGCCCGGCTCCAGTCCCCCTGGACCGCCAACACCCGGGCCGCCCTTTCGGGATGGTAGATCATTTTATGGTCGTCAATACGGTACGGGTCACGACTCACGGCGGCATATCCTGGTCAAACGGTTGTCCCGAATATCTGCGCCGGACATTATGCTCTCAGAGGAAAAAAGTCAAATTCAAAATATCAAAGACGCTGTCAAATTTCTCCTGTCAGGCAATGTGCTTCAGGCCGCATCCGTAGCGAAGAAAACCAAACCTTTAAGAAAAAGAAGGGGGACTGAACGATTACAGACATGGTTGCCAACAGAACGCCCCATGGTTATGCTGAGGTGGCGGCAGGGTTACTTGAATCAAACTGACGCATGTCGAGTCCCGATCCCTCTGGGGGGGTCTGGACGCATCGTAAAAGCCAGAGTATCAACAAGACACCCGCTCCACTTATAAGTGGCCAGGGGGGGGTCGCCAATGATCGGTGGTGGATTGTGAGTAACCAAAGACTGGGGCAGTGGCTTGTGGCGGGAAAAAATGGCTCGATTTGGAAACTTGGTGTATCCCATCGGGGGGCTGGTTTCCTCATAGGGTTGAGTTTGCTTTTTCTCACGGCCTGCGGTGGAGGGGATTCGGGCAGTTCCAAAAAAGCGGAAACAACCAGTGCTCCGCAAACACAAACATCTTCTGCCAGCACCTCCGCTGGCGGTGGTGTCGTCGCCGGTACCGAAACCAGCATCACAGCCTCCGTGGGATCTGGTATGGTTTCTTCGTTGGTGGGCAGCAACACCGATATCACTTTTTCCAAGGAGGGAAATCAAAATTTGTCTCTGGCCTTGACGTTTGACAGTTCTGCCGTAGCCTCCCTGGAAATACCACGCTCCAATGTACGTTCCAATGCCAACCCTGTCTCCTTGCTCTTGCATTTGACAGGAACCAACGTAGGTAGCAACGGCGTCCATTTCTATTCCGTTACCAACCCCAAGGGTGAGTCCTTGGATATGTCCATTCAACCCTGCGTCCCTTATTATTGTGGCGTTCTTATACCGCGCACCCCCGCCATGACTGAGGGCGTCAGGGGAACCTGGAACTTTCGGCTGCAAAGCACCACCACCAAACCAGATAATTTCAAGGTTTATGTCACCCTCAAATCGGGATCCGCCCCAAGTTCGGCGACCAAACTTGTTGTGGCACCGTACATGGTAAAATCAAACCGGTTCAATACCGCCAGTGTCAAAGAAGCCCTAGCACATATGGTCGCCATCTATGCCAAAAATGAATTGCTTATCCAATTAAATGAGTTAACTGCGATTGATGAGTCCCGATTTTCGGTGGTGGACCTTGATTTCACCAATGCAACCACTTCCGCCCTCATTTCCCGTGGGGCAACGAATGTAGTCAATATATTTTTTGTCGATGATTTCAATGATTATGGTGCTTTGGGAATTGCTGCGGCCATTCCTGGTTCCATGGGATTGGCAGGAGGGCATAATGGCATTCTTATCGGTCTGGCCCCGCATCGCGTGGGAGGAGTCGTGGACTCCAACTTCATGGGTGAAACTGCCGCTCATGAAATGGGCCATTTCCTGGGTTTGTTTCATACCACAGAATCTACAGGAACACCTCATGATCCTTTGCAGGACACCCCGGAATGCCCTTCTTCTCGCGATGCCAACAAATCGGGTATTCTGGAATTGGAAGAATGTGCGGGGCTTGGGGCAGAAAATCTTATGTTTTGGACACCGTTCACCTCCTGGGCGGGGGTTCGTTCGGCCCAAGAGGGGTTGACCTCGGATCAAAAAACCATTCTACGCTACGCGCCCATCGCCCAATAGAAATGGTTTTAATTGTCTAATTAAAACCATTTAAAATTAAAAAGTTTGAATGATGAGGCCATCTCGAAGCTTGGGTTCAAACCATGTTGATTTGGGAGGCATAACCTGGTCGGCGTCGGCAACCAACATCAATTCTTCCAAATCCGTAGGACACAAAGAAAAACCGGCGGCCATTTCATTGGCATCAACCTGGTTCATCAAGCCTTCCATGCCGCGAATGCCACCGACAAAATCAATGCGGGAATCCCGGCGGGGGTCGTGAATACCCAGGATGGGTTCCAACAAATGCTGGCTGAGCAAAGAAACATCCAACCGATCCTGAGGAAGAGAATCAGGAGAAAGTTGAACCTCGGGTTTGATCTCAAGCCTGAACCATCCCACTTGTCGCAAGTACAGTCCAAAACATCTTTTGGTTTGGGGCTTGACGGGATCAGTGGCAGGGCTGACAAAGAAACGGGTCCTGAGCGCATCCAAAAAACTTTCTGGGGTATACCCGTGCAGGTCTCGCACCACCCGGTTATAGTCCAGGATACGCACCTGGTCGGAAGGAAACAGGACGCTGAGAAACCGGTTGACCGAAGCATCCCAGGGGGGAGGATCAGGCTGGTTCCGCCGCCCTTCACAAACTCGCACCGCAGCGGCCGAACGATGATGACCGTCGGCGATATAAACATAATCTAAAGCTTCAAAAGCATTCACCAGGTCGGCAATCCGGACCGGATCGGGGATGCGCCAAAAAGTATGCCGTATCGCATCGCCACCGGTAAAATCATAGAGACGTTCCGCCCCATCCATGGCCGCCTGGGTTGCCGCATGGACCCCAGAGTTGGGACGATGGATCAAAAACACCGGCCCCGTATGCGCTTGAAGGGACAGGGCCAGCCGGGTACGGTCCTCTTCCTTGTCAGGACGGGTAAATTCGTGCTTTTTAATGCGACCCGACTGATAACTGTTTACCGAGGCGGTGGCCACCAACCCCAGTTGCTGCCGCTGGGCCATCTCCAGTCGATAAAGATAAAGACAGGGTTCGCTATCCGCCAGCAAAAACCCCGAACGAACCATCGATTCCAGGCGGCGGCGGGCCGTTTCATAAACCAAGGGATCGCCAGACTCCACATGCTCGGGCAAATCAATCTCTGCCTTGGAAACATGCAAAAAGGAATGGGGGTTACCGGCGGCAAAAACCTTGGCCTCTTTGCGGTTGATGACATCATAGGGAGGGGCTGAAACAGCCTGGGCTAACTCCGGTGGCGGACGCAAACCGCGAAAAGGTTGGATCAATTTCACTGTTTGCCCTCCCCTTGACTGGCAATAGCTTCCCGTAACGAACGTTCCATTACCTTCAGGGCATCATCGAGTTGTTGATAACGTTCCTCGGCCCGATCCAAATGGCCCGCCTGGCCAATCTGCTCCAAAGCAAAAGACAACTGAAAGACTTCATTATCCTTGCCAAAGGCTCCGGTAGCCCCCTTGAGGCTATGCGCCGCTTCACGCACTTCCATGGGATCACCGCAGTCGATAGCGTGACGAATCCGCTGCATCTGCTCGGGGGCATCGGTAAAATACAGATCCATGACCTCTTCCAGCAATTGCCAGTCACCTTCCACGGTCGCCAACAGGTGTTGTAAATCTGTCATGGTCATCCATCCTTTTTGGGAAACCATCGTGCACGATTCGGGTTGCCCTCACCGCGAGTTGTTTACGTCAAGTCCTGACCTGGAAATTTTTTATAAAGGCTTCCACTTTGCGAAAAGAACGTTCAATCCGATTTGTGGTTTCCATCACCTTAGCCCAGTCGGGAACCTGAGCTGCGTTTTCGGCCATACGCGACAGTTGCGCCAGGGAGTTGGCTCCCATATTGGAACTGGCTTCACGCAATTCTTCTGCCGCCTCGGTCAGTGCGACAACACTCTTGGAACGCGACGCTTCACGCAAACGGACAATCAAAGCGGAGGCCGAGGGCAAAAAGTCCTGTAGCAATTCCCCAATCATGGTGTCATCAGGCCCCATCAGTTGGCGCAGCTGGTTGATGTCGATGGGAGGGGCCGCCTGGGGACCCTTGGGAATCCAAAATTTAAGTTTCTCCCGCAGCGTGCTGGGAGAAACCGGCTTGCTCATGTAATCGTCCATACCGGCGTTGAGGCAACGTTCGCGATCCCCTTTCATGGCATTGGCCGTCATGGCTATGATGGGGACATGGCTTGAATTGGACCGGTCCAGGCGACGTATCGCGTGAGTGGCTTCAAAACCATCCATGACCGGCATTTGGCAATCCATGAGAATCAACGCGTAAGGGGCGCGAGTCACCGCCTCAACCGCATCCTTGCCATTGGTCACGGCATGGGCAGCATAACCCAGCTTTTTCAGTTGCAACAAAGTGACTTTCTGGTTGACGATATTGTCTTCGGCCAACAAAATCAGTTTGCCCGACTCAATCTCTTCCTGGGTATCCGGCTCATCCTGATGCTTTTCGGTGTGGTCACTGTCAACAAGGGCAAGGACGCGAGGCTTGGATGCCGACGGGTTGCGCAATTCCACCAGTTCATCGACCCAGTCGGTCTTGCGCACCGGTTTACTCATAACCGATTCAAAACCGGCATCCAGGAGTGCAACCTTGAATTCCCGGTCATCCCCGTGCAAAAGGCCGATCAGATGCGGCAGAGAAGAAAAATTCTCACCCGCCAACTGGTGAGGGATGGAACGCGGATCCAGATCGGACAACCTGGAGGAGACGATGATAAAGTCCAATGGCGTTTCATGGGTCATCTCCTGACGTATCGCCGCCAATCCTTCGCTCCAGTTCTTTCGCAGGTTAACGCGAATTCCCCATGAAGAAAAATATTCCTTCAAAAACTCCTGATCGGTGGCCAGTTCGGAAATGACAACCGCCCTTGCGCCACGCAAAGGGGCCAGATTCAACTGTCCAGCCTTGCCCATGGCCTCGGGATCGGACAGCTTGAAAGGAATACGAATCCAAAAGGTGGATCCCTTGCCCTCTTCACTTTCCACCCCGATGGTCCCCGACATCAGTTCGGTCAACCTTTTGCTGATGGCCAAACCCAGACCGGTACCTCCATATTTGCGAGTGGTATCGCCATCGGCCTGAATGAAGGGTTCAAACAGGCGGTCGCGTCCCTGTTTGGATAGCCCGATACCGGTATCTTCCACCATGAAGCGCACCACCGCACGGTCGGGAGAGTCGGTTTCCATGCGTGCCTTAACGGTGATGGCTCCCCTTTCCGTAAACTTGACCGCATTGGAAATCAGGTTGAGCAACATTTGCCGTAACCGTCCAGGATCACCACGCAGCGTCTGCGGAATCTTGGGGGAAACAAAGGTTTCCAACACCAAACCTTTTTGCCCGGTCTGTCCGGCCATCAGTTCCGCCGAACCTTCGATGACGGTAACCGGAGAAAAATCGATCTCTTCAATGTCAATCTTGCCCGCTTCTATCTTGGAAAAATCAAGAATATCGTTGATCAGTGCCAACAGGGATTTGGACGATTCGCGTACTATGGAGGCAAATTCATACTGTTCACTGTTGAGCGGCGTATCCATCAAAAGGTCGTTCATACCGACGATGGCGTTCATCGGCGTGCGGATCTCATGGCTCATATTGGCCAGAAAAACCGATTTCATCCGTGAACTTTCCATGGCTTCTTTGCGATGCTGTTCCAGGGAATACTGCGCCTGACGCGTCAGGGTATGATCACGGAATACACAAATGGCCCCAAGAATTTCATCCTGGCGTTTGAGCGGCGATGTAACATGGGAAACGGGCAAAAACGTATTGTCTTTTTTGATGAAATGGTCATCATCCCGTCGAAACGGGCGTCCCAAGATCCCCTGGTGGACCGGGCAGTCCTCACTCCGAAATTTTGAACCATCCGGCTTGCGGGAGTGGATGACTTCGTGAATGAACTTGTTGACCAGTTCCTCCTCCTTCCAGCCCAGGAGTTTTTCCGCTTCCCGATTCATCAGGATCAAACGCGCTTCCTTGTCCAGCGCATAGACCCCTTCTCCCATGCAATGGAAAACATGTTGCAGAAAATCACGACTACCCTGGACGCGTTCGTTTTCAAGGATACGCCGGGAAATGTCGGTGGCCACCATCATGTGTTGAAACGGTCGTCCCGATTCGGTGAGAAACGGAATGATGGTGCAATCCAACCAGAAAATACCACCATTCTTGTTACGGCAGCGCAGTTCACCCCGCCATATCTGACTCTGGCTGATGGTACGCCACATTTCCTGGAAAAAAGATTTGGGCTGGTGTCCAGAATCAAAAATTTTCGGGGTTTTGCCGACAAGTTCTTCGGCAACGTAAAAGGACACCTCGCAGGTTTTTTGGTTGACCCGGAGAATGATCCCGTCGGGATTGGTAACAATGACCAGATTATGGGCATTCAACCCCGTTTGCATCTGTTCCAGCCGGGACAGAGAATCCTGGAAGAATCGGGTTTTCTCGGCCAGAATGCTGTCCATGCGTTCCCGTTCGGTAATATCGCGCAAAACACCCTCGACGGCGATTTTTCGTCCTTCCTGGTCGCGAACCACTTTGGCGGTCATGGAGACGGGAACCTGGTGCCCCTTGTTACAGATTAAAACCAGACCAAAATCACTGATATGGTCTGTCTTTTCGAGAACTTCAAACAGTTCCTGAAAATGATCGGCGGAAACACACAAATTTTCCAGACCCCTGGATTTAATATCCGCCGGGGTCAGACCCAACAGTTTGATGCTCGAAGGACTGATGAATTCCAACTGACCACGGGGGTCCATGCGGTAATAGACATCTTCGGTGAAACTGCAGATGGATTCGTATTGCTGGATATCGTGTTGGATGGTTTCCGTATGGAGGCGTTCCAGGGTAACATCCCGAACCAGGATCAAGGTGTCTCGGGTATCGGCTTTGAACAGGTGGGGATGGCCGGAAAATTCGATGACAAAGACGCGACGCCTAGTACCGGGATCCCCGACGGGCATTGCCAGGGAAACTTCCACCGATCCCAATTGTTGCCCCAGACCACAAGTCGGACAAAGGGTCACCGGAAACGGTGGTATGCGGCCAGAGATCCTCGACCACCATGACCGCAGTCCGCCCCAGGCCTCGGTCAGTTCCGGCATGGCTCCACCTGCGAACGCAAGGGTATCGTCTTCGCCAAGAAGGGCAAAGCCACTTCGAACCTGATGCCCAGTTTGTACAGACAGGGTTTTATCCATCGGAACCGTCAAACATAATTGAAGTGAAAACGGCCAGGATTTTCCAATATGCAAACCCAGTAGCCAAAATACCAAAGTGCCCGCAGTGTAAACCAATTCCAACCTTTTTGCGAGCCAAAGACATGTCGAGCAGTTTTCCGCACTGATCTCAATGGGGAGTACCGTTGGCACGCATCAGGTCGAAAAAATGATTGGTCGCGGCGACAAACCCTTCCAGCCGACCGCAATCAAAACGTTTGCCACGAAATTGAAACCCAAGGACCATCTTTTTTTTGGCCTGGACATTCAGCGCGTCGGTAATCTGAATTTCTCCATTGCGTCCGGGGGGAAGGTTACGTAAATTCTCAAAAATATCAGGGGTCAGAATGTAACGACCAATGATGGCATGGTTGGACGGGGCCTCGCCGGCCGGCGGTTTTTCGATCATGGATTCAACGATAAAAAGCCGATCCTCCAACTTCTTCCCGGAAATGATGCCGTATTTTTCCGTCTCCTGCGGTGAAACCTCTTCAACGGCCACGATGGAACATTGATACTTGGCATATATTTCAACCATTTGTAATAAAACAGGTCTTTCATCTCCAATGCACAGATCGTCCGCCAGAATGACTCCGAAAGGTTGATTGCCAATCAGGGTTTCTCCCGTGCGAATGGCATCCCCCAGCCCTTTCATCTGTATCTGGCGGGTATAGGAAAAGGTACAGGTTTGCATCAGAAGCCTGATTTCCTCCAAATTTTTTTCCGCCTTGGTACCACTGATCTGATCTTCCAATTCATAGGTACGATCAAAATGATCTTCAATCGCCCGTTTGCGGCGACCTGTAACGAAGGCAATCTGGGACATTCCAGCTTCCATAGCCTCCTGCACCCCGTATTGAATCAAAGGCTTGTTGACAATAGGCATCATTTCCTTGGGCATCGCCTTGGTGGCCGGAAGAAAGCGGGTTCCGTAACCGGCAACGGGAAAAAGACATTTCTTGATCATGATTCACCTGTACCTGCAAACATTTTTTTATTAATACCTGCTCGGCCGATCATGTTACCAAATCGTGGCGTCCATCAATCCAAACACCAGACTCATGATACCCAAGCAAACGCTTCACCAATAACCATTCTATGCAAGGCCAATATTCTTGAACTTTCGATGCAAGGCCGAACGCTCCATCCCAATAGCCTCGGCGGTGCGAGAAATATTGTTCTCATTACGTTCCAAGTGGACTTTCAGGTAGATACGTTCAAACCCCTGACGTGCCTCCCTGAGGGTACCAATATCCAACAGTGCCTCCCAGGGGGTCGATGCCGGAGAAACGCTGCGCTTGTGGATAAATTCCGGCAAATCCTCCGGCTGGATGATGGAGGCCGGGGCCATGATCATCAAGCGTTCCACTAGGTTCTTCAATTCCCGAACGTTTCCCGGCCAATGGTATTGCCTGAGACACTTGAAAGCAGCTTCGGAAAATGAACGATCCTGAGACAAACTTTCCCGTTGCAACTGGATGAAATGGTCCACCAAAAGGGGAATGTCATCCGTCCGATCCCGCAGGGAAGGAACAAAAAGTGGAATGACGTTCAGGCGGTAGTAAAGATCCTGCCGAAATCGTCCTTCGACAATTTCCATCTCCAGATTTTTATTAGAGGCGGTGATCACCCGCACATTGACTTCAATGGGATGGCGACCGCCGACACGATAAAATCGCTGTTCTTGCAGGACGCGCAATATTTTAGATTGCATGCGCAAGGGCATGTCGCCGATGGCGTCCAGAAACAAGGTTCCACCATGGGCCTGCTCAAACCGACCGGGGCGAATGCTGGGGGCATGGCCCAGATGGTCATCTTCCTGACCAAACAGTTCAATCTCTATACGTTCCTCAGGAATGGCAGCCGAGTTCAAGGGAACGAAAGGACCCCGGGTACGCAAAGATTGGGCGTGAATCTGCCGGGCCGCCACCTCCTTGCCGACACCGTTTTCACCGGTAATCAATACCCAACCATCGGTGGGAGCCAGACGCCGAATCTGCTCCCGCAGGCTTTGCGCCAATCTTGATTCACCCAGCAGAGGATGAACCGCTTCCATGCGCGCTTTCAGCGCACGGTTTTCCTGGACCAGCACCCACTCGCGAATGGCCCGCTCAAGCAATAATAAAACCCGTTCCAGGGATAAGGGTTTTTCTAAAAAATCATAGGCACCCTCCTTGGTGGCACTGACGGCGGTGTCGATCGTGCCATGCCCCGACATCATGATGACCGGAATTCCCTGGTTAAGCCCGTTATCCGTCACCATCCCCTTGATGCGCCTAAGGGTTTCGATACCATCGATCCCCTCCATCCATATATCCAGTAACACCGCCGATACCGCTTCACGACCCAAAATTTCCAGAGCTTCTTCTCCAGAATCCGCTTCCAGGGCCGTGTAATTTTCGTCTTCCAGAATTCCCTTGAGACTGGTACGAATGGTATGTTCATCATCCACGATGAGTACGACATGACTCATAACGTATATCCCAATTAGGAAATTTCTTGTGGACCGTCCTGACGTTGCCCCTGACCACTGTGGAACAGAGGCAGTTTGATTTCAACCAGGACTCCGTTCAGCACCGAATCCTTCAAACGTATCGAACCACCGTGGTCTTCGATGATTTTTTTAACGATGGCCAATCCCAAACCCGTTCCCTTCTTTTTGGTAGTAAAGTAAGGTTCAAAAACCCGATCCCGGTCCTGCGTGGGAATGCCAATGCCATTATCTGCAATTTCCAGCACCATCCGCTGGCTATTTTCCAAAAATCGTGTGGAAATCGCAAGAACTGAAGGGGCGGAATTCTCCCGGGTGGCGGCTATGGCGTTGGCGATAAGGTTGGTGACCACTTGTTTGATTTGTCCTGGATCGTGGGGAAATTTCGGAAGTTTCTCATCAAAAACGGTGCGAACTTCCATGGTCGCCAGTGCTTCCGCATGCAAGATCAACGCCTCTTTGATAGATGCGTGAATGTCATTCTCGTTCAACTTGGGGCGAGGCAACCGGGAAAAGGTGGAAAACTCATTGACCAAAATTCGCAGTTCCTCAACCTGTTGGATAATGCTGTTGGTCCCCTCATCGAGGATGCGCAGATCCATGTCTGGATGTTCAACGTTCTTCATATACTTGCGCCTGATACGCTGCGCCCACAGTTGAATGGGGGTCAGGGGATTTTTGATTTCGTGGGCAATGCGCCGGGCAACCTCACTCCAGGCGGAAGTGCGCTGGGCAACCAGAACGTCGGTAATATCATCGAAGGTGGTTATGAATCCCCGACTTTCGCCCTGGTGGTCCTCAAGCAGCGTGATGCGGGTCAGAAGTGTCATCGGTTTGTTCACCCCCGCAATCAAAATCTGGATTCCAGGATGGGTAGGCTCCCCAGGAATGGGCGGAGGGGGAGGAATAGACCGATCTTTCTGTTCCTGCAAAAAAGTTTGCAATGGTTGCAAAAATGCTTCCGGAATGACCTCTCCAAGCTTTTGCCCCAGTGCTGCGACGGGATCAATCGCCAACAGCTTGGCAGCGGTGGGATTGATCAGCGTCACATCATTGTGTTGATCAACGCTTATGACTCCAGAAGAAATATTATGGACGATGGCTGCCATGAAGCGACGGCGTTCTTCCAACAGGGCATTGGTGTTTTGTAATTCTTCATGGTTTTCACTAAGCTTGCGGGTCATGGCATTGAAGGCCGTCATCAATGTTGCCAATTCGTCATCACCGCTTATGGGCAGATTGACCGATAGATCTCCCTGCGCCACTTTCCGGGTGCCAATCACCAAGTCGGTAATAGGATCGGTCAAACTGTTGGCAATGCCAAAACCTGACCAGATCGCCGCCAGCAACAGCAGCAGTGTAATCAGGACCAGAGTGACGGTGTGATTGGCCTTGAGGAGTCCATGAGTCGCGCGCAATTTTTTATAATGGGTGAATGTGGATTCAATATTTTCCATGCGTCCCAACACTTGCCGATCGATCCAATGACCGGCAGAAATAAACAACCCTTCCCCCAGGGGCACAAAAGCCCGCACCCGATCACCGGCATCGTTGATGATCATGAGGGCCTTGCTGGAACCTTCGTTCATGGCGGTCAGATCGGGAATGGGATCGAAAGGGAGTTCCCCGGCACGGGCCAAACGGGTACCATCGGCGCGCAAAATGGCAATTTCGTCCAGTCCTCGGGCTTGACGCTCGACCTCCAACAACGAAACTGTCGCCTCGGCACCACCCAACGAAAGGGCTGAAGTAACTCTGCGGTTGCGAACGATGGCCTCGGCATCATGGCGAACGGTGCGCTGGTTTTCGTGGTAATAGGCCCGGGCCACATCCAATGAACTTTCCAAGGCCAATGAAATTCGGTCGGAAAACCAGGAATCCACCCCACGGTTGAGAAAATTGAGCGATAGTATGGCGATCACCAGGGTAGGCAACAGCGACAGCAATACAAACATCAGAACCATACGCATTCTGAGTTTCGATCCGGCACGATGTTGATAACGATCCTGCCACAATCGAAACACTTTGCGAAAAACCAATACCCCAAGAACCAATGCCAAAAACAAATTCAGGTACAGGAGCAGCAGAAAAAACAGGCTGTACTCTCCAGCGACCGAGGCCGATCCCCGCAACCCCTGGGCGGTGATCATGGTGATGACAATCACCACCAGCAACAAAAGGCTCCAGACCCACCGATTCTTCTTTTTTTCTGATAAGACGTTCATGGCGGTTGAAACTCTATAGTTTTTTCATAAATTTCCGGAGGTGTCATGGTGAGCAATCGGTTCAGCCCCCCCAAAATCCAGGACATTCCTTGATGCTCCTCGGAAAACGCCACCCTGAGATAGTAGCGATTGCCGAGCGGCAAATGCACGCCCGAACCAAGGATAATGTAACGTGGGACGCCAAAAAAGCTCATAGCCTCATCCTCGTCAGGGGTATATTGCATCCGTTTTTGCGGCAGTTCCAGCAGTTCAAAGCGTTCGGTGATCAGTCGCAGACGCAAACGCCGCTGAACATTTTCATGGCTCAGTCGCAGGTCGGGAAAATATTTTTGTTGCCGATAAAAATCAAACCGAAAATTGGCCACAAGCGGTTCGCCGTGTCCAGATTCCTTGAGTATCCTGTTCAGGTAGTCGGATCGGAGACGCGCACTGGCATAAAGTTTGTCCCCTTGTTGAAAAACTGAAACTTCTTCAATGGGATTAACATCGGACGTGCGAGGGGGGCCATTGTCGCAACCGCACAACACCGTCAAAGCAACGCATGCGATGATGACGGGATTGAAAGCCATGGGAAGACAGCGATAAGTTAACATAATGCCCTTGGGGCAAAAACCAAAAACTTGGTAGGCTGCCGCCTCCAAACCGCAGCAAGGGGGGGGGGTGATGATCCCCCCTGGAAAACTGATTCATCGTGAATAAAATTATTGAAAGAAAAAAGGGGTCTGGGGGATTGCCCCCAGGGTTTTGACTTTGTTTTTGAATTTAAACAAAAAGCTTCATTGCCTATGGGGGTTTGGGGGCGAAGCCCCCAAGGTTTTGGTTTTTGCCTGAAGGGCATCATAAACATGATGCCCTTCAGGCAAAAAAACAAAATCAAAACCCTGGGTCTGCGCCCCTAGACCCCCTTGGGGAGCAGTAAAATCAAAGTCAGAATCAAAGTCAAAGTCAAAGTCAAAATCAAAAGAAAAACCTTGGAGGCTCCGCCTCCAAACCTCCGCCGGGGGGAGAACCTCCCCCCGGACCCCCGCAATACTTATAAAGAAAAAAAAGAGGGGGGACTGAACGGTTACGGGTCTTGCCCCCCTTAACCCCCGCAATAACTGTTGCCAAATTTATTTATTATATACGCTTAAACCTCAACCAGCTTGGGATACGTAGTTTTCAAACGTCATCCCCGCGAAAGCGGGGATCCAGGGCGTTGATCGGTAGCTTCGAGTTTTGGATCCCCGCTTTCGCGGGGATGACGGAAACTACACATCCCAAGCCGGGAGCGGTTTAAATCACTAAGGGGGCATGGAGGAAATGATTCCCCCCGCCCCCTCGCAATAGTTTCCCGCTACACGTAATGGCAAACTTTTTTCCGACACCAGACATGATGCCCTTCGGGCAAAAACCGAAACCTTGGGGGATTCGCCCCCTAACCCCCACACAGATTAAAACCATTTAATGAAAACAAGGGGGGGCTGAATGGTTACTCCCAGACGGCCAAAAAAATCACGCAGTCATGGCATACGCAGGCTGTTCGGCACCGGGGACAATGGCATAAGGAAGCTGTTCAACCGCATCCACCTTGGGCTGGGCCTCGACAAACTCCCACGCATCCCGATGCTTTAACAGTTTTCTAAGCAGGCTGTTGTTCATGGCATGCCCGGAACGAACCCCCTTGAAATGTCCAAGAATGGGATGACCCAGGAGATAAAGATCGCCTATGGCATCAATGATTTTGTGGCGCACAAACTCTTTCTCATAACGCAACCCCCCCTCGTTGAGGATGCGAAAATCACCGATGACAATGGCATTGTCCAAAGACCCCCCCTTGGCCAAACCACTGGCACGCAACGTTTCCAAATCTTTGAGAAAACCAAAGGTGCGCGCGCGACTGATGTCCTTGATGAAAGTCGTCTCGGTAATATCCAGACCAACCCCCTGTTTCGACAACAAGGGATGCTCGAAATCAATCATAAAACTGACACGAAAATGGTCGCAAGGCTCGAAAGAAACCTTTTTATTCTCCGAAGTGACCGAAATAGGACGCTTGATACGGATCCACTTTTTGGGCAAGGATTGCTCAACCACCCCTGCACATTGGATGAGAAAAACAAACGGCGCAGCACTGCCATCCATGATCGGAACCTCCGGACCGTCCAGATCAACGTAGGCATTGTCCACACCCAACCCCACAAAGGCAGCCAACAGATGCTCCACCGTGGAAACCTGCGCCCCATCCTCGTTGGCAAGGGTCGAACAAAGCCGCGTGTCGGTGACATACTTGGCCTTGGCAGGAATCAGTGCCCCCTTCAAGTCGGTGCGATGAAAAACAATCCCCGTATTCTCCGGTGCCGGACGCAACGACACATAAACCTTCCTGCCCCCATGCAGCCCGATCCCAGTGCAACGGATGGAATTTTTAAGCGTTCTTTGAAAGTACATGCGGTGGTTTCCTTAAAAATCGATTCCAGATACTCCAGAACCGGTTTCTCTGTGAGGCCGCCAACCATTTGCCTGCTCATAAAACAATGAGAAACAAGGGGTTGAACACTCATGCCCCGGCTACTGGCCCCGTATGTCCCTCTTCATTGCACGCATTATGCCAAGTCAGAAAAACCTCATCCCCCCCATTTCAACGTGCATTAACCTGCCACACTATTGAAATAAGACATATAAAACATAATGTTACAAAATTAATTCGGAGACCCGCCCCCAGCGTGTGCCCCCATGCGACCCCAGAGCATAATCCTACAATATCGATTGTCCGTCAAGGAATCGCCACACGCAAAGATATTGACAGCAACCGTCAAAACCAGCCAAAGCGCACCCACCCATTCCCCCCTCTTTTTTTAAGGTTGAAACTACTGTGGAGAGTCGGAGGAGATCATCCCCCCCGGACCCCTACAATACTCTCAGAGAAAAAGAAGGGAGGGAGGACGGAACATGATGCCCTGCGGGCAAAAAAACAAAATCAAAACCCTGGGGCTGCGCCCCTAGACCCCCCTTGGGGGGCTGTAAAATCAAAATCAAAGTCAAA
>JACSDG010000199.1 GCA_015660855.1 Magnetococcales bacterium
CCTTGCAACGCTCGGTTTCGAGTCTGATGAGCTGACACTGCTGCCACTTTCCACATCCCCATCATATGTCAAGCCTCAAAAAACTTGAACATCGAGTAAAAAAAAGGGGGGGGTGAACGGTTACTCAAGCCGACTCCCCTTTGGGCCGAACCACACGCCGTAAATACAATTCACGCAATTGCAGTTCATCCACCTCCGACGGAGCCTGAGTCAAGGCACATCCCGCTTTTTGGGTTTTCGGAAAGGCAATAACATCGCGGATGGACTCGGAACCCAACATCAGAGCCATCATCCGGTCCATTCCCAATGCCAAACCACCATGTGGCGGTGCGCCATATTCCAACGCCTGCAACAAAAAACCAAATTTGCGTTCCGCATCCTCCTCGCCAATATTCAACAAGGAAAGTATACGCTTCTGCATGGCAGGATCGTGAATACGAATCGATCCCCCCCCAACCTCAATTCCATTCAATACCAAATCGTAGGCTCGGGAACGAACTTTCAGAAGATCGAAAACATCCGTGGATTCAAGCAATGCCAAATCCTCCACCAACGGTGCCGTGAAAGGATGATGCACCGATACCGGACGCTTGGCTTCCACATCCCAATCCAACAACGGAAAATCAGTCACCCAAACCAACGAAAAAGGTTTGTCCTCAATCATGTCCAAATCCCGGGCCAGACGCACACGAAGCCGTCCCAAAGATTCGTTGACAATCTTGGCCGTGTCGGCTCCGAAAAATAATAAATCTCCTGCTTTGACCCCGGTTATTTCTTGAATGGCATCCTTCTCGGCATCGGAGAAATGCTTGACGATGGGCGACTGCCACCCTTCCTCACTCCATGGACCATTCACCTTGATCCACGCCAAACCTTTGGCACCGTAAACAGAAACAAAACTGCCATAATCATCAATTTGCTTGCGGCTTAAACGCTGACCTCCCCCTGGAACCCGCAACACCTTGATCACCCCACGCCGTCGCCCCTGAGCATCCATTCGAACCTGATCGGCAAATACTTTAAATCCCGTTTGCGACATGGTTTCAGTTATATTTTTAAGCTCCATAGGGATACGCACATCGGGGGCGTCCAGACCATAGCGATCCATGGCTTCGGCATAAGTGATCCGGCGGATGGGAAGGGGAATTTCAAGGCCCAGCGTGCCCTGAAAAATTCCGGCTACCACTTTTTCCGTCAAGGCCATGACATCTTCAGGTCCTGCGAACGACATTTCCAAGTCCAACTGGGTAAACTCGGGTTGACGGTCGGCACGCAAATCTTCATCACGAAAACAACGAACAATCTGGAAATAGCGATCGTAGCCGGAAATCATCAGCAATTGTTTGAAAAGCTGTGGACTTTGCGGCAAGGCATAAAACTGCCCGGGACTGACCCGACTGGGGACCAGATAATCACGCGCCCCTTCGGGGGTGCTGCGGGTCAGCATGGGAGTCTCGATTTCCAGAAACCCAGCTTCATCGAGGATACGGCGCGCCACTTGGTTGGCCCGGTGCCGAAATTGAAGATTTTTTTGCATCCTGGGGGTACGCAAATCCAGGAAACGATATTGGAGACGAACTCCTTCGCCCACTTCCGCATCATCCAGTTGAAAAGGCAGCGGCTTGGAGGCATTAAGGATTTCCAGGCGATCCACATTGACCTCCACCATGCCGGTGGGAAGATTCGTGTTTTCGGTTTCCTTGGGACGGCGGGTCACCTCCCCGTATATTTCCACGACATATTCACTCCGGAGTTCATGGGCGCGATGATGCACAGTCGCTTCACGTTCCGGACTGAAAACCACCTGAACCAGGCCGGTACGATCACGCAGATCGACAAAAATCACCCCCCCATGATCCCGCCGACGGTGAACCCAACCGGAGAGACAAACCTTTTGCCCGACGGAATGATCGCGAATATCGTTACAATAATGGGTTCTGTTCATGATGCCTGATCCTGGCCAAGTTCTGCACCAGCCGGATTCCCGGTGGGTGTTGCTTCCTCCTGGCCATCGTCCAAAGGTTGGTGATTCTTGGCGCGGGCCAGAGAATCGGTCACCAGTTCGTTCATATACCTTTTTTCCTCTTCCCGGAATCCGGTCATGAGTTGTTCAGCCCGTTCGTAGGCTGCCGCAGCTTCATCCCACGATTCCACATAATGGAGCAGCATCCCTTTGAGGTAATGGTTGAAAGGGTTTTCCGGATTGCCCTCCATGGCGGTATCGACCCAGATATTGGCGTTTTCAGTGTCTCCAAGGTCGATGTAAAATGCGGCCAGCTTTTGTGCGACCTGCCATCGGGTCACTTTGCGCGGTTGGTCGTACTCGTCCAACAAAAACTTCTCTCCATCCTTTTCCCGCTCCGCGTCAACCAGCCATTCCGCATGTCGGGCTATCCAATAGTCCCACAAGAGATACGGATCCTCGCGATTGCCAGCCAAAACCCCCGAAAGAAGGGTGATGGCTTCGTCAAGCCGGCCATGGCCATGGTAGGTGGCGGCCATTTCTGTCAGGACCATGTCGGAGGCCTTGCCACGAGGGACACGATCCAGAACCTGGGGGGGGCAGTCGTGAATCAGACGCGATGTGGCTACGGCGCGGATGGCCGGGGTCGGTGACCCCAGTTTCCAGGCAACGTTGCCCTCCTGGTTCAAGTGGCACTGTTTGTACTTTTTACCTGACCCACAAGGGCAGATGTCGTTGCGGCCAATTCTTGGCGGCTGCGATGTGCGGCGGTCACGCACAACAAACCCGTGCTCCGGATCGGGTGCCATGTCCAGGAGCCGTTCGGCAAAATGGAGATACCATTTCCAAAACGGCCCGGCTTCCGCCTCCGGGTCGTCGGCCAGCCAACAGGCCAGGGCCTTGGCATCATCCGTCATGGCGGCGTGATAGAGGGCTTCGGCGTAAACGTCCGGATTGTTCAAATCTTTTGGTGTTCCCACGGCAACTGGCTCCTTTTCCTTTCCTTGGAAGATGCTGCGACCCTCTTGGATGCGAGATGTCGGACCCTAATGGATTTGGTGAATTCTAATCGACACCCGGCCAGGAAGCCAGGATGCAAGAACATGACACACCGATGCCAATCATGTATCCTTGCAGCGTTTTGTTCAATGGCTCCTAAAGGATTTAACGAAAGGTTTGAAAGTTTCTATGTCCCTCAGAACCCGTTTTGCCCCTTCTCCTACCGGATTTCTTCATATCGGCGGCGCGCGCACGGCTTTGTTCTGCCATTTGCACGCCCGATCTCATGGCGGAACCACGGTGTTGCGTATCGAGGACACCGATCGGCAACGATCCTCCCAGGAAGCCGTGGACGCCATCCTTGAAGGGATGCGTTGGATGGGGCTGGATCCCGACGAGGGACCTTTTTTCCAATCGGCCAATCACACTCGCCATCTGGATGAGGCACACCGGTTGCTCAACGAAGGCGGGGCCTACCGCTGCACCTGCACGGTGGAAGAACTCGACAACATGCGCGAAACCCAGCGTCAGAATGGAATCAAGCCGCGCTATGACGGTCGCTGCCGTGACCGCGATCCGAGGTTATCCGACACGGGGCCTTCGGTTATCCGCTTCAAAACCCCAAAAACTGGAGAGGTGTTCTGGAATGATCTGATCCAGGGGGAAATACGTTTCGACAACAACGAACTCGATGACCTTGTCCTGGTTCGCTCCGACAACTCCCCCACCTACAATCTGGCGGTGGTGGTTGACGATCATGACATGGCCATCAACCTAGTGTTGCGCGGTGAGGATCACATTTCCAACACCCCACGTCAGATCCACTTGCTGGAGGCCTTGGGCTACCAACGGCCACAGTACGCCCATATGCCCCTCCTTCACGGTGCCGATGGAGCCAAGCTGTCCAAGCGTCACGGTGCCGTCAGCGTACTGCAATACCGCCTGGATGGGTTCCTTCCGGCCGCCGTCAACAACTATCTGGTACGCCTGGGATGGTCTCATGGCGACCAGGAAATTTTCACCATGGAGGAACTGGAACGCCTTTTTGACGTCACCAGGCTTGGTCGATCGGCCAGTATTTTCAATCCGGAAAAACTTCTTTGGCTCAATGGTCAACACATTCGTGCCGCCAAACCGGCCAATCTCGCCCCCGAATTATCCTGGCATCTGGATCGATTGGGTCTGCCTAACCCTGGACGCGAACGCCTGGAAGCCATGATCCCTTATTTCCAGGAGCGCAGCAAAACCATGGTGGAAATGTCAGAAAAGTGCCGCTTTCTTCTTGTCGATGATCTCCACCCTTACGACGCAGTAGGGATCCGCCGTCATTATACTCCGGATCTGCGCCTTCCTCTGGAAAACCTTATTAAAAGCTTGAAAAACATAAAAGATTCATCTTGGGAAATCAATGAAATTCAGACGGTCTTCAATAAAATTCTTGACGATCATCAGCTGAAAATGGGCAAGTTGGCGCAGCCTGTGCGGCTGGCATTGACGGGGACCACGGTATCGCCGGGAATCCATGAAACTTTGGTTCTTCTGGGCAAGGATAAATCTATTTTGCGGCTTGAAGGCGGATTGGATCTTTTTGAACGTCTTGTCGGGGAAAAGTAAGCCGATTTCCTGGGCGTGTTGACATTCGATCATTTGTTTGCCTCTCCCTGGAAAACCGACGCATCGTGAGTTAAATTATTGAAAGAAAAAAGGGGTCTGGGGGATTGCCCTATATGCGCTAACATTGTTATTGGTAAAAATTTTTGCGGGGGTCCGGGGGGGATCATCCCCCCCGGCGGAGGTTTGGAGGCGGAGCCTCCAAGGTTTTGGATGTCCGGGCTGCGCTCCTGACCCCTGCAATAGTTTCAACCTTAAAAAAAGAGGGGAGGGGGGCCGAACGGTTATCTGTTGCCTGATACCCGTTTTTTTCATACGATCCTGGAAAACCGCTTCGGATTTTCCTGGGGATCAGCCGGTTCGGGTTCCACTTTTTTTTTGTCGGAAAGGTTTGGTTTTTCCTGAAACGCCAAGCAAGGTTTCCCTGAACTGCGCAGCACCTCAAGGAAAGGCCAGTTCGTGGTTTTGAAACCCATAACCCGACAGGACCTTGGAAAGTCAGGCTCCCAGGTAATTCGAAAGTGACGGCAGCGAAGACATGGTATCGTCTGGCCCGATTTGTCATGTTCCTGAGTCATGGTTCTATTGAACCAGACTCCGACACGGATGTCACAGGATTAATGGCAGAAAACCGGGGCGTATACCAGAAGACTCCAGGCAGACCGATGGGGCAGGTCTTTGGATGCGGGGCTTTGGGGAAAAATAGTCATGCCAGACAGGGTGCAAACAAAACGTCCGCACCCTGTTTTAGGTTTTAGGCTATGACATCAATGGACTTAGGACTGGAAGGTTTGTTGGGCACCTGGGTTTCCTCAGGCTTTCCGTCAGCCTGGGGAGATCCTGCGGCAACGCTCAACAGAAACGAAGACACGGCATGCGTGGTCTCGACAACCTGATCCTGGCCCCTTTTGATCATGCTTGACAGGGCGGAGGCGCGGGACTCGCTGGGGTCATCTCCGGCATTTCGGTCCTCGTCGGCAGTTTCATCACGCAAACGACGCGCTTGCCGTGTTTCTTTCAGGCTGGCAACATGTTTGGCTTCCAGTTGCTCCTGGTTATTGGTACGGATGTTCTGGGAAACATTGGCCAGAGCCGTCTGTTGGATCATGGGATTGCTGCCCCCGAGGGCAGTTGTTGCTGGAATCGCGTTGAACATGGACTTTCTCCCACTGCCTGTAAACATATCCTCGAAGAAGGGAACATGCAAAATGCCCCCCATGGTATTGCATCGGCACGGTGGGCTATGGACTTGAGGTTTTTCGCGCACGGTCCCCACGTTCTTTGCAAGTGGGGACACTAACCCTGATTTTAATGGAAAAATTCAACAATGCAAGGCAAGTTTTTGATGTATCGGAAAAACAAAGTTTGGCAAAAATTTTTGTGGGAGTTAAGGGGGGGATCATCCCCATATGCGCTAACGTTGTTATTGGCAAAAATTATTGCGGGGGTCCGGGGGGAGGTTCTCCCCCCGGCGGAGGTTTGGAGGCAGCAGCCCACAAGGT
>JACSDG010000041.1 GCA_015660855.1 Magnetococcales bacterium
GGACGAACGGACAATTCCCCGGATTGACACCTTTCAGTCAATTTGAATATTGGAACCTCTCGGACACACCCCCCGGACCCCCACAATAATTTCAACCTTTAAAAAAAAGGGGGAACCGAAGGGTTACGTCATGGCAGCCAGTTGGATACCAGTGCCAAAAGCTTAACAGTATTGGGAGGAATCCACATGAGAATATCATCTCCCGCCTGAAAAAATGTCCTTGGATCCACATTGTCGGTATTATCGCCGTCGTTTATAATATTTTCTCTTTCACGCATTGTCGCATTTGTGAAACCTATTTTTGTTCTCGCCTCCAGGCTCATCACATAAGCACCAAGACCTTTGGGTCCACTGGAAACCACTACCACTGGGACATCACTAACCAGGACATCGCCATTCTCGGTAAAAATCGTCATGTCGCCATTGCTGTTAAAAGTATAGCCTCCATTGACAGTAAAGGCACTGGAAACACGATAGGAATAGAAATGGCCCCACTGATCCATGGGTTTGATTCCAAGACTCTGCCATGGCAACAACCCCAATTGATTATTATCGAGAGAATTGACACACACCCCCGTAGCACTGTCTCTGTTTTCCCTGCCATCCGCCGCCACCCCGATAAACCAGTCCGGGCATGGCAAATGGCCTGTGGCCGTAACGAAACCCAGGAGGGCGTCATCGATCTCCCGCAGTGCTTGCTGCGTCTTTTCCACCCGGGTTTTGCTTGCCTGGGATCGAATAGCCGAGATGGCACCGAGCATCACCGTCCCCGCGACCACCAAAAGTATGGCCATCTCGATCAGAGAAAAACCACCACGGCCTGAAGTCTGCGAATTGTAAAATCTGATCATGGGCCAATATTCGCGAAAACACACACATTCGCCAGAGAAATCGATTCCCCCCGGATCACAACCGTAACCGTTCACCCCCCCTTTGACAAACGTCATCCCCGCGAAAGCGGAGACCCAGGGAAGTCCCGCAAATCCTAGATTCCCGCTTTCGCGGGAATGACGGGGTCTAAATGGTTACATCACAACCACCTTTTTTTCCTGAATACCAATGGCAGACTTCTGTTTCTCCGGTACACAAACCAAACCGCGCCCATCTTGCGAATACAAAATTATTTGTTCGGGGCCTCGCCCCTGGACCCACAATCATTTGGAACGGCATATCCTCAAGATGGTAGCGATTTAATCACTAATCGTGCGCACTTTTTGGTTTGCGGACTTCGCGGATGCGCCAAGCCATAGCCTCCCTTTCGTCGAAAGGTTTTTTATGGCGCCGGATATAATCAAGGTAGGTACCTTCCTCAGGATTGTCGTCCAGGGTGTCATAATTGAATTCCAAAGATTTGGCCTTAACAAACAAATCGTTCAGTCGCGGCAGCCAGTTGACCATGTGCAAATATTGAAAATCGTCGGATATTTTCGGGTCCCTCAAGCTGTATTGTTTATGCTTTAACACCTTGATGATTTCACCCCGGGTATAGTCAACCTTATCGACATATTTCAGGATCCCATAATAAAGCGATCCCACCGCCAGAACGAAAACAAAGACTTCAGCAATCAAAAGCTTGTCAACCCTGCGGACAGCTTGACGTCTTCTTTTGGATGCCTCGACCCACTCCTTATGCTCCCGTTCCTTGTAGCCTTTTTCATAGAGTACCCGTTCCGGATGGTTTTTCGGCAATTTTTTGATACGGTCCGGGAGACCTGCTTTTTTTTCTTCGATAACCACAGGGGCCAACCCCAAGGTAATTTTTTCTTCCGGCTTTTTCTTGGATTTTCCTTTGGCCCCTTCCTCTTCGCGCAATTGGCGAATTTTTTCAGATTCCTCACGCACATGAGCCTTCTCTTCCTGGCGGCGTTTTTCTTCGAGTTCCCGCATTTGCTCGAAGGAAAGCTCCACCAAGGAGGCGTCTTCTGCCGGTGCAGTTCCTGAAGAAGATTTTTTGGCCATGGTCAGAGCACTCCAACATAAAAACCCGCAACAAACCAACCCGGTCCCCAATCAACCGGTGTGGTAAGAATCGCCTGGACAAACTTGTTTGAAAGGCGGCATGCGTCCAGATTTTTTCTATCCGCATCCCGATTCTTATAACTAAGAAATAAATAAAAAAGTTAAAATAAATTGATTAACCCGACTTAGTGCTCTCCTCCAGAAAAAATCATTCAGAACATAATTTACTTCCTTGACACCCATGTTACGCACTTTGCCTATGCTTTTCAAGCACAAAGACAGATCCAGGCACCATTTTCAATATTTTTCTGCCATATTTTAAAATGAACGTTTGTATATAAACTGAAATTCTCAGAGTTCTGTCCCAAACCCCGCCGGGGAGATGATCTCCCCCTTGACCATTAACCAGTGCATTTCTTTTGCCAAACACTATTTCTCCGATACGTCCGAGAAATAGTTCAGCAGCAACGCAGGACAGGGCTGTCTTCTTGTGAGGGGGGAAGGTCTTCGGTGGCTGTAACGTGGCTGTTGCGCAAGGCAAGGTGGCAGGAGCGGATCCCAAAAATCAGCATGATGACCACAACCCCCATGAAAAACGCTGCCAGCAGGGCGTCCAAACGATCATTGGCAACGATCTGGGCCACCTGGTCGAGAGTTTTGGCGGGTGCCAGTATTTGGCCCTTATTCAGGGCATCCTGATATTTTTCAGCATGGGCCAGGAACCCGATCCTGGCATTGGCGTCGAACACTTTTTGGTAACCAGCCGTCATGGTGGAAACGACCAGCCACAGGGCGGGAATCAGGGGAACCCATGCCAGTTTTTCCCGTTTGAGCTTGAACAGCACCACCGTTGCCAGAATCAAGGCGCAAGCCGCCAGCATTTGGTTGGAAATGCCAAACAACGGCCACAGGCTGTTGATGCCGCCAAAAGGATCGACTACCCCCTGGTACAAGATATAGCCCCAGGCACTGACGACAAAGAAGGTTGCCAGAATGTTGGCAGCCAGTGAGGAGGTACGGGACAAAGGTTTGAATACCACACCAAGCATGTCCTGAACCATGAAACGACAGGCACGAGTGCCGGTATCCACAGCGGTAAGAATGAACAGTGCCTCAAACAGTATGGCGAAATGATACCAAAACCCCATCCAGGCGGTACCACCAAATACCGACAGAAGATAGGCCATGCCCACAGCCAGGGTTGGTGCTCCCCCGGTGCGGGACAGAAGACTTTTTTCACCGACATCCTGGGTCAACTGGGTCAGCATGTCGGGGGTAATATAAAACCCCCAATGATTGATGACGGTCACGGCGGTATCGATGGTACCGCCGAGGACGGCGGCAGGGGCGTTCATGGCGAAATAGATGCCGGGTTCAAGTATAGAGGCGGCACACAACGCCATGATGGCCACGAAGGATTCCATCAGCATGCCGCCATAACCGATGAAGCGGGCATCGTTTTCGTTGGCAATCATTTTGGGGGTGGTACCGGAAGCAATCAGGGAGTGGAAGCCAGAGCAAGCCCCACAGGCGATGGTGATGAACAAAAAAGGAAACAGGTCACCGCTCCAGACAGGCCCGGTTCCATCGATGAACGGGGTGATGGCAGGCATTTTGAGGAGGGGGGCTGCCAAAAGGACGCAAACAGCCAACAAGACGATGGTGCCAATTTTCAGGAAGGTGGACAGATAATCACGCGGGCACAGCATCAACCAAACAGGCAATATGGAGGCCAGAGCACCATAGGCGATCAGTCCCGCCGCAACCTGCACCCCGGTGAGGGTGAACAGGGGACCCCAAACCGGGTGGATGGCGACTTGGCCACCGCCGAGGATGGCCAGAACGAGAAGTATGGCCCCGATGACGGAGACTTCGGCGATACGGCCAGGGCGAAGCTTTTTCATGTAGACGCCCATGAAAACGGCAATCGGGATGGTCATGACGACAGTAAAGACGGACCATGGACTTTCGGCCATGGCTTTGACGACGATCAGGCTGAGGACGGCTAAAAGTATGGTCATGATCCCGAATATGCCGATCATGGCCACACCACCCGGTATGGGACCCATTTCGGAACGAATAATTTCCCCCAACGAACGGCCACCACGACGCATAGAAATGGAAAGAATCATGAAATCCTGCACCGCCCCCGCCAGGACGACGCCGATGAGTATCCACAACATCCCTGGAAAGTAGCCCATTTGGGCCGCCAAGACCGGTCCGATCAACGGACCGGCTCCGGCAATGGCCGCAAAATGATGGCCATAAAGCACGATGCGATTGGTGGGGACAAAATCTTTGTTGTCGTTGTACCTGACCGCCGGGGTTGGACGGTTGGAATCGAGAGAAATGACGGTTCTGGCGATGAACAAGCTGTAGTAGCGATAGCTAAGGGTATAAACACACAGTGCAGCGATAACCATCCACGAGGCACTGACGGTTTCACCGTGCGCGACGGTTATCATGCCGAAGGAAAACGCTCCGACAATGGCAACCAGAGTGAAGCCAAGTTTTGGTAGAATCGGGTTGGGTTGCCGTGCCATGGTGTTCACTCATAAGAAAAAACATTTAGAAAAACGCACCGGGATAAGGGGCGCACGAAAAAACAAAATCCTGGGGGAAATCCCACAGACCCCTTTTTTCTTTTAATAATTTTATTTAATGTCAACACGCATTAATCTTCATCCAAAATTTTTTCCCCTTCCTTTTCAAAACGTTGTCGATTTCCAGGCCAAAAAGCCCAGATGACAATAGCCAGGAACAATAAAAAGAACAATATTAACGAAAATTCCTTCGACAGCAGCACCATTTTTTCAAAATCCATTGGTTCATTCTCCCTTGGATTCCATCGCCACTTCCACTGGCTGGTTGTAAAATAACAGCCCCACAGTTCCCCGCAACTCAAGCCGCAACTCCCAATGTCCCGGAAGGGGTGGGGTGATCCGGGTTTCATAGTGACCTGGCTCTTGTTCCAGCATGACAAACGGCTGGTCCATTCCCGCCTGCACGCTCCGATACAGAACCCCCTGAACCTGAACACCGGTCAACGGAGCACCCAACCGATCTTTTAAAACCAGGCGCACCTTTCCCGATTCACCACTGACCAGGCCAGGATCGAGCAGCCAAGCCGACACCCCCGATTCATTCTGCCCCTTACGCTGGGCCAGTATCGTGTTGAAGGCCAGTCCTTGTTCATAGTGGTGGGGGGTGGTCACCCCGGAAAAGGTTGTCAGTGCCCGGTAAATCATAAAACCATTGGCTCCCAACAGGAACACAAAAAAAAGCAGGAGGGCGACGATCCAAGGATTGAGGCGGCGACGGTCTTCGACCCTGTCGTGGTTTTTGTCGTCCATTACGGCCTCATAAAAACGCTTTGGTAAAAATTTTCACCTCCGTGGGAACCCGTGGCCACCAAGCGAAATTTAAATTCCTGAGATCCTGGCTGGATATGGTCTGGGGATTGTTTGACATACACAGTGTAGGGTGCCACATCTCCCGGGCCAAGAGACAACAGGGGTTGGCCCTTTTCATCCATTTCAGACACGGCTCCAATCTTGACGGACGCCCCCGCGAGTCCCGACACTTCCACAGCATAGACCTGTTTGCTGGAAGTCATGTTCATGACGCGAATGGTAAAATTATTTTGAATGCTCCCATCAGATAAAACAATAAAGATGGGTTGCCGATGGTGAACCACATTGAGTTCCACCAATGGCCTCTGGACAAAGTAAACCGCAATCGCTGCAAAAAAACCGGCCAGCAGAAAACCATAGGCCAATACCCGAAACCTGAACCAACGAGTCCGCTGCCCCCCCATCTCTCTGAGAGAAGTATAGCTGATCAGCTTGACGGTGGGGTGTTTCAGCTTGTCCATGACGATTCTACAGGCGTCGATGCAAGCACCGCAGGTGATGCATTCGTATTGTTGACCGACGCGAATATCGATTCCCGTAGGGCAGACGACGACACATTCCCCGCAATCGATGCAGTGGCCTATCGGTTCGTTGGAATTCAAGCGTTTCCGCCGATTGGCCTGGCGCGGTTCTCCCCGTTCGGGATGATAGGCCACAATGATGGTGTCATCATCGAACATCGCCCCCTGGAAACGGGAATAGGGACACATGTAGATGCAAACCTGCTCCCGGGCAAACCCCGCCATCGCATAGGTTGACACGGTTAGAAACAACAGTGTCATCCAGGCGGCAAAAGGGGCATCGCCGACGAAAAAACCCCGCAACAGGGTGGGGGTATCGGCAAAGTAGAAGACAAACACCGCTGCCGTGATCACACTGATGATCAACCAGGACAGATGTTTACCCACTTTGCGCACCACCTTTTCCGTGGTCCAGGGGGATTGGTCCAACTTGATGCGACGCTTGTGGTTGCCCTCGAACCAGCGTTCCGCCGAAAGAAACAAATCGGTCCATACGGTTTGAAAACACATGTAGCCGCAAAACACCCGCCCCGCCAGGGCGGTGATAAAAAACAGCCCCAGGGTCGCCGCGATCAGGAGCAAGGCCAGCATGAAAATATCCTGCGGCCAGACAACAAGATCGAAAAGATAGAATTTTCGTTCAGGAAGGTCGAACAAAACAGCCTGATCCGGCAGGTCTCCCGGCCTTTCCCATCTTAAAAATGGTAGAATGACATACAATCCCAGCAGAATCGACGTGGAGGCCCACCTTAAATTCCGGAAAAACCCTCTATGGTGCTTGGGATAGAGTTTTTTCCAGTTAGAATAAAGAGATTCCGATGTTTCTGCCATTGTTGCATTTCCTTTTCCCGGCAGTTTTTCACATTTTTTCTTGATCCAGGGGAAATTATATATTTAAATATAGTCCGCGACAAACTGGAATCTGCCCTTCATCAGATCATAATTTTTGATGGCGGGCGTTCCGATGATCCATGCCAGCTTAAGGAGGTACAATGATCGCGCAATCGGTGACCACGGAAACCTATGACTACGATGTGGTGAAAATGTTCACCATCATGGCTGTCATCTACGGAATCGTTGGGTTTATTCTAGGCGTATTCATCGCATCGGAACTGGCCTTTCCCGATCTTAACGCCGGAATACCCTACATTTCTTTCGGTCGACTCCGACCCCTCCACACCTCGGCGGTTATTTTTGCCTTTGGCGGATCGGTCCTGTTTGCCACCAGCTACTATATCGTCCAGCGAACCTCCAAGGCCCGCCTGTTTTCCGACTTTCTCAGCCGGTTCACCTTCTGGGGTTGGAACCTGGTCATCGTGCTGGCCGTCATCACCTATCCCCTGGGGTTGACCCAAGGCAAAGAATATGCCGAGACCATCTGGCCCATCGATATTCTGATCACTGTGGTATGGGTGGCCTATTTTATCAACTTTGTCGGCACCCTGGCCAAACGTAAGGAAAAGCACATCTACGTCGCCAACTGGTTTTTCCTCGCCTTCATCATCACTGTGGCCATGCTGCACATCGTCAACAATCTGGCCATCCCGGTTAACCTCACCGACTCCTACTCCATCTATCCCGGCGTGCAGGATGCCATGATCCAATGGTGGTACGGACACAATGCCGTGGGCTTTTTTCTGACCGCCGCCTTTCTGGGATTGATGTATTATTTTGTCCCCAAGCAAGCGGAACGGCCAGTCTACTCTTACCGGCTCTCCATCGTCCATTTTTGGTCCCTGGTGTTCCTCTACATCTGGGCCGGTCCCCACCATCTGCACTACACCGCCCTGCCCGACTGGGCCGGCACCCTGGGGGCCACTTTTTCCATTATGCTAATTCTCCCCTCCTGGGGGGGAATGATCAACGGCATCATGACCCTGAGCGGAGCCTGGCACAAACTGCGTACCGATCCCGTTCTGCGGTTTTTCATCATCTCCCTTTCGTTCTACGGCATGTCCACCCTTGAGGGACCGTTGATGGCCATCAAGGAGGTCAACGCACTATCCCATTATACCGATTGGACCGTGGGACATGTCCATTCGGGAGCTTTGGGGTGGGTCGCCATGGTTTCCTTTGGTGCCCTCTATCACCTCGTTCCCAAACTTTGGGGCACCCCCATCTGGTCGGTCCGGTTGGTTAATGTCCACTTTTGGCTGGCCACCATCGGTATCGTCATATACATCGTTGCCATGTGGATTTCCGGTATCATGCAGGGCTTGATGTGGCGTGCCTATGACCATTTCGGCAACCTGACCTATTCGTTTGCCGAAACCGTGGGGGCCATGCATCCCTACTACGCCATACGTGCCGTGGGCGGTTTGATCTTTTTGCTCGGGGCACTCCTGATGGCTTTCAATTTTGTCAAAACCATTGGCAACAAAGCCGCTCCGGCCTCCCGCGCCGCATGAAACGGGAAGGAAGATCGTTCCAGCGCTTTTTTAAGTTGGCAAGGAGAACAACGTGAATCACGCAACTATCGAAAAAAGCATACCGCTGATGGCCATCCTCACCCTGGTGGTCGTCCTCATAGGCGGATTGGTGGAAATCGTGCCGCTCTTCTACCTTAAAAGTACCGTCGTTGAAGTCAAAGGGATGCGTCCCTACACCCCATTGGAACTTAAAGGGCGTGACATCTACCTCAAGGAAGGTTGCTACAATTGTCACTCCCAGATGATTCGTCCTTTCCGTGACGAAGCCCTGCGTTATGGTCATTACTCTCTGGCTGCCGAAAGCATGTATGACCATCCGTTTCAATGGGGTTCAAAGCGGACGGGGCCGGATCTGGCGCGTGTCGGTGGTAAATATTCCAACGCATGGCATCAGGCCCACATGCGCCGACCCCAGGATGTCGCCCCTGAATCGGTTATGCCTCCCTATCCCTGGCTGGAAAAGACCGAACTGGACTATGCCGATATCGCCGACCGTATGTCCGCTCTGACCAAGGTGGGGGTTCCCTATACCCAGGAACAAATCACCAACGCCATCACTGATCTCAAGGCGCAGGCAATCTTTCAGAGTGACGACAAAAATTTGAAAAAACGCTATGGCGACCGCATGGCCCTTGATGATTTTGACGGCATCCCGGATAAAATCACCGAATTGGACGCCTTGGTGGCTTATCTGCAAATGTTGGGTACATTGGTGGATTTTTCCACGCCCCAACCCCAGACCCGTTAAGATCCGAGCATTCGCCCGTACAACAAGGAGACCCTTTCATGTCAGAAGAAGGCAAAGTGGAAACCACGGGGCACCAGTGGGATGATAACGAGGGATACCCGCTCAAGGAGTTCAATAATCCCCTGCCTCGGTGGTGGCTGTATTCCTTTTACGCAACAATCGTCTGGTCAGTCGTTTACTGGGTGTTTTATCCGACTTGGCCCATGGTTACCGACTATACCCGTGGTTTCCACTTTGCCTTCTTCTGACATGAAAGGGTCTCCTTGTTGTACGGGCGAATGCTCGGATCTTAACGGGTCCATTGAAGGAATTGAGGATACCATCAAAAACGGTCATACCGCCCTCATGCCCGCGCACCAAGCGGATTTTGGCGGTGCCTTCAAAACCAATCAGGTTGATGATTTGGTTCAGTATGTCCTTTCCCTCGGTGGCAAACCGGTCAACAAGGAAGCCCAGGCCCGTGGGAGTGAACTTTTCAAAGGCGAGGCGGGCTGTGTAGCCTGTCACGGTGACAGTGGCAAGGGGTCCGCCAAGGATACCACAGGGGGGCAACCAGTGGAAAAATCCATTGGGGCACCCAATCTGGCCGATGGCATCTGGCTGTATGGCGGTGACGAAAAATCAGTACGGCTTTCTATTGCCAAAGGCCGTAGCGGGCTTATGCCGGCGTGGAACGCAGGGACAGAGGGGGTCAATCGCAAACTTTCACCCCTGGCCATCAAACAGGTGGCTGTTTATGTCCATAGCCTTGGAGGGGGACAATAGAGGTTTCCATCGTTGCCGAAATCTTCTGACATGAAAAAAAATATTTTCGGCAGGCGCATTTATTTTAAGGACGGTTCCTTTTTATGTGGAACCGTCCTTATTGTTTTTTCCTTTGGTCGCACCCAGGTTTAACCCCTCTTGCCCGGGCAGGGATGTTGTCGCCGCGATTTTTGGCTTTTGCGTTTGGTCTGGAACCATTTCCCGGTCATCGTCGAACAGGATGCGGTGAGCGGGACCTTCCAAATCCTCGAACTGACCCGTTTTCACGGCCCACAGCATCCCGATCAAACCGACGCCCCCCAGGGTAAGAGCGATGGGCAACAGCACAAAAACAATATCCATGAAATTCTCCCAAGAGGGTAACGTCCCGGTCCCTTTACGGGTTTGGGACGATTCGTTGCAAACGCAAGGCGTTGGCCACCACCACCAGACTCGATATGGGCATGGCGATGGCGGCCACGATGGGGCTGACCAGGCCGGCCATGGCCAAAGGTATGGTCACGGCATTGTAGCCCAAGGAAAAAAACAGGTTTTGCCGAATGACCCGCAGGGTTGCCCAGGCCAGCGAAAAGACAAATTTGACCGAGTTCAATCCGGGGTTAAGCAATATCACATCGCTGGTTTCCACCGAAAGATCGGCGGCACGCTCCACCGCCATGCCCACATCGGCCAACGCCAGGGCGGGGGCGTCGTTAAGACCATCTCCGACCATGGCGACTTCTTTGGTTCCTTGGGCCTGCATGGTGCGGATGGTCTGCAATTTTTCTTCGGGCAGCACCCCGCCGATAGCCGCGTGGACACCGATCTGGGTTGCGGTCCAATCGACGGTGGGTTGACGGTCGCCCGAAAGCAGGGTGATGGTCAATCCTTTTTTTCTGAGAAAATCGACCGTGGCCTGGGCATCGACTTTGATTTTATCTTCAAGCCCCAGCCAGCCCCAAAGTTTACCTTCCACGGCGCAGGCGATCCAGGTCACCGGCTGATCATTGTCCAGCACCGGGGGTTTGGCATTTTTGGCGTTTTCCGAATCCAGGACAAATTCCGGTCGTCCCACCCGGGTTTCGCACCCTTCAACCCAAGCCGAAAGGCCCAGTCCCGGTTGATTTTTGGCGTTTTCCGCTTCGGGGAGCGCGCCCCAGTTTTGTTCTTCATAGGCTTTGAGCACAGCCCGGCCCAGGGGATGTTCGGAGTAGCGTTCCACGGCGGCGGCACGGGTCAAAAGTTGCCGCGCATCAATACCGGCTTCTGGATGCGGGCAACACTGGGTGACCAGGGGTTTTCCCTCGGTGACGACGCCGGTTTTGTCCAGGACGAGTTGTTGGATACGTGCCAAACGTTCCAGACTACCGGGATCGCGGATGAGCACCCCCATGCGTGCAGCGACGCCACAAGCTACCAGCAGGGCTGCGGGGGTTGCCAGCCCCAGGGCACACGGGCAGGTGATGATCAACAGGGACACGGCGTTTTCCATGGCCTGGGAGGGATCCAACCACCACCACAGGGCAAAAGTTCCCACCGCAAGGATCACAACCGTCCCGGCGAACCGGCCGGCGATGCGATCGGCGAGACCATGGGCAAGGTTGCGACCGCTTTGGGCCGCAACGACGGCGGCAAGAATTCGGGCCAGGGTCGTTTCTGTGCCCATACGCCGCACCCGGACATGAATTCCTCCCTCCACATTGATGCTGCCTCCGGCAACGGTGGATCCTTCCACCTTGATGACAGGAACCGCCTCACCCGTCAACATCGATTCGTCCACCGTCGTCCGTCCACGAATAACCCACCCATCCACCGCGATTTTTTCCCCAGGACGCACCACCACTTCGTCCCCGACACGAACATCGCGCAGGTGCAGACGTTGTTCTTTGCCATCGCGGATGACCTGGGCGGTATCGGGTTGAAATCCGGTGAGTCGTTCGGCGGCACCGGCCGCCTTGCTCCGGGCCAACGATTCCAGCGTGCGCCCCAGCAACAACACAAAAATAAATATGGTCACCGAATCAAAGTAGACGCTGTCCGAACCGCCCAGGGTTGCTATGACACTGGCGACGAAAGTTACACCAGCTCCCAGGGCGATGGAAAAATCCATAGTCAAATGCCCGGCCCTTATTCCCCGCCAAGCTCCTTGAAAAAAGACACTGCCGGAATAAAACACCACCGGGATGGCGATGATCAGCGACACCCAATGAAAAAAGGTACGATATTGGGTTTCCATACCTTGGAAGGCACCGGCATAGAGGGCTACAGCGATGAACATGATATTGGCGGCACCAAAACCGGCCACCCCCAGGCGCAGAAGAAAGGCCCGATCCCGACGCCGGGTCACTTGTTCCACGCGAGCCGTATCATAGGGGTGAGCTTTGTATCCGACCCGCCCCAAGGCCAGAATCAGGCGCGAAAGCGAGGTTTGTTGGGGATTCCATTGGACGGTGGCGCGAAAATTGGCAAAATTGACCTGGGCATCCACAACCCCTGGTACCCGACGCAATATTTGTTCGTTCAGCCAAACGCAGGCGGCACAGTGGATCCCTTCCAGGAGCAGGTGGGCCTCTTTGAGTCCTCCGGGGACATCCCGCACCATTTCCCTTTGGACCTCGGGATCATCAAAGGCAGCAACGTTTTGTTCCTGGGTTTCGTCTACCAGCAGGCTCGTGGACCCCATCAAGGTACGACGCTCATAGTAGGTTTCCAACCCCAGACCGTGGATCAACCGGAAGGCTCCCAGGCAGCCCTGGCAACAAAATGTTTTGCCATCCTGGTTGATGATGGCTTTGATGTCTGCCGTCAGACCGCAATGATAACAGACATGGACTGCCGCTTCTGGCGGCGACGTAACCTTTTTCATGCCTTCCCCTGATTCATTCATCTTGGATACACCAACCTTTGCGACAGGATACCCGAACATGTTTCCAACGCCCATCGACTTGTGGTTAACCTTTATAACCGCTTTGTTGGCCAGTGGCCATTGTATTGGCATGTGCGGCGGCATGGTGACCGCTTTGGGGTTTCACCGCACTGCCGCCGGTGTCGCTTCCCCCCCTCGGGCAACCGACTTCATGGTTCGGCATTTTTTTTATGGAATCAGCCGCCTGTCCACCTATCTGCTTTTGGGAGCACTCAGCGGTTGGTTGGGTTCCATGGCCCCCGCCGTGGAACGCTCCCCGTTGCTCACAGCTTTACCCTTGTGGGTGGCGGGGATAGTGATGATCGTCATGGGTATGGAAACCTGGGGCATTCGCGGATTGCAGTTTGGCATGGCCAAAGGTTGGATGGCACGCCTGGAAAACAAAACCACAGCGGCGAACCATTGGCAAAAACCTCTCGTATTGGGCATTCTCACCGGGCTTTTGCCTTGTGGCATGCACTGGGCTTTTCAAGCCAAGGCTTTCGCGACGGGATCGGTTTGGGGGGGATTGTTGATTCTGCTGGCCTTTGGGCTTGGCACCCTGCCAGCCATGTTGGGGTTGGGTTGGATCATTGTCCTCGTTGGCCCCAAGGTTCGGAAAGTCTTGCAGCAGGTAGCGGCTATTTTTGTCGTGGGGATGGGGGGAATGATTTTGGTCAAAGGATTTCAGAAGGCGGGGTTGATGGAATTGAGTGGTCATGTTCACTGAGAAAAAATAGCCCTGTCAAAGGTCACCCATTGACATTGATCCTGGCTTCTGTTTTATTTGCGGATCGGTTCAGCCCAGATGGCGGAATTGGTAGACGCGCTAGATTCAGGGTCTAGTGGCCTTACGGTCGTGGAAGTTCGAGTCTTCTTCTGGGCACCATTTAAAAATATCACCTCTCCCACTGTCCGTTACCATTCCCGGGAGACGGTGTGTCCGTTCCCCCTGCAGCAAAAAACATGAGGCCCTTCGGGCAAAAACCAAAACCCTGGGTGCTCTCGCCCCCACCCCCACAGGCCGCTGGATCTTTTTGTCCAAATTGTCAAAAAAAGAACCTTGGGGGGCTGGGGTATGAGTTCTGACAACAGGGATAAACTCGACCTGACACCACTGGCGAACGCTGTACAGCGACTTGACGAGGGGTTGGTGCGCTATCAGCAAGACATTACCGACACGCAAATCCGTGACGGGTTGATTCAACGCTTTGAATTCACCTATGAAATCAGCCATAAAATGTTGAAACGCCATCTGGAAATGATCTCTGCTTCTCCAGGGGAGTTCAGCGATATGGCCTTTGCTGACCTCATTCGTTCTGGAAATGAACAGGGTTTGCTTTTGGGTGACTGGTCGAATTGGAAACATTATCGAGAAATGCGTGGCAAAACGAGCCATACTTATAATGAGGGAATTGCCGTTGACGTTGTACAAAGCATTCCTGATTTTCTGGTTGAAGTCCGCTACATCCTAAAGAAACTTCAGGAAAGAAATGGTTGAAACACCTCCGATAGATATCCGTCCAGATCATCTGCAAATTGTGCAGAATATTCTCAAAAAACATGTTCCTGAGTATGAAGTCTGGGCGTTCGGTTCGCGTGTCAAATGGACGGCAAAACAATACTCGGACCTGGACTTGTGTGTAATTTCGGATAAGCCTCTCAATTTCGGATTGATGGGTGATTTAAAGGATGATTTCTCTAAATCGGATCTGCCCTGGAAGGTGGATGTGGTGGATTGGGCAACGACCAGCGCGTCATTCAGGAAGATCATTGAGAAGAGTAAGGTAGTAGTACATGTTTGGACCCGATAGAGAATATTTTCAACCAAGAAAACAAAATATAATTTCTTTCTGGAGCAGATACTATGGCCAATGGACAATTTACAGAATTTCTAAAAAAAAAACAGGCACGAGAAACACCAAACAGGACAATCGACTGGGAAAAACGTCGAGACATTTGGTTGGACAAAGTGAAATCTCTGATGCTAGAGATTAATAACTGGCTGCTGCCATACCAGGATCAAGGGTTGCTTCATACGCAAAACTCTCCGCATTCAATTTACGAGGAAGTCATGGGTAAGTGGGGGCGTTATGAAGCGACGAGAATGACCATTACCATAGGCTTGGACACTGTTTCACTGACTCCTGTTGGCATGGTGATCCTGGGCGGTTTGGGACGTATGGATTTAGAAGGTCCTCTCGGGAAGATCAAAATGGTTCTCAGCGATACCGATCAAAAACCCTCTTTTCATGTTGTACGTATCACGTCGACCTATCCGGGAGAAAATACACCGCAAACCCCAGATAATGAGGGGCTGTCCATTGAAAACAGGATGACATCTGCGAATTGGTACTTCGTTCCCCCAGATGAACGTCAGAAGACAATGCTTCGAGTGACAGCAGACACTTTCACGGAGCAATTACAGAGTCTGGTTCGGCCATGACGACTTCAATTCCTGTTTCTGCTTACGTTCCGAATATCGAGGATATATGGGACTGCTACCAGAACTCGATAGAAAGTCTGGAGTTCAAGAAAGATCTGATTTTATCCGCTTTGAGGGGAGATGTGGATGTGACCCTTCTCGCGAAACATGGAATCACTCTGGATCCCTTAACTACCTCCACGGAGGTAACAGACCTATTCAGTAACACGGTCACGGAATTGGAAAATCTTGTCAAACTTAACCTTTTGTCCGCAGTAGAGGGGCATGTTCGCTATGATTTTGCCATCCGAATCAATAATAGCCGAACAGATCCATTGAGTATTTGCTTTAAGAATTTATTTTTCTCGGCCAAGAACCAAGCAAAGAAGGTGCAATTTCAAGGAGGCCAGGGAATCCTTGCTGCATGGGATAAGCATCTGACCAACAGTTGGAAATGGGCCTTGTTGAAGAATTTTGAGGATATATTGGAGTTGCGCCACTGGTTGGCCCATGGACGCTGGTGGCAATTGGAGCCTGCCGTCAACCTTCCCGTCAGCGAGATCAAGGATATCGTTGACAATGCCCTAGACGCCATGAGTTTGCCATGACCACATGCACATTCAAACCCTGGACCGACATAGCCATACTGCATCCAGATGTGGAATCAGGCCACCTTATCGGAGTCGGTATTTGTATTTGCCATCAACCTGGATGGCTATTGCCAGCGAAGATCCCGACGTTCCCGTAGTCAACCGGAATCCGGAAGCTTTTTTCCGTGCCGCCTATCTCACCAAGGATCTTGTAATTCCAGGGACACCCACACGGTTGACTCCTTGTTTGACAGCGGGTCTCCAACAAAAAGAGACAAGGCCGCTCACGCGGCCTTGTGCTTAAATCCATCACCATGAAACAGCAAACCATTCACACCCCATTTTAGAGGGGGATGTTGCCGTGCTTTTTCATAGGGCGTAAATCCTTTTTGTTGAGCAACTTTCTCAACGCCAGCGCCACCTGCCCCCGAGTCTGTCCCGGTTCGATGACATCCGTGATGTAACCCCGGCCCGCAGCCAGATAGGGAGAGGCAAACTTTTCGCGATATTCTTGGATCAATTCTTTGGATTTGGCTTTTTTGTCCGTCGCTTCATCCATTTCCTTGCGATACAGGATATTGATCGCCCCTTCCGCCCCCATCACCGCAATCTCAGCCGTCGGCCACGCCAACACCACGTCGGCCCCCAACTCCTGACTGCACATGGCCAAGTAGGATCCACCGTAGGCTTTTCTCAGAATTATGGTAATCTTGGGCACGGTGGAAGCCGAGTAGGCAAACAACAACTTGGCACCATGGCGAATGATGCCACCCCGCTCCTGCTCAATGCCTGGCAAAAACCCCGGAACGTCCACAAGGTTGACGATGGGAATGTTGAAGGCGTTGCAGAAGCGGATAAACCGGGCACCCTTGTCCGAAGCGTCAATGTCCAGACAACCCGCCTTAAATTTGGATTGATTGGCCAAAATGCCGACGACGACACCCTCAATGCGTGCAAAGCAGGTGATCAGGTTTTGGGCAAACAATTCATGGACCTGGAGATAATCACCATTGTCCACCAGTCTTTCAATCACTTTCGTGACATCCATTGCTTCCTTGGGATCCTCGGGAACCAGATTCCCCATCTCCGCATCGATACTCATGTCGAGTTCGGGATAAGGTTGGTGGGGAGGATCCTGGGTGTTGTTGTTGGGAAGGTAGCCCAACAACTCTTTGCAGATTTCAATGGCGTGCTCGTCGTTATCGGCGACAAAATGAACGTTTCCACTCACCGAGGCGTGCATGATCGCCCCGCCGACTTCGTCCATGGTGCATTCCCGCCCACTCACCGCCTTGATCACCTGGGGACCGGTGATAAACATCTGGGCGTTCTCGCGAGTCATAATGATGAAATCCATCAGGGCCGGAGAATAAGAAGCCCCGCCGGCACACGGTCCGAGAATGACCGCAATCTGCGGTACCACTCCCGACAGCAGCACGTTTTCATAAAACACCTCACCATAACCGGAAAGGGCGTCAACCGCTTCCTGAATACGGGCACCACCGGAATCCTTGAAGGTCACCAGGGGACAACCGACCTTCCCTGCAATCCGCATCCCGGCGACGATCTTGGTGGCGTGCATTTTTCCCAGAGTGCCCGCCATGGCGAGAAAATCCTGGCTGGCGGCAGCAACCTGGCGGCCAGCAACATATCCGGTCCCGACCACAACACCGTCGGAAGGAACCTCTTTGCCTTCCATGCCGAAAAAGTTACAGCGATGCTGGCCGTGGGCACCCAACTCCTGGAAAGTGCCTTCTTGAAACAGGTGGTCCAGACGCTCTCTCGCCGTCAACAACCCTTTTTCGCGACGTTTCTTGATTTTTCCTTCGTCACCCGTTTCCATGATCGCCTTGCGGCGATTGCTCAACGCTTCAAGGGCTTTTACTGGTATAGCCATGTGATTATCCTTGTTGGGGGTTGGGGCGCAGGCCTGTCTGGCCCCCCTTTGCAAGTTGCCTGAAATTAACCCTGATCATCCTGATGATCCCGCAAAACCGACGAAGCACAGGCGTCCACACCCGTCCTCCTGCCGACACCTCCACGGGGCGAACACCAGCCTCCCCCGTATCCTACGAAAGGACGCCGCAAAAGAAAATGAAAAATCCAAACGTCCGCATTTTTTTTGGGGCCAACTCTGCCCGCTCCAATCAAAAACAGCAACGCAATAAATTAATTTTTTTCCACCCCCTCCCCCACCTCGTTTTTTTTCCCTTACCTTAACTCTTGCCCTGGAGGGATGTTTGCTGTAATGAATGCGGCATGGATAAAATTCTGGTCCGTGGTGGCCGCCCCCTCAGTGGGTCGATTTCCATCAGTGGCGCAAAAAACGCCACCCTCCCAGCCCTGGCAGCCAGCCTGCTGACAACGGGCCACGTCCACCTGTCCAACATCCCGCACCTCAAGGATGTCACCACCATGGTGGAGCTTCTTGGCCAGCATGGTTCCGCCATCACCATCGACGATAAACTCGGCGTTGAAATCGACAATACCAACATAACCAGCTTCAGGGCACCCTACGACCTGGTTCGCACCATGCGCGCCTCCATCCTGGTCATGGGTCCGCTCCTCGCACGCTATGGCCAAACCGAAATCTCCCTCCCCGGCGGTTGCGCCATCGGTTCCCGCCCCGTCAACCTTCACATCCAGGGTTTGCGGGCCATGGGGGCTGAAATCGAACTCGGTGGCGGTTATATCCGCGCCCGCGCCAAACGCCTCAAAGGGACGCGCTTCACCTTCGATCCCGTCACCGTCACCGGCACCGAAAACCTTCTCATGGCCGCCACCCTGGCCAAAGGACAAACCATTCTCGAAAATGCCGCACGCGAACCCGAGGTCATCGACCTAGCCCGATGCCTCATCCGCATGGGAGCCAAAATCCATGGGGTCGGAACCAGCACCCTCGTCATCGACGGCGTCGATCACCTCCAGGGCTGCCATCACGCCATCATTCCAGACCGCATCGAAACCGCCACCTTCATGATCGCCGCCGTCCTAACCCGTGGCGATGTCCTCCTGACCAACACCTGCGCCGAGGATCTGCGCAACCCCATCGACAAACTGATCCAAATGGGGGCCACCATCGATGAACTCGAAGGCAACTGCATCCGCATCCGATGCCATGGCGATATCAACGCCATTGATCTGGAAACCAGTCCCTACCCCGGTTTCCCTACCGACATCCAAGCGCAAATGCTGGTCCTCAACAGCCTTGCCAAAGGGACGGGTATCGTCACGGAAACCGTCTTTGAAAATCGTTTCATGCACGTCTCGGAACTGCAACGCATGGGGGCTGATATTCTCATCCGTGGCAACACCGCCATCGTGCGCGGATCCACGCGCCTCATCGGTGCCCCAGTCATGGCTACCGACCTGCGCGCCTCCGCATCCTTGGTCCTAGCCGGTCTCGCCGCCGAAGGAGAAACCCTCATCTCCAGGGTCTACCATATCGACCGTGGCTACGAACGCATCGAAGAAAAACTCAGGGCCCTGGATGCCGATATCCAGAGGGTCAGCGGTTGATTGCAACCCAGGGCAACTCCATTGAATCGTGAATCGCAAAGGATAAACCATTTTCCCGTTCGGGTTCTTGACACCCTAGACCCCCATTTTCACCAAGCATTCGCCCAACTGCTGCGGTGGGATGAAAATGCCGCCTCCGCAGTCGAAACCACCGTTGCCGACATTCTGCTCCAGATCAAAAACCATGGCGACACCGCCCTGCTTGATCTAACCGCCCAGTTTGACCGCATCAGGTTGACCGTCCCGGAATTGCGTTTCAGCCACGATGAAATCCAACAGGCCATCGACCAATGCCGGCCCCAGGATGTCCAGGCACTCAAACTGGCCGCCCAGCGCATCCGTGATTATCACACTTGGCAGTTGCCAAGCATGGGGCTGCAAACCTATGTGGATAACCAGGGAACCACCCTCGGACAACGCTTGCGCCCCCTCCAACGGGTTGGCCTCTACGTCCCGGGGGGGCTTGCCAGCTATCCATCCTCCGTACTCATGAACGCCTTGCCGGCCCGCGTCGCCGGGGTGCGCCAACTCGTCATGACGGTTCCCACCCCGGACGGACAATTCAACCCCCTCATCCTTGCCGCCGCCCACATCGCCCAAGTGGACGAAATCTACCGCGTCGGCGGTGCCCAGGCTATCGCCGCCCTAGCCTTTGGTACCCAAACCATCCAACCGGTCGATAAAATCGTCGGACCCGGCAATATCTACGTCGCCACAGCCAAGCGACAGGTGTTCGGCCATGTCGGTATCGACATGATCGCAGGCCCTTCCGAAATCTTGATCATCTCCGACGGCCTCACCCCCCCCGAATGGCTCGCCGCCGACATGCTCTCCCAGACAGAACATGACACCTCCGCCCAGGCAATTTTGATCACCGATCAACCCGATCTGGCCAACAAGGTGAATCAAGCCCTGGAAGAACTCTTGACCCGCATCCAACGCCGGGAAATATGTCGGACGGCCCTCGCCAACCGCAGTGCCATCATCATTACCCAATCCATCGACGAAGCCTGCCGACTGGCTTCCCAATGCGCCCCGGAACACCTGGAACTGGCCGTAGCCAACCCCGAACGTTATCTCGATGCCATCGAAAACGCCGGGGCCATCTTCCTTGGACGCCATACCCCCGAACCCATCGGCGATTACGTTGCCGGACCCAATCATGTCCTGCCCACCTCCCGTACCGCCCGTTTTTCCAGTCCCCTGGGGGTCCATGATTTCATCAAACGCACCAGCATCATCGGTTGTTCTCCCCAATCCCTGGCCGCCATCGGACCCGCCGCGTCACAATTGGCCGCCGCAGAAGGATTGACAGCCCATCAACTCAGCATCGATCTCCGATTGGACAACCCCCAGTGAAACGCCTTGCCACCATTCAACGTCAAACCGCTGAAACCCGCATTGCCGTGACTCTCAACCTGGACGGACAAGGGATTTCCGACATCAAGACCGGCATCGGTTTTCTCGATCACATGCTGGATCAACTGGCCCGACATGGCCTGTTCGATCTGGAAATCGCCGCCAAGGGCGATACCTGCATCGACGATCACCATACGGTGGAAGATGTGGGGATCGCCCTGGGACAGGCCTTCCGTGAATGCCTGGGAGAGCGAAAGGGAATCGTGCGCTTCGGTACCGCCCACGTCCCCCTCGACGAAGCGTTGTCGCGGGTGGTGGTGGACCTGTCCAATCGCCCCGGGTTGACCTGGAATGTCCGCTTTCCCACGCAAAAGGTGGGAAATTTTGATTGCGAACTTTTCAAGGAATGGTTCACCGCCTTCGCGAGCAATGGCGCAATGACCCTGCATGTGGAAAATCTGTATGGTGCCAACAGCCACCACATCATCGAATCCTGTTTCAAAGCTCTGGCACTGGCTTTGTGCCAGGGGTGCGCCCTGGATCCCAGGCGCGCCATGACGGTGCCAAGCACCAAGGGAACCCTTTCGGTCTGACCCTGATGGAAAAAAAACACCAACCAAAAAAGATTTCGCAATGATCACCGTCATCGACTATGGTTCCGGCAATCTGCGTTCGGTGGCCAAGGCACTGGAAAAATCGGGGGGACGCGTAATGATCAGTCATCGCCCCGAAGACATTGTCCAGGCCGACCGGATTGTTTTGCCCGGGGTGGGGGCCTTCGGCGATTGCCGTGCCAATCTGGAAATGGCCCAATTGCTGGAACCGGTCCTGAACCACATCAACAAGGGCAAACCTTTTCTGGGTATCTGCGTCGGCATGCAATTGTTGTTTTCCGAGGGACACGAGTTTGGCATCCATCCAGGGCTGGGGCTGTTCGCAGGCCAAGTGATCGGTTTTGATAAAACCATGCCCGATCCCAACAATGTTCCCATGGCCCTCAAAATTCCCCACATGGGCTGGAACCAGGTGCGGCAAACGGCACCGCATCCCCTGTGGCAGGGAATCCCCCAGGAGGCTTGGTTTTATTTTGTTCACTCCTACCACGGTATCCCCAATGACCGCAAAATGATCGCCGGTGAAAGCGTCTACGGCATCCCCTTTTGTGCCGCCATCGCCCGCGACAACCTGTTTGCCACCCAGTTCCACCCGGAAAAAAGTCAAAGCTTCGGCCTGAAAATGATGGAAAATTTTATATCCTGGAGTCCATAATCATGATTGTCATTCCCGCCATTGACCTCAAGGATGGTCGGTGCGTCCGCTTGTTTCAAGGAGACATGCTTCAGGATACGGTTTATTCCGACGATCCGGGAGCCATGGCCCGGCGTTGGCAGGGTGAGGGGGCCGAACGCCTGCATGTGGTTGACTTGAACGGAGCCTTTGCCGGTGAACGGGTCAATGCCGGAGCCGTCAAGGCCATTCTCGACGCCAGTACCATTCCGGTCCAACTGGGGGGGGGCATTCGCGACCTTGGCACCATCGAGTCGGTCTTGGAATCGGGTATTTTTCGTGTCATTCTCGGGACGGTGGCTTGTCGCAATCCGGCGTTGGTCCACGAAGCCTGCCGTCTGTTTCCCGGCCGGGTGTCGGTGGGAATCGACGCCCGTGACGGTAAAGTGGCCATTCAAGGCTGGTCGGAAGTGACGGACATGGATGCCACAACTTTGGCCGAACGTTTTGAAAATGCCGGAGTGGCCGAAATCATATTTACCGATATTTCCAGAGACGGTGCCCTGACGGGGGCCAACCTGGCGGCCACCAAAGCCTTGGCACAGGCCATTGCCATCCCGGTGATTCTTTCGGGCGGCGTGGCAGGGATGGATGACATCAAAAACGCCCTGGCCAACGCCGGACCCTTTATCCGTGGGGGAGCCATTTCCGGGGTCATCACCGGCAAAGCCATCTACGATGGCCGGTTGGATTTCAGACAGGCGGTACGTTTGACCCGTGGTGAACCCTTGTAGAAAGGTTATCCCTGGACATGTTCCCACCCACCCGATTCCAAAAGGAACCATTGGAAAAATGCTGGCCAAAAGGATCATTCCCTGCCTCGATGTCCGTGATGGACGGGTCGTCAAAGGGGTTCAGTTTGAAGGTCTGATTGATGCGGGCGACCCTGTCGAGGCGGCGCGGCGGTACGATTGGGAAGGGGCCGATGAGTTGACCTTTCTGGACATTACCGCTTCCCATGAAAACCGCGATACCTTGCTGGACGTGGTACGCCGAACAGCAGAAGAGGTTTTTATCCCCCTGACGGTGGGGGGGGGCATCCGCACCAATGAAGACATTCGCCGCCTCCTCAACGCCGGGGCCGACAAAGTGGGTATCAATACCGCCGCTGTGTTTCGCCCCGAATTCGTCAAGGAAGCCTCCAACCGTTTTGGGGCGCAGTGCATCGTCGTTGCCATCGATGCCAAATGTGTGGAAAAAAACGATCAGGGACTTCCCGTTCGCTGGCAGATTTTTACCCATGGCGGTCGCAAGCCCACCGGACTGGACGCAGTGGACTGGGCTAGGCGCATGGAAGACTACGGGGCGGGCGAGATCCTTCTGACCTCCATGGATCGCGACGGTACCAAGATAGGTTATGACATCCCCTTGACCCGGGCCATCGCTTTGGCTACCACCATCCCCGTCATTGCCTCGGGGGGGGTTGGTACCTTGGAACATATGCTCGAAGGTTTACGCGACGCAGGTGCCGATGCGGTTTTGGCGGCGTCCATTTTTCATTTTCGGCAACACACCATCCCCGAATGCAAAGCTTTTCTTAAAAATCGGGGAATTGAAGTTCGATCATGAGGATACCATGGAATCAATGCCCGATGTGGATAGCCTGAAATTCAACAGCGACGGCCTGATCCCCGCCATTTCCCAACAGTTCGACACCGGCGAAATATTGATGATGGCCTGGATGAACCGGGAATCGTTGCTGGAAACCATGAAAAGCGATGTCGCCTGTTATTGGTCGCGGAGCCGGAAACAATTCTGGAAAAAAGGGGAAACTTCAGGCCACATTCAAAAAATCAAGGCGATCCGCACCGATTGTGATCGGGATACCTTGTTGCTGTTGGTGGATCAAGTGGGGGTTGCCTGTCATACCGGCCGAAAAAATTGTTTTTATCTGGAAGCCCAGGGAGACCAGTGGGTGGAAATTGCCCCTCCCCTGATCAACCCGGAAACAATCTACGGCAGATCATGACACCATCCCCGTCAGCGTGTCCTTTTTTCAGTCGGTTGCATCACCTTCTGGGCGCAAGGAAAGAGGCCGACCCTGCGTCTTCGTATGTGGCCCGGCTGCACCGGCAGGGATTGGATAAAATTTTGGAAAAAGTGGGGGAAGAATCGATTGAAACCATCCTGGCCGCCAAAAATGGCGATGACCGGCAGGTTGTGCATGAAATGGCCGATCTGTGGTTCCATACCTTGGTCTTGTTGGCCCACTGCGACATCCATCCCGATAAAATCATGGATGAATTGATACAACGCCATGCCATTGCCAATAAGAATGGCGATTGTGTTTCACCAACTCCTTGAAGGGGGCGTTCATGAACGAATCTTGTCTGTTCTGTAAAATTGTGGCGGGAAAGATTCCGGCAAAAAAAATTTATGAAGACGATCATGTCCTGGCGTTCCACGACATTCACCCCCAGGCCCCGGTCCATGCCCTGGTCATCCCCAAAAAACATTGGGCCAGCCTGGACGACGTGGGCGCGGGTGACAGAGCCGATCTCGGCCATCTGCTGGAAAGAACGGCCCATTGCGCCCGTGAATTGGGGGTGGCGGCATCGGGATACCGAACCATCATCAATACCAAAGCGCATGGAGGACAGGAAGTGTTTCATATCCACGTCCATATTTTGGGGGGGAAAGCTTTGGGGCGGATGGTTGATGCGCGGGCCAAGGAAGGTTAAAATTGTAGTGAAACGTATGGTGTTGACAATTACGTAATGTCCTGGTAGGCTCCGGATGGTCTCCTGTGGTGGGTTGGAGGTGTCTTTAGGATGGGACGTCGCTTCGAGGGAGTTCTGTTTATACCGAGGAGGAATAGATCATGTCAGATGCACTGTATTGCCCGAATACATTGGGGCTTCCGGAGTCCCTGGTTCTGGCCATGACTGACGAAGAGTATGATACAGAAATGAATCAGGCGAACAACAACCCCGACATTGAGGGGATCACGAGTGACATGTTTCTCGATAAAAACGACCTAAAACTTCTTGCTCTGTCCTTCGATTAAATCTCCGTAGTCGCGATCAGGTGGGGGATCGTCTTTGTAGCGATGTCTTGGGGTGGCGCGTGGATGGTTCGGGGATACTTATGGATTGGGGGAGATTTTTTGATAATTTCCTGCGAAAGCTTGTTCAGGCCCAGATCAACGGACTCCTGAAAGACGCCCAAACCGTCGGGAACCATCCGGGCAGATACGGTGTTGCAAAGTGGGAGTTTCTTCTGAAAGAAAATGCCCTTGATGACATAAAATCAATTTTTTTAACTGTTATTGACAAAACCGTTGCATATATGGCGGGTCAGTCCAATCCTTTGAAAAATATCAGACCTGATCGGCACAGACTCTCGGCGGCGTTGATGGTCGCTGTCCTCCAGTCCAGGCCATTCTCCGTAAGTTATAATGCGGATGCCCGGTTGTCACTCTCCATGAGAAATCCCAATGAAGTCCTGGCTTACATCGTTGCCGAAAAATTTCTTATCGGCCAGATAGTGAATTCTGCCCGCAAAGGCGGGATGGCTGGCATGACGATTTGTAGCTTTTTTGACCAGGGAAAAGGCCTTATCGGGCCGGATCTAAACCCTTCACCGGGCCAACTGTTAAAATACCTTGGTGGCCAGTATATCAAACATGTGGTGTATACCTTGATCCACGCACAACGGGATGAATCGTTGAACGTTTTTTTCATTGCCCATCTGCTGTTCTGGCTTGAATGGAACACCTTGCAGTCTGTGGGCAACCAATAACCGTAGACATACCATGGATTGCCTGGATGAAACTTTTACCTACGGGATAATCCATTGGTTTCTTTGATTTTAAAGGCTGGACGGGAAAAATCTTTGCTTCGCCGTCATCCCTGGGTATTTTCCGGGGCGGTGGCCCGTATCGAGGGTTCGCCGGGACCGGGGGAGACCGTGGTCGTGATCGACGCCAAAGGCAACCGTCTGGCCTTGGGGGCGTTCTCCGGGCACTCCCAGATTGTCGCCCGCATCTGGAGCTTTGATCCCGATACCACCATCGACACCCATTTTTTCCATGACCGCCTACAACGCTCTCTGACGCGCCGCCCAGCGTTTGTTGAAAACACAGGGGTCCGCTTGGTCAACTCCGAATCCGATGGCCTGTCCGGGATCACGGTGGATCGCTACGGTCCATGGCTGGTGGGACAATTTACCAGTGCCGGTGCCCAGCTTTGGAAGCAAGAAACAGCCCGAATTCTGGTAGAGATGACGGGTACGAAAGGATTGTTGGAACGAAGTGATGGCGAAGTATGCGCCCAGGAGGGGTTGCCGGAATCCATCGGTCCCCTCGTGGGTGCAGCCCCCCCCGAAAAAATACCCATCCAAGAACACGGCCTGACCTACGCCGTCGATCCCTGGCATGGCCACAAGACCGGATTCTATCTGGACCAGAAAGACAATCGCCTGCTGATCCGGGACGGGTGCATCGGAATGAGGGTACTCAACGCTTTTTCTTTTTCCGGCGGTTTTGGACTCAACGCCGTGATGGCTGGTGCCAGCCATGTGGTCCATCTGGACAGCTCCGCCGCTTTGCTGACTCAGGCGGCCCAAAACGCCCATTGCAGCCAACTGCCCGATGATCGCTTTGAGTATTGCAAAGGCAATGCCTTCCACAAACTCAGGGAATGGCGCGATCAACAACGAAACTTTGATGTCATCGTGCTGGATCCACCCAAACTGGCCGATTCCCAGGCGGGACTTCAGCGCGCAGCCCGCGCCTATAAAGACCTCAACTGGCTGGCTTTCCGGCTACTGGCCCGAGGCGGCAAACTTCTGACCTTTTCCTGTTCCGGTCGCATGCCGGCTGATTTGTTTGCCAAGGTGGTTGCCGATGCCGCCGTTGACGCCGGACGCGACGCCATGATTCAGCGTTACCTGGGACCACCTGCGGACCATCCCGTTTCCCTTGCCTTTCCCGAAGGACGCTACCTGAAAGGATTGTTGTGCGTCGTCGATTGAACCCGGGATGGCAAGTCCCGACAAGCTCGACTCCCACTCCAGTTTGCGCAACAATTCACCACGGCGCGAAAGCAACCTTGATGTCAGCGAAGAATTTGGTTTCATCAGAGTTTTCCAAAAAGCATGGCAACGTTATCCACGACAAACCCCTTGGACTTGAGCCGTGGCAGCAGCTTTAACAGTTGCTGGCGGCTGATCCCCTCGAGAAGGACAGTTTCTCCATCCTTGAGCAAAAAACGGTCCCGCTCTTTATGAAGTTTCAGTACAAGCATATCAGGCTCCTGGAAGACTGCACATGAGGTTGCCAACCCCCATTGCATAAGCCGAACCATCCCGAACAAGACGCAGTTCCCCATTGTATTTAAACATTTTTTCTTCGGTTTTGTTTCGATTAACGCAACCCTGTCATAAAACCAACGTCAGAACCATGACAGAATCCCCCCTCATGCGACCCGCAGAAAATTGCAGACTCTGTACCAGGTCACCACCGACACGAACACCTTGAAAGATCATGAAAGATATTGGTCTGCCTGGGGTTTGATTTTGACTTTGATTTTTTTGCCCGAAGGGCCTATTGTTCATCAAGTCAGGCTGGATTGTCTGTAGGGCACGCATCAATTTATGCGTGATGTCCTATAAAGTGCAGGCCAAATATCAAAAGAATATATAGACCAAGGGGAGAATAACGGCGTGCGTGCCTTGTTGATTGGTGGAACCGGATTCATTGGCAGTAATTTGGCACTTTATTTGTCCAAGCGATCCGATGAGGTGGTGATTTATCATCGGCAATCTTCGTCGTTGGCCCATGTAGCCTCCATTCCCTGTCCATTGGTCGTTGGTGAACTTGACGATGAGTCCACCCTTGATTTGAGTATTTCCCGTTGTGATGTGGTGTTCAATCTGGCCGCCTGCACCTCGCCCCTCAACAAGGATGCGGCACTAAGGGAGGCCATCAATGTGGATGGGGCACAAAGGATTGCCAGGTTGGCGCGAAAAAACGGGGTGCGTTTGGTGCATATCAGCTCCATTGCCGCCGTGGGGAGTCCTTGCCCCGGTCATGTGGCGGATGAAACTCTGACCTTCAATCGGCAGCACGATCCCTATGGCAGCTCCAAATATCGTAGTGAACAGGTCATTCTGGAAGAAGTCGCTAAGGGGTTGGATGGGGTCATTGCCTGCCCAGGAAATGTTGTGGGGGGGCATGGAATGAAGCCCACACAACAAAACAATTTTGTTGCCATTTCCCAGGGCAAGATGAAGCTTTATCCCCCTGGTGGAGTTTGTCTGACCGATGTGGATGACTTGGTGAATGGCTTATATTTGTGTGCCCAAAAGGGGCGTAGCGGTCAACGTTATCTGCTGGGTGGGCACAATGTCCTTTTCAAGGATTATTTTGCCGAAATCGCCAAAGCAACAGGCGGAAGAGTACCATGGATACCATTACCTGGAGCTTTATTACCTGTCATGGGATGGGGTGTCGAGATTGTTTTCGGGATGATGGGTCGCCAACCACCGGTCAATCGAGATACGGGTGACGTGGTGTCACGCAAGATGTATTATTCCTCGCAAAAAGCTATAACGGAGTTAGGTTATACCATTGGCGATTGGCGAGAGGCCATCCACAAAGCCGCTCGTCTCATAGGCTTCGAGAAACAAACCGGAGCGTCTTAAAGCTTTGACGCACCCCCATCGCCCCCAATCGAAGATCGCACCCGCCGATGAATATTCAACATGGCCACCTGCTGCAAGCCCTGAACACCCGTTTTCGCAACACCACCATTCTTGTGGTGGGGGATCTGATGCTGGATCGCTACCTTTGGGGGGAAGTCTCGCGGATTTCCCCCGAAGCCCCCGTGCCTGTGGTGCGGTTGAACCGGGAAAGCGAAAGTGCCGGAGCCGCCGCCAATGTGGCCATGAACCTAGTGGGACTGGGCCTGCAATGCCGCCTCGCAGGATTTGTCGGCAACGATGCCGACGGCGTTAAACTCAAAGAACTCATCGCCCAAGCCGGCATCCATACCGACGCAATCCATACCCTGCCCCAGCATCCGACGATCACCAAAACCCGGATCATCGGCGGCCACCAGCAAATGCTCCGCCTGGACCTGGAAGATACCCGTCCTCCCGCTGCTGCCGATCACGCCCGGTTTATCAACCGGGTCATCCAAACCCTCGAAACGTCTCCCCTCCCCCACGCCGTGGTATTGTCGGATTATGGCAAGGGTGCCCTGGCCAAAAACACCTGTCAAACCATCATCCAGGCCGCACGCAGCCGCAACCTTCCCGTCATCGTCGATCCCAAAGGACTCGACTATCACCGCTACCAAGGTGCCACCACCCTCACCCCCAACCGCCGCGAGTTGGCCGAGGCCATCCCCTGGCCCTACGCCGATCTGCCCGGCCTCCTGGAAAAAGGGGAACACATGATCCAAACGCTCAAACTTGATTTTCTCACCGTCACCTTGAGCGAGTTGGGAATCGCCCTGTTGGAGCCGCACACCACCCCCAAACGCATCCCCGCCATGGCCAAGGAAGTCTTTGATGTCTCCGGTGCCGGCGATACCGTCGTGGCCACTCTGGCTGCCGGACTGGCCACCGGCCTGTCACGTATGGAGGCCCTCCATCTGGCCAACCTGGCCGCCGGCGTCGTCGTCGGCAAGGTCGGAACCACCCCCATCACCTACCCCGAGCTTCTCTCCGCCCTTTCCACCGACGCCGCCATGGGGGATTCCGACAAAATATGCGACCTGCACAAGGCCAGCACCCGCGTCTGTGCCTGGCGTGAACTGGGACACAAAGTTGTCTTCACCAACGGCTGCTTCGACCTTCTGCACGCCGGACACGTCACCTACCTGGAAAAAGCCCGTCGCCTCGGCCATCGCCTCATTGTCGGACTCAACACCGATCGGTCGGTCCGCCAACTCAAAGGCCCCTCCCGCCCCGTCATCAACGAAAATGATCGCGCCCGCGTTCTCGCCGCCATGGCCGCCATCGACATGGTCGTCCTTTTCGATGAAGAAACCCCCCTCAACCTGATCCAACAGTTAAAACCCCATGTTCTCGCCAAAGGGGCCGACTACGCCATGGATCAGGTCGTCGGATACCGCGAAGTTCAACAATGGGGCGGCGAAGTCGTCCTCGTTCCCCTCCTCGAAGGCAAAAGCTCCAGCCGTATCGTCGAGCACATTAAAACTCAAACAGATTCATAAGCTCTGGGACTGGATCCCACTGGAGTCAATAGATCATTTTCCACGGCTCCCCCGCACCTCAAAGTTGGCTTGGTCCACCGTTTTGCCCGCTTCGTCCAACAATTCCAGGCGGTGGCGGCCCGCCACGGGTGCCCAACCTTCATCCAGGTTGATTTCCACGCCGTCGAGACGCCAACGGTAGCCCGGATGTGGCGGTTCCATGCGAAAGAAAACCCGTTCCAGAGGCGGGGGAATGTCGGGATCCAAAGCCATGACAACTCCCGAGACGGGATAAAGGATGTGTCCCCGCTGTTTCCGATTATGTATCCGCTCCACCCGTTCCATTTCGGTTCCAGACAGATACCATTCCCACCGTTCGCCTTCTTCGCCACCCGAAAATAGTGTTTTCTTTTTGACCACCCCCGGTGGCACCTGGGGTTTTTGTTCGTTTCCTCCCAGATAGGTCATCACCTCCCGCCAAACCGGGGCCGCCCCCGCTATCCCGGAAACATCGTGCATCGATTCCCCATCAAAGTTTCCCACCCATACCCCCACCGTCCACGCCTGGCTGAAACCAACACACCAATTGTCACGCATCCCTTTGGAGGTTCCTGTTTTGACTGCACTCCAAAAGGGCAGGTTCAGGGGGTTGTCCAGGCCAAAGGTTACAGCCCTGGCCAGGGGATCCGACAAAATATCGTTGATAATGAAGGTGGCCTCGGCCCCCATGACCTTATTTTTGGCAGTCCCATCTTCGCCCGGAATCAGACGCAAAGGGGAAAAAACACCGCCATTGGCCAGGGTGCGGTAGGCGTTGGTCAATTGCCACAGACTGACATCCACCGAGCCCAAAGCCAGAGACGGACCGTAGGTGTCACCCCCTTGGGAAACCCCGGAAAAACCCAGGCGGCGCAGGTGAAATACCACCGGATCCAACCCGGCCAACAACAATGCCTTGATCGTCGGTACATTCAGCGATGCGGCCAGGGCGGTGCGGACACTGACCCATCCTTTGAAATCTTCTTCATAGTTGCGTGGCACGTATAACCCCCTTGGGGTGGGAATGTTCAAAGGGGCATCGTTGAGGAGGGACGCGGCAGTCAACAGGCGTTTTTCCAGTACCCATTCATAAAGGAAGGGTTTTAAAGTGGAACCGGCCTGACGTAAAGCCTGGATTCCATCGACCTGGCTGGAGGACTCGGCGCTGGGGGTGTTGCCGACATAGGCCAAAACTTCGCCACTCTCGTTGGCCAGCACCAACACCGCCCCGTTATGAACGTTTTGTCCCTCCAGTTGGGCCAGCTGTTCCGCCAGAGTTTCCCGGATAAAACGTTGCAGGGCAGCATCCAGGGTGGTGTGAACGATGCCTCCCCTGGTCAACAATCGCCGCGCCAACTGGGGGGCATCCGCCCGTGTCGGTGCGATCCATCTCCCCCCCGCAATATTTTTTTCAATATTTTTTTGCAGCTCTTCGCAGGTCAGTTCTGGTGCGATCCGTATTGCCAATCGGCACGCCCTTGCGAGTATTTTTTCCGCATTGGCGTTGGGAGAACGCAACAAGGCGGCAAGGACAACCCCATCGCCACGGGTCAATCCACCCACTCCCTTGCCAAACAAACCCCGCGCCGCAGTGCCAATTCCCTCCCACTCGCCCCGGAAAGTGACCCGATTGAGGTAGGCCTCCAACAGTTCATCCTTGCTCCAACCCGCCTCCAATCCCCAGGCAGAGCGCATTTGTTCCCACTTGTGGGCCAAAGATCGCCTTTTTCCCCGAGATCCCGACGGTTTTTTTTCCAGGAGACCGGCCAGTTGCATGGTGATGGTCGAGGCTCCCCGATGCCCGCTCCCCGTCAACCAACCCCAAAAACCTGCCGCCAACCCCCACCCATCCACCCCGCCATGCTTCCGGAAACGACGATCTTCAGCCGCCACCAACACTGCCAGGGCGGTTGGGGAAATCTCGTTCAAGGAAATCCAGGTCAGCCGCCGCCCTTGCAGCGACACCCGCATTTCGTGCAGTTCTTCTCCCTTTCGGTCCAGCAGCAACCCATCGCTGGCCTGCCAGGCATTTTTGACATCGGCGAAAGTGGGCACAGGCGCGCCCCAACCCCAGAGCAGCCATCCCCCCAGAGATGCAAGCCCCAGCATCACCAATCCCCACCTTGCCTGGCGTCGTCCCATGAGATTTTGTGCTGGTTTGGCGTGAATATGACGGGCCTGCCATCCGATGCGTAGAAATTATGGCGTATTGACATTCAATAATCTCCCACCCCTTGGAAAATTATTGAAAGAAAAAAGGGGCCTGGGGGATTGCCCCCCAGGGTTTTGACTTTGTTTTTGAATTTAAATAAAAAGCTTCATACTTTGCCTTTGACTTTGCTTTTTATATTTATGCGAAAACATTTAAAGCTTTATGTTTTTTATTTAAAGTCAGAATAAAAAATTTAAACTTTTTATTTAAGGTCAAAAACAAATTCAAAAGCAAAACCCTGGGGGCAATCCCCCAGGCCCCTTTTTTCTTTTAATAATTTTATTGAATGTCAACAGGCCCTAAGGATCAGAGCAGCTTTACCAGTGCCGCCACGACCGCCACCGATGCGGCCATCATGCCGCCAAGGCGCAGGGTCAGATTGTGCGTGAGCCGGAGTTCCATTTCCTTCATGTCACGCTTGAGTCCTGTTTCCATTTCCTTCATGTCACGCTTGAGTCCTGTTTCCATTTCCTTCATGTCACGCCTTACGACTTCGATGTCGCGCTTGAGCCCTGTTTCCATTTCCTTCATATCACGCTTGAGTCCTGTTTCCATTTCCTTCATGTCGCGCC
>JACSDG010000200.1 GCA_015660855.1 Magnetococcales bacterium
ATAAACCTTCGCGCTGTTGTATTGAATCCGCTTGACAAAAGCAGGAACTTTTTCCATCTGCATTTCAACAATATAAGAAATTCCGCGATGATCCTTGCAGCGCACATCCAAAATCGTGGATTTGAGTTCCCTGGTGCGCGGAGCCAAAAATGGATCCAGAATGGTCAATTCCTGAATACACCGATCCCCTTCCAGTTTCAGAAGACTCTCCAAAAAACTGATAAGGATGTCCTTGGCGTCCTCACTGCCAAAGATTTTCTTGAAAGCAAAGTCGATGCGTGGATCGATGAATTTCATGGTTGACTTCCTGCGCGAATGAGCAAGGCATTTGGATCGCATTCTCCCGCGAATCCGCATTGCCGTCAATCATCCAGACTTCCGAATCCTCGTGATTCAGGGATCCTTTGGTTCCGCCATCCAGGCCGTATCCTTGAAGAAAGACGCAAAGTCGGGGATGCTTTCCTGCTGGGGCGGTTGATGTCCCAGGGCAAACCACAGGGTGTACAACACCAAAGCGGCATCCGCCGCCAAAAAGAATGCCAAAAGCTGGGTCACCGGTGGCCACCCTCCCCAAAAAACGGCCACGATTGCCGTTGCCACGACCAAAAAATGGACGGGAAACTGCCAACGCAAAGAAAAATCAGGAACCAAGTCATCCATCATGGGTATTTCCACCAACCCTGCCAGACGGCTGAAGCGATGAAACCAGACCAAAAACGGAATGATTTTATAAAGCATTCCCAAAAGGATGGAGGAAGCCAATCCAAAGAAAAACAGGACACCAAATAAAAAACGGGTTGAATCCGCATCCGTGGCCATCCAGGAGGCCATCGTAGCCAAAGATGCCAGACCGGAGGCTAAACCCAAAAACCAGAAACGGAGAGTAACATCCATCTTTTTTCTTTTTCTCTCCCACAGCATGGACCCGATGTTGGCGGTGTAACCCAACAAAGCCAGGGAAAAAAAAGCCACAGGAAGCCAAAAAATCCACGGGTTGGAATGGGCAAAAAAGAGGGCCAGGGGTTGGCCGACCAAAAAAAGGCTCCAGGCGGAAAGAATCAGGAGAGATTGACGACGAGAAATATCCCGCGTCATGTAAAACATGGGCAACACCTGAAAAGAAACCCCCGCAATAAGCAGCCCAACCCAGCCCCACAGGCCCCATATCAAGTGGGTTGTCACCAGGGCACTGCGATCCAGATCCAAAAATCCAAAAGCGTATTCCAAAAGAAAACCACTACCGAGCAGCAATACTCCCAAAAGGGACACGGTGGCGATACGCATGGCGATAACAGTAGGATGTCGGGACGGCGCCCAAATCAAGGCGGTCAAAACGGGAACAATGAAAAGAAAAACCGCCCCCCCCAAGCTTAAAGATGCCAATGACAGCACCCACGGATGAAAACCCGTGGTCAAACCAAAAACCATGGCAACCACCCCGGTTACGAGCAGTCCATGAACCCAGGGAACCCAGCGCGGCCAGGGGACAGGAATTCCAGCCAACACCGGGATCATTTGGTACATGGCCCCAAACATAATCATGCAAACCCATCCAAGGACCACAAGATGAACGGTGGCAATGGTTTCCGGAGCTAAAGGGGTAACAAACAAGTCTGGCCCGTAGAACAGGAGAGACAAGGCGGTCAACAACAAAAAAAAGGGTGCGGTAACGAAAAACCGAAACGGTAAACTCAGGGGGGGAGCCTGGTCAATGCGAAGTCCGCCGGTGGAAAACATAGGATATCCCTGAATAGAAAGCCCTTAGGGCAAAAACCAAAACCTTGGGTGCTCTCGCCCCCACCCCCCCCAATGAGCATAATGCCACGGTTTCTCCAATACGCTCAAAATCCAGTGGACAAGCCGAACGAAACGAAACCGTAAGGTTTTTCAAATTTGTGGGAGCTGAAAAGATTGTAAGCGTAAGGAACTTCGCCCAAAAATTGGTTGGACATGTACTGGGAACGCGCAAAGGCGGCGACCCTGGGATGGAGTTTGTAACTGATCTCACCGGTGACATGGTGATTGGTGTCGTAGATGGTTTTATCGACATGCTGAAGCTGGGCAATGGAGTCATCCAGTTCGCCACGATCCCATTTTTGAAAGCGATACCCAAGCCGCAATCTCCAATCATCGTTCTGCCACTGGGTCATGCCACCCAACTGGTAATAGTTGGCATCATAGCCCAAATACATCCCTTGAGGCAGTTCTGGGGCTCCAAGAGAACTCATGGGGAGAGTGATCGATGTAATCGTGCAATCGGGATTGTGTTCACCAAACTCATCCACCTTGACGGCCGTATTCCAACCACCATCAACGGTATTGGGAACCATGGTTCGTTCAATCTTGTAGTTGCACCCCCCAATGGAAGAAAGAACATCTCCCACTTTAACCTTGCTAACCCCCATGCTGCTAAAAACCGAAACCGACGTGGAGGGCGTCAGCGACCAGGATCCGATAAGATCCCCCTGAAACTGTCTGTCAGAGGGATCTTTGATGGTGACGGACTCGGTTGATATGTCCGTTCCAAAAATGGGCATCGATGATCCTTTAACGACTTGACCCGTACTGTTGCCCCACCCGGAAAGCCTCAAGGAAAGGGCAGGCCATTTTTCCTTGTTTTCAGTTATCTGATATTGGATGCCTGCCTGATAGGTTCTGTTTTCCCCATCGTCATAAGGGGTTTCTACCTTGCGTTTCCAATAGCTTCCATCCGACCAGAGCCGCTTGTCCAGTGCCAGTCCACCTCGCAAATGATGCCCCGAATAGTCTCCAATGGTGGCACCACGGGGATCGTCTTCACGAACCCCGAACATGTCGAGGTATTTGTTCATTCCATCCCAACCAACCTCCACTTCCCCATGCAGTGGGCGCGTCTCCTGTTGCACGGTGAGGAGTTCGTCCAAAGGAGCCGCACGGGCATCTCTCTGAATCGACAACCCCGCCATTACCGAAAAACAAACCCATGGCAGAAAACCCAAAGCCCGCGTTTTTTTTGATGTGACCACTTTTGTCAAGACCGGTTTGAGCGATGGATTGAAAGACCCAGGTAGTGCCTGTACTATGGCAAAATCCCAAGTATCCTTCAAGCCGGGCGGGATGATCGGGCAGTGCGTCCAAAGATTCGATGGAATGGTTTGAAGATGTCACCAAAGCCACGAATACCGCATCCGCTCGACCCCACATCAGGCCAGCAAACGGCAAGCAAAATCCAAGCCGATCTTGAACGGTCCATAAAAAACACTTATGTGATCACTGGAGGCTTCGCCCCCAAATCCCCACCGAAAACCCCCGCAATAATTTTTGCCAAACTTTATTTTCCGATACGCGAACAAACTTAAGCGAGCATGGCGTCACTACTGGTATCGACCGTGGCGCGATGAAACATGAGAAAAAAATCAACTGGGCCTTTTTTGTTGGATCGGCATCATGATTAATCAATAAATACATGATAAAAAAGAAAATTTATAACATAACACAGGCAATGGACACCGCCAGCCCGCCGTAAAAATCAACCAACCAAAGAAAAAATCAACCATCACAAGGCTTGGATAGTTGATTTTCTTTGTCAAAAAAAAAAATAGGCTTGACTTGAACCGGCCCATTTATCTCTAATAGGGGGGCGAGAACAAACTTCAGGCGGCATGAATCTTCGATCCGATTGAAAAAATCAACTCGGTCATGTAGGGAGACCGCGCGTCACGGTCTCCGCACGATGGCTGGGTATGGAGAGGAACCGAGTCATGCCTATCACCATTTCGACCAACGTCGTCGCTATTGGGGTGCGACGAAGCCTTGGTAAAACCAGTGCCGCCTTGGGGCAGAACTTTCTGCGCCTTGCCTCGGGGTTGCGCGTCAACTCCGCAGCGGACGATGCGGGGAGCTTGGGCGTGGCAGACCGCCTGACCACCGACATTCGCGGATTGAGCAAAGCGTCGCAAAACGCCAATGAGGGAGTTTCTCTGGCCCAGGTGGCCGACAGTGCCTTGGCCGAGACGATCAACTCCATGCAAAGAATCCGCGACCTAGCGGTGGAAGCCACAGGTGGTACCAAGTCACTCACAGATCGCCAAAACCTGCAAATAGAAGTCGAAGAAATGATTGCGGAGGTGGATCGTATCGCTACCGAGGTCAAGTACAACGGTTTGCGTCTCCTCGCGGGGTCGTTCGCCAATATGGATTTCCAGATTGGAATCGATGCGGGCGACACCATGCGGGTCACCTTTCTCGGTGCAAGCACCCAAAAGGTCGGCTTAGGCCCGACGGGCAACTCGGCTCAGGTCAGCACGACGACCCAGGCCACACGCACCATCCTTTTGATCGACAGCGCACTGGACAGCATCACCTCCATTCGTGCCACCATCGGTGGTGTGCAAAACCGCTTCGAGTCCATCATCAACCAAATCCAGACCATGTCCGATGCCTACACATCGGCCCGTTCGGGAATGATGGACGCCAACATCGCCAAAGAGACCGCCGAAATGACCCGCAACATGATTCTACAACAGGCCGGGGTTGCAATACTGGCTCAAGCGAACCTGCAACCGCAATTGTTGCTGCAACTGATACGAGCACCATAGTATAACCATGGACGCGTATCGGAAAAAAATGCCTTGGACAGACAATAAAAATATTGCAGGGTGCCGGGTGGGGGGGGAATCATCCTTACAAGTGTAGGTTTTTTATCGTAAGTTAAAAACGGGTGACGAAACAATCAGTTCCGATATAGAATGGAGTGTCTTACGTTCCAAATTCCA
>JACSDG010000002.1 GCA_015660855.1 Magnetococcales bacterium
GCGAAAGCGGGGATCCAGAACTCGAAGCTACCGATCAACGCCCTGGATCCCCGCTTTCGCGGGGATGACGTTTGAAAACTACGTATCCCAAGCTGGTTGGGGTTTAATTTGAACAAAAAGCTTTATTGTCTGATGGGGGGTGGGGGTGAAACCTCCAGGGCTTTGTTTGTTGCCCGAAGGGCATCATGTTTGCTTGCGGGTTGGAATGACGATTCAAGTTTGTCCAGGGCCAGCATTCCCAGTGTTTTGAGCACGCGGAATCTGGACAGGTTCAGCCCGTAGCTGCTTTTAACTTTTTCGGTTTGCGCACTGAAGAGTTCGTTTTGTGCGTCCAGGGTGTCCAGGGAGGTGCGGGTTCCGACCTGATATTCCTGGGATACGCCGTCCATGGCATCTTGAGCGGCGGTTACACGCGCGACATTGGCCTGATCGATGGCGGCGTTTTTTTCAAATTCGAGCAAGGCCACTTTCAATTCGCGAATGGCGGCCAGACGCGCTTGATCCAATTGCAAAAGCTGAGATTCCCGTTCGGAAATGGCTTGATCGATTCGTCCCCCGGTCAATCCCCCGGAATACAGCGGCCAGGACAGGCCGAGGGTCATGGTGACGGTATCCTGGGGACCCGCTACGGCGGAGGATGCGGGATCCCAGGTACGCGAAGTGGACGAACTCAGGTTGGCCTTGGGCATATAACCCGCTTTACGGGCTTCGACGTTGCCTTCGGCCACTTGCATGCGCCATTGTTCGGCTTCGATGTCGGGGCGTTCGGCAACCAGGGCAACCAGTTCGGCCAGTGGTTTGGAGAGCAGTTCGTGTTTGACCACTGGGATTTCAAGGTTGGGTGGTGCTTCCTGTCCGGTCAATTCGACGAAGCGGGCTTCGCTGGATTGACTGTTGGCCCTGGCGGCGATCCAGCCCGCCTTGGCGGCGTAGACGCGTGCCAGGCTTTGACTGACATCGGTTTTGGTTAATTCACCCGCTTCAAAACGGGCCTGGGTGGCGTTGAGATGGGATTTGGTCAGGTTGTAATTGTTTTCGGACAGCAGGAACACATCCTGTTCCTGGCGCAGGTTGGTGGTCAGTTCCACAAAATCCAGGAAAACCTGTTGCCGGATTGTCTCCAGGTCTTTTTGCGCCGCTTTGACGGTGGGGGCCAGACGGCGATAGTCCCGCAGGGCTTCCAGATTGAACAGGGCCTGGGAAAGGGATAATGCCGCTGCTGTAGGGTCTGCATGGCTGTCACCATCTTGCCATTGGCTGGAACTGTACGTGTTGTCCCATTGCAAGGCGACGCTGGGGAGGAGTTGTGATTGGGCCTGGGGCAGGAGTGCCTGGGCTGCCTTTAACTTTTCCCTGGCGGTGAGGATGCGCGGATTGTTGTCCAGGGTTTGTTCCAGCATTTTTTTGAAGGGGGTGATGGCTTGATTTTCTGCCGCAGTGGCTGTTTGTGGGGCATGGACGTAGGCAAGCAGGAACAGGAGCGTCCACGGGAGCATCTTTTTTTGCATGGTAAGCCTCAGGGTAGAATCGGGTCGAAAAGGCCAACCGACATCGGCTCGGGCCGACTCCTTTTGTCCCATGAGACGCGCAATAACGCAACCCATGGAGTTTGTTTCAGGGGGGCATTTTTCTGGGATTCGGTAATAGTATCTTGACAACAGGTCGCCGCAGGGGTAAATAGTGTGGCCTGATCCTTGGCGGATCGTCTAACGGTAGGATAGAGGATTCTGACTCCTCCAGTCCAGGTTCGAATCCTGGTCCGCCAGCCATCTTTTTTAAAATATCCTCAAATGAGACCAGCCTTATCGGTTAGAGACAGATAAGGCTGGTCTTGTCAAATTTGGCTTCAATTATGTCCAAAATCTGGCCGGATGAGCCAATCGGAAGGGACATCGCCCGGTTTTCAAATGCGACTGCCTCTATGGTTCCACCTGGGCGGCCTTGATCCGCCCCACGATATGACCCGGCACGGCACTGACCAATCTGATGGCGGTATCAAGGCCTAAGGGCAGGTTGATCCAGCGCAAACCCTCGCCAACGACGTAGGTTCCGTAGGCCGGGTAGAGGATCTTGTAATCATCCTTGATGTCTTCTGTCAGGTTCAAAGACTGATTGTAGCCGATGGCATCGCCAGTGGCATCGGCTTCCTGAAACAAAGGCACCAGGGGAAGAATGCCAAACACGGCCTGGGTGCCTTTGTACTCGGTTTTGGCAAAATCCTTGGCGTGACCCGCCTCGTGGACGGCGATGGATTTGTGGTCAGAGTAAAGATGAATGGTATTGGTAAACGGATTATAATTGTCGCCCCCCAACAACCGGCCCGGAAAAATGGTGTACATCGCCACGCTCAACACCCCCACGGTATAGCGCCATCCGGCCCCCACCGACTCGTTGCCAAACAGACGCGACCACTCGGAGCCGGGAGAATATTGGTTGAGACGCACCTTGACCTTGTTCAAATCGTTGTCATGCAGATACTGTTTTAATTTTTCTTCGGTTTCCTGAGAAATATCATGGTTATCCACCTGCCAGTTCCAGAGGATGAACTTGCTGGGCAGGGAGAACAGATAGTGACCAAGACCATCCAACACTACCACAGGCCGTCCCCGCTCCACCTGTGGCTCGTCGGCGAGTAGTGGTGGGGTTGCGTCGCTCTCTATATTACGACCCCGTTCGTAAGGCACGGTCGCGCAGCCGGAAAGGACTATCGCTAAAACGATAAAAGTTAAAAAACGGTAGGTTCTCATGGTCATTCACCAATGAAAGAGGATATGATGCCCTGCGGGCAAAAACCAAGACCTTGGGTGCTCTCGCTCCATAACCCCTAAAGGCATGGAGCTTTTTGTTTAAATTAAAAAAAGAAGGGGGGACTGAACGGTTACGCGTTTTTAGCGCGTTCAAACAACCATTGAGCCGAGAATTCAAGATTGCGCGCCCCGATATTGTTTTGCTCTTTTTCCAAAATGGCCCATGCCTGCCAGGACTGAGCATTTTTCTGATCCGCGTTTACAGCGCGTTCAAACAACCATCGAGCCGAGAATTCAAGATTGCGCGCCCCGATATTGTTTTGCTCTTTTTCCAAAATGGCCCATGCCTGCCAGACCGGGGCATGTTTAGGATCCGCGTTTACAGCGCGTTCAAACAACCATCGAGCCGTATATTCTTCTTCCCGACTGCCCAGGTTATCCTGATTTTTTTCAAAGAGTGCCCAAATTTGCCAAAGAACCGGATTCCCCGGACTGTATTTCGGGATGAAAAAGAAAAGACGGCGGGCGGCTTCAACCGGCCCCTCTTTGGCCCGTGTTTCCAGGAGGGTTGCGGTAAAAGTACGTTCTGGCGTCGCCGTTCTTCCCATGTTACAAGCCGCAGCGGCACCTTTAAACACGGCGATGTCCAACTTTTCCGAATGAATGGGAGCCCCTGGATCCGTGGCGAGAATCTTCCACAAGGTTTCGGCAATGACGGGATGGCGTGTGTGAACTTCTTGAAATAAAAACCGGCCACCAGCACCAGTTTTTCGGTTGCGTTGAACCAGGGTAAGCTCTCCTTTCAGGTGACTCATGGCAAAATTCAATCGATCCCTGGAATATCGAAAAGTTTCCCGCAACAAAGTCAATGTTGCCGGGTGGGTGCGATTTTTAGGGTCTCGTCGCGTCTCCATGCCGGCAACGACCGCCAATATTGCCGCCAATTCCTTGCCGTTGGGGTGTTCCAAAAGTTTGGCGACCAGATCACTCATGATTTCCCGGAAAGGTCGGCCACGGGTCGCAAGGATCATGGCAGCAAGCAAATCTTTGGCGTTTTCCTGGCGTAAACGTTGCGTGACCATTGCAGGCGTTGCCGCATTATCAGCCGCCTCGTATTCGTTGATTTTCTGCGCCAGAATCTCAAACTCCGAGTCTTCCAAATGGGGAACAACCAAGTGCTGCAGATTACTTCTGGAAAATTTAGTTTCATTAATGAACTCGCGCCACTCATTGCTGCGAGCGGCCATGACTACCCGTGTCAAGGGGTGGTGTTTTGCCACATAGCCCAAGAGTCGCTCAAGGCTTCGGCTTTGATCGGCCCGGTCGATCATGAGGATGATTGGTGTCTCTTTCCTGGCAAAAATGGCTGAGGGATCGGCCTGACTGGAATCAATCCAATACACCCTGGCCTTTGGATGGAGGTTAAACAACTCCAGGCCAATCTGGATCAGAGCCGTGGTTTTGCCGGTCCCCGCTGCTCCCTCCAGCAACAATGCCCGGTGCTGTTCCAACAAGGATATTCCCCGTTGCACAACGCCCAGCCTGACAGGAATTCCCGCCTGCACAATGGCAAAGTCAGGCAATCCCCCACGCAAAAAGTTCCGCCCCATCTCTTTCGTGACAGCGGGCAGTCCTGCCAAATAATCTCGATTAATGGCGAATACATCAGGAATTCCAGATGGTTTGCCCAGGATTGGACGTTGACGTAGCCAATGTAAACGGGCCGAAGCATCCCGCCACCAATCCTCCGCCACTGATTCGGAAAATTCCTTCCTCACAAAATTCTTGGCCTTCTCCATCGCCTGCTCCAATTCTTTTTTATCATGCGGAGCAACGATTTTTTTGATCTCAAAGGCAAGCAGTGGTCTGTCATCGAGTTGTTTCAGTGTCTCAGCTAACCTGGGTTTTATGCGCTCAGGCAGGCTGCACTCCACGGAATCGTCGGGAAAGCGAAAGGCAATGGGGGATATGTCTCCGATCTTCAGGGATTTTTTTATTTCTTTTGGCTTTTTGATAACGGTGCCGGATTGGTCGAGTTGGTCACGACTTATTGGAACAAACGCAGTAACCTGACCCGATTCATCGAATTCATGAAGGTAAAGGCCGTCGTTTGCACCCTCCCGCCAAAGTATGTGCAAAAACTCGGGACCTTGGGGCGATAGTGAGAAAAAACCATGAATCTTCATCATTAATACACCTGAGACATTCTGTCCGCGTCGGTGGGCAAGATGCCCAAGTTGCTCAATATATCCGCAACTTTCTGATGCAAGGCTCCTGCATGTTCCTGATAGTTGCCGAGTGTTGTGCTATAAAACACCACCTTTGTTTTAAGGTTAAGTTCTTCTAAACGCTTGAAAATATAATCTCGTCTTGCGTGCTTCCAGATTTGCGGAAGGACAATCTTAATCACTGTTTTGTCATCCAAAGGTATGGGCTGATCAAACCGTATTTCAAAGGTCATGGCGCGATCATCAATGTGATTGGAGATTCGAGTTTTCAACATGTCGTGGTAGTTGGAAACCTCACCGCAAGTACTCTCCTTAATCAATTGGTCACGAGGTTGCTCATGGAAGTAGTCATCATTATTTTCGTAGAAGGCAAAGACACAGCGACCTGGACAGCCTGGGTCGTCATGCAACTCGTAAGGTTTCAACGTTTCCACGCCACCCCCGGTACTCCCCAGCAGGAGGCCCTTAAAGCGTTTGCTCAAAAAGGCACCGGAATCAAAAGGGTATTGCCCGGATCTTTTGGGTAACTTATCTCCATCGAGCAAAATGCACGCCGGAAGGTGGGACGGTTGGGCATGTTTTTTTTTCTTCAACCCTTCCGGAATGGGCCTGTAGGCAGCCCGCCCATAGAAGCAATATACAAGATTTTGCCCCAAAAAGGAACATGTTTGGGGCATCAGGTGGCCATCGTTCAATATCTTCTCAAATGATTTAGATCCGGTAACATGCGTCAAAGGCATGGGCGTGGGCAAAGGTTTCCCCAAAGAATCCATACTTTTGACGTAATCTTTAAAAGTTCCCACGTCCATCTCCCGGAAAGAAATTTGACGGTGGATAATAGGAAAAAAATATGCTTTTAGTCAACGGCGTTGATTGTTTGGATTGTTTTTCCCGGAGGAAATTTTTTCATCATCCATCCCAGGAGCAGCAGCCCGGGGAGGGCGGCGAGGGCGGTGGCGAGGAAGAACAGTTCCCAGGACATTTTGTCGGCCATCCATCCCCCCGACGAGGAAAGGATGGTGCGGCCGAAGGCCATAAACGAGGAGAGCAGGGCATACTGGGTTGCGGTATAGGCAATGTTGCACAGCGAAGACAGATAGGCCACGAACGCCGCCGTTCCCATGCCGCCGCTCAAATTTTCCATCAATATTGTCGCCGCAAACAGGGGCATGTCGTGACCCGCCCGGGCCAACAATACAAACATCAGGTTGGAAACCAACTGCAACACCCCACACCAAAGCAAAGATTTCATGATTCCCAGACGTTTGACCATCCAGCCACCGAAAAGGGCGCCGACGATGGTGGCGGTCAAGCCCACCACCTTGCTGATGTCGGCAATTTCAATCAGGGAAAAACCCAGCTCACTGTAAAACGGGTTGCCCATGACGCCTGCCAGGGAATCGCCCAGTTTGTAAAGCAGAACGAACAACAACACTCAACTTGCGTCCGGTCGCGCCCAATCCCTGGATGGTGGCGATGCGTGTCTGCATCTGCCTTTCCGTTGTGTTTGCGGTGCTGCCAACGGGAACTCCCGGTTCCGGAGACAATAAAATGGTTGCTGTTCCCACACTCACAAGACCCGCCATGATAAGGTAGGTCGCGGTCCAGCCAAACCATGTGGTCATGTACAAGGCCAAGGCTCCCGAGGTCAACATTCCCAACCGATAGCCCAAAACCACCACTGCCGCCCCGGCCCCATATTGTTCTTCATCCAGAATTTCCACCCGATAGGCATCGATGACAATATCCTGGGTGGCGGACCAGAAGGCGGTGGTCAAGGCAAATACGCCGGTCCACCAGGGGACGCTGGCGGGGTGGGTAAATCCCATGGCGGCGATGGAAAGCATGAGAAAAAATTGCGTCAGCAATGCCCAACCGCGCCTGCGACCAAAAACGCGCGTCAAGCCGGGAACGGGCAGGCGATCCACGAGGGGTGCCCATAAAAATTTAAAAGTGTAGGGGATTCCTGTCAGCGCAAACAGACCGATGGATGTTTTGCTGACGCCGGATTCCGACAGCCATAGCGACAATGTCCCGAAGGTCAATGCCAACGGCAGACCGCTGGAAAATCCCAAAAACATTATGGTAACGATACGAGGATGCCCGTAAATGCGAAAAAATTCGGACAAACCTTTTCCCGAGTTGGAGGAACGCCACCGCATTTTTTTTATTATTTCTCCAGTGAGGGCTACTGAATAAATTCACCGGACCTTTAAGAACCCGGTGCGCCAATCATCGCGTGAAATGGTCTTTCACGCAATTGCTTTTCTGGCCTGACCTAACTCCTGAACTTTCAGATTGTTGCACGGGTGCGGATGTGTTACCGTGGGCGTGGTTTTTTTGTCCTTATTTATTGGGAGCATGATCATGTCTCAGACCTATACTGCCGTCACCAAACAAGTGGACGGTTGGTGGGTGGGGTGGATTGAGGAAATCCCCGGTGTCAACTGCCAGGAACTCACTCGTGAGACATTGCTGGAAACCCTGGCCATTACTTTGCGGGAGGTCATTGCCTTTAACCGTCATGATGCCTTGGCCATGGTGGGCAGTGATTACCACGAAGAGTCCATTGCCCTGTGAAACGCAGCGAGTTGTTGCGCTACCTGCAGGCTCAGGGATGCGAACTATTGCGGGAGGGGGGGCGCCACTCGTGGTGGTGGAATCCGGCAGTGAATCGCCGTTCTGCCATCCCCAGGCACCGGGAAATTATTGACCTGTTGGCCCGAAAGATCTGTCGGGACTTGGGTGTTGGCGACATCAAGTGAGAACTGGTTTGCCGATTCATTGCGGGTCAACGACGCAAATTTGAGCGCAATAAGCCGAGTGACACCATGACGCCCTCCGAACAACCCCAGGTAGTGCCTGTCTTTGCATCCGACCTTGCGTCTGTCTGCCAATTTTATCATGAACACCTTAATCCCCAGATCCCTGTAGCGGATTGGATATCCGCTTTTTCCCGCCATCGATGTCAAAACCAGCCCAACCATGGCTTCATGCTTGTGGATGGCGAAAAAATTGTGGGTGCTTTTGGTGCCATCTACTCCGATCAATGGATCGAGGGACGCATGGAGCGATTTTGCAACCATACCAGTTGGGTGGTGTGTCGGGAATACCGGAAATGGAGTCGGGAATTGCTTCTTGCCCTGTTGCGGCAGGAAGACTTTCATGTAACCAGCTATACCACCAATCCCCATGTGGCCAACCTGTGCCGCCAACGCCATTTTTCCCAGTTGGACGACCGGGTGGAAGTGTTTTTCAATCGTCCCCGTTTTTTTTCCGCCCGGTATGTTTCACAGGATTCTGCCGTCATCCAAGCTGTTTTGGATCCCCACGTCTACCGTGACTACGAAAACCATCGGCAGCTTCCAGGGCTTGAATTTATGGTTCTGGGAGCGTCGGGGCGAGGTGCCCTCGTGGTGTACAAGAAAAAAATATGGAAAAAACTCCCCTGCGCCATCATCCTTCATTGTAGCGATTGGGAGGTGTTTTTACATTTTTCCAAGGATCTGGGTGCCTGCCTCCTTTGGTGGCATGGCCTAGTTGCCATGCAGGTCCATGCCTACAGACTTCCCCCCGCCGTGACCGGAACCCTCTCCATCCGGGATACCCAGCCACGTCTGTTCATTTCCCGTGGTGTCAAGCCGTCGCATTTATCATTTCTTTACTCCGAACTGACCGCGCTCAATCTGGCGATGTAGACGGAAAAAACGAAAATAACAGTATCATTTTTCTATTTTTTTCAACGGATAATCCAGGGTCGTCCTTCGAGTTCCTGGAAATGCTCTGTGTATTTTGCTATAAGGATTCTACAAAGGACCGGGCCAGAGTCGTCCTTCGTTTGATCCCAACGCCTCCTTTTTTCAATCCTTGACTTGAGGTCTACTCTATGCAGCGATTTATCCTATTATTATTGAGTGTTTTTTTTGTACCGGTTACGGCATGGGCAGCCTCCGCCACCGGGGGCGATGGTCCGGCAGTCTTGGGGGTTCCCCTGGATTTCGTCCTGTTTGCTCTGGTGCTCCTGGGGGTGGCCCTTTTTCATAACAATACCCTGCAAGTAGCCCTCACCGGTGTCACCGCCATCGTCATCTACAAGTTGATCTTTACCGGATTCAAGCATGGTGACGGATTGACCGGGCTGGGGCTTCACTTTCAGCATGAGTGGGTCATCCTTACCAATCTGCTGTGTCTGCTGATGGGATTTGCGTTGCTTTCCAACCATTTTGAACACAGCAAGGTTCCCGAAGTTCTCCCCCGTTTTCTCCCTGCCGGCTGGATGGGTGGGTTTGTCCTTTTGGTCTTGATTTTTGTCCTCTCCAGCTTTCTGGACAACATTGCCGCAGCCCTCATCGGTGGCACGATCGCCAAAACAGTGTTTCGCGGCAAGGTTCATATCGGCTACCTTGCGGCCATAGTCGCCGCATCCAACGCTGGCGGTTCCGGTAGTGTCGTTGGCGATACCACCACCACCATGATGTGGATCGCCGGCATCAGTCCTTTGGCTGTCATTCATGCCTATACGGGAGCCTTTGCCGCACTGTTGATCTTTGGTATTCCAGCGGCCTTGCAACAGGATAAACATTTCCCAATCAGCTCTGATAATTCCGCCCATATCAAAGTCGATGGCGTTCGGGTGGGCCTGGTGGCGTTCATCCTGATCATGGCCATTGCCGTTAACGTGGTGGTCAACGTCAAGTTCAATGAAATGTCCGATGCGTTTCCTTTCATCGGCGTCGCCGTATGGATTGCCATACTGGTTTCGGCCCCCATTCGCAGTCCCGACTGGAAACTGTTGCCGGAAACCTTCAAAGGGAGCGTTTTTCTCCTGTCTCTGGTGGTCTGCGCCTCTTTGATGCCCGTGGAAAAACTTCCTCTGGCCTCCTGGGGTTCCGCCCTGGGACTGGGCTACGTCTCCGCCGTCTTCGACAATATCCCACTGACCGCTCTGGCCATAAAACAGGGCGGGTATGACTGGGGCGTACTGGCCTACTCCGTTGGTTTCGGTGGTTCCATGATATGGTTTGGTTCTTCAGCCGGTGTTGCCCTGTCCAACATATTTCCTGAGGCCAAGTCGGTGGGTCAATGGCTGCGTCATGGTTGGCACGTCGCCGTCGCCTACACGATTGGTTTTTTTGTGATGCTCGCCCTGGTAGGCTGGCACCCCAGTGCCGACCGGTACCACGGTGCTGATCAGCAGCCGGCCCAAATCGAGACAAATGCCCCGTCCCCCGCTTCTCCATCCACCGCAACCCATTGAAATCTTGAATCTCCGCACCTTGCAGGAAGGACGACCTTCCTCAAGGTGCGGTTTCTCACATTCAAAATCTTGGGAAACGCATCCTTAGCATTTGGTCTGGAAATTGCGTATCTGGATCATTGCAATGAAATCATCCTATCCTACTGTCCAGTTTTTCTGTGATTTCATTGGTATCTTTTAGTCTCTCAACTTAATGATCTGGAACTGCACCATGGCGGAAAATCAAGATTTCGATTTCGATATTCCGGCTCAGGGGACCGCCCCCGCTCCCGTTACTGAGCCTGAAAAACCCGAAAAAGAGGTGCCTGTTAAAAAAACGGGATCATCCCAGGTCATCATCGCTTCGGCCGTCGCCATTGGTCTTCTGGGAGTGGGAGGCTATATGTATCTGGATGGATATGTCCAAAAAAAGAATGCCGAGTTGGAGGCAGAATATCAAAAAAGGAAAAAGGAAAACCGTATTCAGGCCCATCGCCGGATGTACGACAATATACAAGGTCAGTTGCAAGCAGACATGATGGACCGCATGAAACATCAAACCGAATCCTCCACTGTGGCGGCAAAGCCCGAAACTCCCGAAACTCCAGAACATTCTGGAATCTCATCCTCCCAAGACCTGAACCCGCGACCTGTCCTGCCATGATAAAAAATGAAATCTCCTGTGTTCGTATCAAGATATGTGGCATTACCCGTCGGGATGACGCGTTGGCTGCCATTGATGCGGGGGCCGATGCCATCGGCTTGGTCTTCTACGATAAATCGCCCCGCGCCATCACCGTAGCCCAGGCCGCAGATTTGGTACGGGGTCTTCCCCCTTTTGTGACTCTCACAGGTTTATTCGTCAACGCATCCATCGACGAAATCAAAGCCACCGTCGCACAGGTTGGTTTGGACGCGATACAGCTTCACGGCGATGAAACCCCTGATTTTTGCAAAGCCTTGTCGTGTCGAACCATCAAGGCTTTGCGGGTGGCAGAGTTTGCGGATGTGACTGCGGCGGAGCAATATGACGTGGCCGCCATTTTATATGATACCAAAGTTTCCGGGCTGTCGGGGGGAAGTGGGCGCACCTTCGACTGGTCCTTGTTGGAACATCACCCAGGCCACTGTCCATTGATATTGGCGGGTGGGTTGAATCCTGGCAATGCCGCCAAAGCCATAGCCAAGGTGCGTCCCTATGCCGTTGATGTCTCCAGCGGTGTTGAGTTGTCCCCCGGAGTCAAGGATCCTGGCCTCATCAAACGGTTTGTCCGGGAAGTTCATCGAGCCACCCGCTGGTTGCGAACGTCGGCAACCAATGCCCATGCGTCATGAAACCATCCCTGGCCCGGATTCTTGACCAACTGGCCTTGGCGACACCGCCGGGCGTCCATTTGGGTTTGGACCGGGTTTATGCCCTGCTGCATCGGCTGGGAAATCCCCAACAACAGTTACAAACCATCCATGTGGCGGGGACCAACGGTAAAGGGTCGGTGATCGCTTTTCTGGAGTCCATTCTGCTGGCCCAAGGATTTGCCGTTGCCGCCTATACTTCCCCTCATCTGGTTCGTTTTAACGAAAGAATTCGCATCCAGGGACGTGAGGTAGCCGATGCGTCGATTGCCGAAGCCCTTCTGCGAGTCCATGAAACCTCCGAGGGCATTCCTGCCACTTGGTTTGAAAAAATCACTGTCGCCGCCTTTTGGCTTTTTGTCCAGCATGGATTGGGGGCGACTGGCGCAAGGCCGGCCCTGGTCCTTCTGGAAACGGGAATGGGGGGCCGCTTGGACGCCACCAATGTGGTTGTGCCTCTACTGTCATTGATTACCGCCATTGGTCTGGATCACATGGAGTATCTGGGCACCGATATGGAATCCATCGCCTGGGAAAAGGGGGGCATTTTGAAATCTCAGGTTCCGGCCATCACCAGTTGTCCCTCAGGTGTCGTCCAGGATGTCCTCGTTCGCCAGGCCAGAAATATCGGTGCTCCCCTGCTTCTTCCCGGTCGCGATTATCGGTTTCATATCACAGGAAAGGATGGTTGTTGGGAATTTGAAGATACCCAGGGTGGTCTGTCTTTGCCCCCACCGGGATTGGCCGGGGCGCATCAGTATGAAAATGCCGCCCTAGCCGTGGCGGCTCTGCGCCAGTTGGCCCCCTGGCCCGTTTCCCCCTCCGCCATGGCCGCCGGACTGACCCAGGTGTACTGGCCTGGGCGTCTGGAATACGTTGCCGGGGCACCATCCGCGCTCATCGATGGTGCTCACAACCCCCTGGGGATGACCGTCCTGGCCCGGGCACTGGCCGAAGATGATCATTCCCCCCCCTTGCGTACCCTGATTTTCTCGGCATTGGATGACAAGGATCTCCATTCCATGGTCCAACACCTGGCCCCATGGGTCGGGCATGTCGTTGTCCTGCCCGTGGGAGGTCAACGGGGATACGAACTCCCGGTACTTGAGGCCTGCTGGCAGAATCAAGGCAAAACAGTCTTTAAGGTAGTCAACTTTCAGGATGCGTGGAAGCAAGCCATGGCTGTGACTCCTCCCCATGGACAGCTATTGATCACGGGTTCTCTCTATCTGGTCGGCGAGGCCCGTTCCTTTCTGGATCGGCCCCGACCGATCGAGGCACATGTCTAGCCAATCAGGGTTTTTTGAATTTTGGTTTCGCGGGGTGGCCCTGATCAAGGTTTTGGACCGCCGCTTTGACGCCTACCATGAAATGGGTCTCCAAATGGCCGAAGCCTACATTCGTGGGGGTGCCGTTTTGGGCAATCCGATCATGGCCCGTTTTGATGCCGAAGCGGCCAGACTGGCGGATCTGTTTAGCCCATTTTTGGAGCAATCCCTGGAAAAAACAGGTCTCGACGAATTTCAGGTTGTCGTTGTCAACCAGACCATCCAGGAAACGGTCAGGATCCTTCAGGGATTGATGGTGCTGTGGCTGGTCATGGTGGGTGGTTGGATGGGGTGGCTGATCAAATTTTCACGGCCATCCCCGATACAAAATTCCGCAAGGGCCATGTGACACCGCCGACACGCTAGGTCGAAATCAAGAAAAACGAATGGATCACGGTTGTGGCAGTAGACGGTAGAGGGCATAGCGAAAATTGTTTTCCCGAAATTCCATGATAAGTTCATGGCGGTGACGTTCCAGCAGTCGGGTACAAAAGCTGTTTTGCAGCGGATCGTTGACGTTGCACCAAAAATTATAGTGAAAGAAAACCCCTCCGGAAAAGCGGCCAAAATAATAATTTAAGGCATGGCCAGGCTCTTCCAGGGCGATAGAGGCTTGGGCGGCATTGTTTCCCCATAGGTGAAACATGCCGGGATTATGGGTCAGGACCATGGATTGTTCTGGAATTTTCTTTGCCATTTCCTGGGCGTAGTGATGGTCGGCGCGTGAGGCCCATGCCTCGAAAGGAACCGCCCGCACCTCGGGAAGAAACGGAAAAAAGGCGAGCACCAGAAACACGGTGATGATGCTGTACCATTGCCTGTCCGGGCACCGGGACGCCGCTGCCAACATTTTTGCGATCCCCTGCGGCACCTCCCGCCAGCAGGGCCAGGGGCAGATGCGAAGGGATGGAAAACCGTATATCGGAACATGATGCCCTGCGGGCACAAAGTCAAAAGCAAAACCTTGGGGGCTTCGCCCACAAACCCCCGTAGGCATGAGGATTTTTGTTTAAATTCAAAAACAAAACCTTGGGGCGCTGCCCCAAACCCCGCCGGGGGGGATGATCCCCCTCTTAACCCCCGCAAAAAATTTTACCAAACGATATTTTCTTGTCCACGCCCCGGTCAATACAGGCCATCACCAACGCCCGAGGCCGCACCGCCACCACTGGACGAAGCACCCCCCTTGGGTTCGGAACGGATCGGCGACTGACCAGGCTTGAAGGCCTCCATGACCATCCCCTTGCTGTCAAGCTGGGTAAACTCACCCGTTTCCGCATTGACAGGTTCCAACTGGATACCCGGAGGAACAGTAAAATCGGTCATGGGCTGCTCCTTCAAGGCCTCGCGCATGAAATCGATCCAGATGGGCAAAGCCGCCATGGATCCCGTTTCCGCATGGCCCAAAACGCTGTAATCGTCCAAACCAACCCACACCCCAACCACCAGAGCCGGGCTAAAACCGATAAACCAGGCATCCCGCAGATCGTTGGTGGTTCCCGTTTTGCCCGCCAGAGGCCGGCCCAGTACCGAGGCCTTGCGTGCGGTCCCGTGCGTAATCACCCCTTTGAGCAGATTGGTCACCTGATAAGCGGTTGGAGGATCCAAAACCCTTTTGCCGAAAAGTGTGGACGGTTGCGATTCTTTGAGGGGATCCTTAATGTTGAAGGCCAGATTTTTAGGCTCCTGGTGACACAACAGACAATCGCCACCACGATGCCGATGGACGGTGCGACCATAACGATCCTGTATGCGAGCAATATAAACCGGTTCCACCAGTTTGCCGCCGTTGGCAAAGGCCGAATAACCCGTCACCATTTGCAAAGGGGTAAAACCGTAGGATCCCAACGAAATGGTCAAATCACGCCGCTCTGGGGGAATGTCCAGGCCAAACCGCCGCAACAGGGGAATCACCTTGGACAACCCAATTCTTTTAACCAGACGAATGGTCACAAGGTTGCGCGAATGAACCAGGGCACTGCGCAACGTGGTCGGCCCATAAAATTTATGCTCATAGTTTTCCGGTCGCCATTCCTTCAATATGCCGGTTTCGGGATCCACATAAGCCATGGGGAGAGGGCTGTCGTCAATTTTGGTGGTGGGGCTGTACCCCCGGTCCATGGCCGCCGCGTAAAGGAAAGGTTTGAACGCCGAACCCGGTTGTCTGCGACTTTGCGTGGCACGGTTGAATTCACTTTTGCCAAAGTCACGCCCGCCCACCATGGCCAACAGCTGCCCCGTATGCGGGTCCATGACAACCATCGCCCCCTCAGCCTGAGGCTCCTGGGCCAGCTTCCAGAATTGTTCCTTTTCGTCGCGCTCCACCCAGATGACATCGCCAACGGACAAAACTTCCTCCACCTTGGTGATGGGAGGCCCCAACGTTTTTTTCTCACCCACCGGTTTGCGTGCCCACTGCACCCCATCAAGGGTCAAAAGGATTTCACGCCCCCCTTCCGTCAAAACCACACGTGCCCCCCCTTTTTCCTTGCGCACCCCCGTCACCAGCCCCTTGATATAGCCGTTGACACTCCTTTCCTCATCCTTGTGCTGGGCGATCCAGGAAGCCAGATCCTCGGCCCCGGTCTGCTCCAGATGTTCCACAGGGCCCCGATAACCATGGCGACGGTCATAGGCGGCCAGACCATCCAGAATCGCCTTGTGCGCCACACGCTGAAGCCTTGGATCCAAGGCCGTGTAAACATCCAACCCACCCCGATACAACTGGCCATTGCCCCATTCGTTCTGGATAGTCCGGCGCACATGTTCCAGATAGTGGGGAGCAACCTGCTCCAAAGGTTTTTGCGGACGCGCCAAACCAAAATCCCGATCCGACCAGAGATCCGCCTGTTCGGTTGTAATCAATCCAACGTCAACCATGCGCCCAAAAACCAGTTTTTGCCTCGCGCGCGCCCGTTCGGGATAACGCCAGGGACTGTAGCGACTCGGAGCTTTGGGCAAACCCGCCAGCAATGCCATCTGGCCAATGTTCAACTCCGACACATCCTTGTCGAAATAAATTCGCGAAGCCGCCGCCACGCCATAGGCTCCAGCCCCCATGTAAATCTGGTTGACATACAGTTCCAGAATTTCATCCTTGCTAAACTTTCTTTCAATGCTCAAAGAAAGGAGGATTTCCTTGACCTTACGATCCAAGGTGCGAACGGAACTCAGCAGGAAGGTACGCGCCACCTGCTGCGTGATGGTCGATGCCCCCTGACTCACCCTCCCGGCCATCAGGTTGACATAAGCCGCCCTGGATATGCCCACCGGATCGATGCCATAATGCTCGTAGAAGCGATTATCCTCGACCGCAAGAAAAGCCTTGACCAGCATGGGAGGGACATCCTTCAACGGGACAAACTGCCGCCTTTGAATAAAAAACTCCCCCAATAATTGATAATCACGGGCAAAAATGCGGGTGACCAGACTCGGTTGATAGTCGGTCAACTCGTCAAGCGAAGGCAATCCACGGGCGTAGTGCCGCAGCACCAACAGCAAAACAATGCCCGCAGCCACGGACACCAGGCCAAAAAACGCCACCAAGTTAAATAAACACCCTCGGCCCTTGGCCTTTGGCTCCGCCGGCTTTTTCTGCGTCCTGAAATTTCGGACTCTGGAATTTTGCGTTCTGGAAACCATCCTGGACTCAGGGAATAGTTAAGGGAATAACGATAAGGCTTGTACGATGTCAGCGGAGTCCGTTATAAGGAGGGGTTATTGTAAACCTGTTTGAAACCCACGGATACCCACATGCCCCTTTTTGGCCCAAAATATAACCCTATTGTCGGCCTGGATATAGGGACATCGGCAATCAGGGCCATGGAAGTTCGTCCAGACGGGCAACGTTGGCGATTGCACCGATGGCACCAAGCCCCCCTGCCACCACAGCTCCTGACCGATGGAAAGATAAAAAAATCGGACGAAATAATCAAATTTATTAAAGATTTTTTCAAGGAAGGCAAGTTCAGCACCAACAAGGTTGCCATTTCCATCGGGGGTCCCTCCATCATCAGCAAAAAAATTCTCGTAGAAAAAATGCCGGAAATGGATTTGGAAGATCAGATCGCCTTAGAGGCAGAGGAATATATTCCATTTGAAATTGATGATGTTTTCCTTGATTTCCAAATACTTGGAGATATGGACGACAAAATGGCGGTGCTACTTTCCGCCTGCAAGAAAGATCTTGTCAACGATAAATTGGAAATTTGTCGTGAAGCCGGGATCGATCCGAAAGTTTTGGATCTGGATGTTTTATGCTTGGCCAACGCCTTTGAAACCTTTATCGCCACACCCAAAAAAAAAGGTAAAAAAAAGACCTTACCCAAAGAAAAAACCAAGGGCGCAAAAAAAGGAACAAAAAATGCCTCTGCCTCGAAGGAGGCTTCCCCGACAAAAGGCATCGGATCGGCGGCTACCGCCGGAGAAAAGGCAGAAACTATCGTCGCCTTTGCCAACATTGGCAGCCAAACTCTGAATACTTTAATTTTAGTTGGCGGCATTATCGACTATTCCAGGGACGTTTCCTTCGGGGCCAAGTCCATGATTGCCGAGATCATCGAACAGACCGGCCTGACCATGGAAGAGGTACAATCGGCACTGCAAAAACCCGCCCATCAATCCACAACGCCCCAGCTCGGCGAAGCCTGGGAGAATACCGTCAAGCCGTTCGAGGAAAAACTGGCATCACAAATCCGGCAGTCCATCGATTTTTTCCAATCCTCTCGCCCCAGTAAGGATAAAATCCAAACCATCCTGCTGTCCGGGGGAGTGGCCGCGATTGCCGGAATCGAGCAGCGTCTCGGACAAGATCTTGGCGTACCGGTCGAAATTTTCAATCCCGTGCTCAAACTTGGAAATGACGGTAAAACCCCCGCACCGTCCGCCGGCCAAGCCCCCGGTTTTACCGTCAGTCTGGGTCTGGCATTGCGAGGGGTTTCATCATGATCGTCGCCATCAATCTTCTGCCTTATCGCCAAGCCAGAAGGGCAAAAAAGGCCAACGTCATCCTGGCCTCTTGGGCTGGCACGGCGGTGACGATGGTCATCCTGTTGTTCCTGATTCATCTCCAGGTCACCGATCATCTGGACATGCTGAATGCCCAGGTGAAAAAAAATGACGCCACCATCGCCAAACTGGATATAGAACTCGGAGAAGTCAAAGATATTAATGAATTAAAAACCCTTATAGAATCCAAACTTAAAATAGTCGATGACCTGAAAAAATCGCGCAATATTCCCGTTCGCCTCATCGATGACATCATACGCGCCGTTCCCGACAAGGCATGGCTCAGCTCTCTGCAATTGAAGGGGGAAAACCTAAAGCTCCAAGGGATGGCTCAATCCAATGCCGTCGTAGCCGACCTCATGGATAACCTTAACGCCTCCCCTTTGATCGATGATGTCAAGCTTGCCCAGGTGACTCTCGGTGATGCCAAGGCCAGCCGGACCACCAAAAACAATAAATCGTTTGCTCTCGATGCCAAGGTGAGTATCCCTGGAGAGAAAAAACCCGGTGCCGACAGCGAGGAGAGCAAACCCGGTCAGGGCAAGGCAACGAGCAAGCCCAAAGACGCCACCAAAGACAAAAAAGAGGGGGCGCACTGATGGACCTTGGATTCAATCCCGATCAAATACTCCGCTTGCCAACCCAAAAAAAGGTGGCCATCATCGCGGGTATCATTCTGGTGTTGACAGGCGTCTACTGGTACTTTCTCCTCCAGGATACCCTGGACGCCATCCAGTCCGTCAACGACAAAATATCGAAACAACAGGAGAAGATCGACTCCAAGAAAAAAATGCTCGCCAGTCTGCCAAAATTGCGCAAAGAATTGGAGGAGCTGAAAGTTCTCGAAGCAAAAGCGGCACAAAACTTGCCTTCGAAACAGGAAATACCGGCACTCCTGACCGACATCTCAGAAGCGGGACACGAACAGGGGTTGGAGTTCATTCTTTTCGCTCCCAAGCCGGAATTGGCCGTCAAAATTTACGCTGAAGTTCCGGTTGAGGTCAGTGTTCGCGGAAGCTTTCACGCGACCGTAACCTTCATGGATAAAGTGACCCGGATGAGTCGGATCGCCACCTTTTCCAACCTGTCCATGACGCCCGAAAGCAAAAGTGATACTGTGACGACGACGGCCCGTTTGACCACCTATCGGTTCCTGGATGCCAAAGATGCCGGTTTCAAATCACCCTCCGAGAAGAAGAAAAAGAAATAGTTCCATGCTCGTTTTTTTTGCCATTTTCCTGCCCCTATCCGCCACATTGAGACCAGCGATGGCCAAGGAAGACAGTAAACAGAACGCCGCTGCCACAAAATCTGCCATAGCCACGGAGGACAAAAAAACAGACAATGCCCCCCCTTGGAGCTACAGCCAGATAGGTAAGAAAAATCCATTTCAAGTGCCTCCCGGTCTGTCCGACGGAGAGGAACCCGGGGAAACCACCAGCGGCAAACAGATTCAAACCAAAAGGATAAAAGAGTTTCTTGAATCGTTCCAGCTTGATAGCCTGAAGCTTGTAGCCACCATTTTCCAGATTGAGGATCAACCTCCTGTCGCCATGGTTGAAGACCCCATGGGTGTTGGTCATGTCGTGCAGTCGGGGCGTTTTTTGGGTGCCAACGAAGGGCGAATCAAAGAAATCCAGGATGGCAGGATCATCATCGAAGAACGTGTGTCCGACAAAAACGCCCCCCAGCCAACACGCATCGTGACCCTGAAACTGTCCAAGGAGGTCGCTCCATGAAAGTACCGCCAACAGTTTACGGCAACACCGGTTATCTGATGCTGTTGGTATTTCTGTGCCTTATCCTGGGATCGGCACCCTTTCCAGCATGGGCTGCGGATGAAGCCACGCCAATCCCCGCCGAAAAAGCTCCAGGCCGGGACCCGGTCACCCCTCCGACCCTGATCCAGAGCATTGGCTTGGGAACCACGCAGCGCGGCCCGGTATTTGACATTGTTGGCGATCGGCCTATTCAGTACAAAATCTACAACCTGTCCGCCCCACCCAAACTTTTGCTGGTCATCACCAACGCCCGCCTCAGTCCCATGATTCAACCCATACGGGTGGATGCGGATGTCATCTCCAGCGTTTACCCAACGCAAATCGCCGGTGGCGACGTGCGCATTGAAATCGCCCTGAAAAAAAGTCTGGCTCACGATATTGTGACCGATCACAACCGTCTCGTACTCACCGTCCTGACTCAGGAGCAGACCGAGCAACAAAAGCCCCTAGCCCAAGGTTTGGATGTCATCGTCGAGGAGATGACAACCACCGTCCGAGTCAAGGGAAAAGGCCCGGGTCCGACCCCAAGGGTCTATAAACTGCACAATCCCACGCGCACCGTCATGGACTTGGCCGGATTTGAAGGACCAAAAAACAGCAAGACTGAAAAAGTGATTTCCCCCGAAATCTCTGCGGCGGAACTGATCGCCGATGGGAACAAATCGCGCCTTGTCGTCACCATGAAATCACCCGATATCCTTTTCAGTCTGGTCACCCAACACGGCATGCCGGCCCTCGTCTTCTCCCAGCCCAAACAAGTCCTGAATCCAGACCCATCCGAACTGCGCGAAGTGGAAGATGTCGCCTTTGAGCGCGATGGCGAAACCGCAGTCATTCGCATTGCCACCGCTGCACGCCAGACCAGGCTCAAAGTCAATAGGACCGATTCCGACCTCAACCTAGTCCTGTCCAACCTGCGATTACCGCAGCGGTTGGTCCGTCGAATGGATGTCACCCAGTTCGCCAGTCCCGTCACCGCCATCGACACCTATGCAAAAGATAATGGCGTCCATGTGGTTGTGCGATTGGCTCACCCGTCACTTTTGCACGAAATTATCGAAAGCCCTGGGGAGATTCTCGTCAGAATCCGCCCTGTGAAAACAGCCGGAGATGAAAAAGCCAACAATGCGTATACCGGCAAGAAAATGTCGATGGATTTCAAAGACATTAACGTCCATAACGCCCTGAAGCTCATTGCCGATGTCAGCCAGCTCAACATTATCCTCGCCGACACCGTAACCGGTACCCTGACGATGCGACTGGTTGATGTTCCCTGGGATCAGGCCTTGGATCTTGTTCTCTCCGCCAAAGGGTTGGGCAAGGAGACACAAGGAAATGTCATCCGCATTGCGCCACTTGCAGAAATCCAGGCATCAGCCGATGCGCAACGCAAAGCCAAGGACAGTCAGAAGCAGTTGGAACCCTTTGTCACCGAGTTAATTCCCGTCAGCTTCGCCAAGGCCCAGGACATTGTCACCCTCCTCAAGGAAGGGGTCAACAATGAACAAAGGGGAACCCGCATCCTCTCCGCAGAAGGGGCCATCTCCCTCGATGCCCGCACCAGCACGTTGATCATCAAGGACACTGCCGGCAACATTGCCGCCATCCGCGACCTGATTTCCAAGTTGGACAAACCCACCGCCCAGGTATTGATCGAAGCCCGCGTCGTGCGGATCAGCCGTCTTGTCGATAAAAACCTGGGAATTTCCTGGGGGGCCTCTTTCAAGCCACAGGCCAACAGCAGCTTTGGCATTTCCGACAGCAAGGGAGGTGCCCTTGAAGTTTACAAGGCAACCGGAACCGAGGCCATGCTGACAACAGCCCAACCCGCCATGGTCAGCCTGGGCACCGGGGGCAGCGGGCGCATAGGGATGCACATGGGGACGCTGTCACCCCTCCTGGATCTGGATATTGAGTTGTCCGCCCTGGAGGTAACCGGCAAAGCCAAGACCATCTCTTCCCCGCGTGTTCTCACCATGGACAATCAACAGGCCAGCATCACCCAGGGAGACAAACTGCCTTTCAACACCGAATCTGAAAGCGGCGGCACCACCGTTCAGTTCATCGAGGCGTCACTGAAGCTGGACGTGACCCCCCACATTACGCCCAATGGCTACATCGCCCTCACAGTTTCCGTGGCCGACAACGGACTCGGCACGGGTAGCTCGCCGCCGCCCATCAATACCAAAGAGATCAAAACCCAAGCCCTGGTCCGCAACAATGAAACGATTGTTCTTGGTGGCATCTTCATGAAAAACGAGGAAACCTTAACCAATGCGATCCCTGGTTTGGAAAGTATTCCGTTCATCGGGGATCTTTTGTTCAAAACCAAAAACGATGCCATGTCACAAAGTGAACTGCTCATTTTCATCACCCCCAGCATTGTCCAACCGAGTGATTCATGACCAACGAAACCTTGCTGGTTGATCTCGGTCCCCGCTCCTATCCCATCGATTTTGGCACTGGGCTGATCGATAGCGTGGGACAGCGCATGAAGGCGATGGGGATGCGTGGACAAACCGCTGTTGTCACCAATACGATTGTAGCGCCACTCTATCTTGATCGGGTCCGGCGGTCTTTGGAGGGGGCAGGGTTTACTGTGTTCCCCATTGTGCTGCCTGATGGTGAGGTGCATAAAAACTTTGCCACCCTGCAACACATTTTCGATCATCTTCTGCAACATCGCATGGAACGTTCCACCATCCTGGTGGCCCTGGGGGGCGGGGTGGTAGGTGACATGACCGGCTTTGCGGCAGCGACTTTTTTGCGCGGTGTGGATTTTGTGCAAATTCCCACCACTCTGCTGGCACAGGTGGATTCCAGCGTTGGCGGCAAAACGGGCATCAACCATCCTCTAGGAAAAAATTTGATCGGTGCCTTTTACCAACCCAAACTGGTCACCTGCGACCTGGAAACACTCAAAACCCTGCCCCAACGCGAGTTTATCGCCGGAATGGCGGAAGTGATCAAATATGGTTTGATCCGGGATGCGGTCTTTTTTGCTTTTCTTGAGAAAAATCTGGACGACATCAACGCTCTGACACCTGCCCCTTTGCTCCAGGTACTGCACACTTGCTGTGCCATCAAGGGGGAGATTGTCACCGCCGACGAACATGAAAGCGGTCTGCGTGCCCTGCTTAATTTCGGACACACCTTCGGCCACGCCATCGAATCTTTGACCGGATACGATCAATGGCTCCACGGCGAAGCGGTTGCCATGGGAATGGTCATGGCGTCCGATCTGTCACGCCGCCTGGGTTGGCTGACAGGTGCCGAATATTCCGCCATCACCGACCTGCTGCGGCGGACAGGCCTACCCCTTGGAATCCCCAAGCTCGCAATTGACGCCTTCCAAGACGCCTTTTCCAGAGATAAAAAGGTGCGCGGCGGTCGTCCACGCTTCGTCCTGCTCAAAGGCATCGGCCAAGCCATCCTCACCGCCGACATCCCGGAACAATCACTGGCCGATCTACTCAGCAGCCACACCGCAACCGAAAGGGTTCAGGGGGTATAACCTTCAAGGTGGAAGAAAAATTCCACAAAAAATGGTCCGTGCTCACACTTGAAGTATTGCTTGATGCTGTGAAAATTGGTTTTATACTGCATTTTGTAGTCGGTGCCGGCAATCAGGGTGGGCGGGGTGAGGTTGATATTGCCGAACTGTTCCGATAGTCGCGTCTGCAAGCCACCGGCGATAACGTTGTTAAGCTCACCGAAAGCGTCACCCGCCTCACCAAAAAGTTCCTGAAATTCTTCCCCGGCAAAAACATGACACAACTGCATGGCTGTATGTCGCGGGCTGGCCAAATGCACCCCTCCCTGCAAACCTCCGGAAAAGTTGATAATAGCCGTCACCTCGGTATCCGGGGGTCGATAGAGATCATCCTCTTTTTTGGTTACCATAGGCCCCGGCGTCACCTCCATATCCAAAAAGGCGACAAAAAGATCATGAACTGATTCCTTGATCATTCGGGCAAATTCTTGCTTCATGCGATTTCGTTCCCATTGAGTTACCGTTGCCGATTTCTTTTCAGACCCTTCCCCCAAAAAGCATCGAAACCATCCGTCCGGCACTTATAGTTCAAGTTAACGGTGGAAAACAACCTTTTTTCGCTGGAATGAAGTAGAAAAACTTTTAAATTTCGGTAATTTACGGTTAACGCAATCTACCAGGGACCGATCCGTGCCCGCCTGCAACCATTCCCCTTGATGATCGGAAGACAGAGACGTTTTATTTGGTTTCGCTCCACGGTCACACCTGGAAATCCACCCCCTGGCCTCATGATTCGTCGTTTGAATGGTCATGAAATAATTGCTGGGTGTTTTTAAAAATGCCGCCCCAAATTTCCAATATGGCGTTGGTTCCAATGAGAGTTTGGCGGGCAAATTCCATTGCGTTCAAACAAGTAACACCCGCCAAGTCTTCCCCACTTTGAACTTGGGAAAAACGTTTCAGATTGTTTGTCGAGGTGCCAATCAGCAACTCGGCGGAGGCCACCTGAAGTTTTACCAGATCGCGCATCCGATTTTCGTTGTAGGTCAAATAGGTTGGAAGCAAATCCTGAATTTTTTTAACCGTCAGACTGACATCCGTTGCCGAATCGTTTTTCATCCCCTATGCTCCATTCTGTTGACAAGAATATACCCGCCCTCACCATAAAGATTTTTTTTAATAAAGGGTAGAAAAAAATACTCCGCCGCTGCAAAGATCTTTGGTGGTGTCGCACAAGGCCCGGATCAAACATCTTTAGGTAAATCTTGGAAAAAAACAGACTGATTTTCCTGTGTCTTGTTCTGCTCCACTTTCGTGGTGCAGTGTTTGTTTTAATCATGTAAAATCAGAAGCCTGAATCAAGTCAGATCCGCAAGAGACGCCACCCGGAACTTTTAAAATCCTTGAGGTTCACCTGTTGGAGAACAAACCATGTCACAAACCATAACCATCGACGATATCTGGAGGCTCTTCCAGGAAACCAACCGCCTGTTTCAAGAGTCACAACAATCGCAAAAAGAGTCGCAACAAGCGTCGCAACAAGAGTCGCAACGGGAAAGGGAACAATCCAGACGAGAATGGGAACAATCCAGACGAGAATGGGAACAATCCAGACGAGAATGGGAACAATCCATACGAGAATGGGATCGGCGTTTCCAGGAATCCAAGAGGAAAAGTGATTACGACCTGGAGGAAACCCGGCGTTTTCTGCGGGAAAGTAGCGCGGAAACAGACCGGAAATTCCAGGAAACAGACCGGAAATTCCAGGAAACAGACCGGAAGTTCCAGGAAACAGATCGGGTTGTCAAAGAAGTTTCCCGTCAAATTGGCCAGTTGGGGGGGCGTTGGGGTGAGTTTGTGGAAGGTCTGGTCGCGCCCGCCTGCATCGACATGTTCACGAAGCGCGGCATTCCGGTAGACGAAGTGTTTCCCCGGGTCAAAAAAACGATTGGCGACCAGCGCGTGGAAATCGACCTGCTGGTCGCCAACACCGTGGCGGCGATTCTGGTGGAGGTGAAAAGCAACCTGAAAGTGGAAGATGTACGCACCCATCTGGAACGCCTGGAAAAATTTAAAAGTTTTTTTCCACGTTATGCCGACTGCACCGTCTATGGGGCCGTGGCCGGGATCGTCATCGACGCCGAAGCGGACCGTTTCGCCATGAACAAAGGATTGTTCGTCATCGCCCAGTCGGGAGAAACGGTGCATATTGCCAACGACATAAACTTTGTGCCCCAAACCTGGTGACCGAAACACGATGGAGTCTCCCGATACCCTGACCGACATCCTTCAGATAAACCTTAAAAAAACAAAGACAAGATTGATTTTCTTGAATTTTATTTTGTTCCACTCTATGATGCTGCGTTAGTTTTGACCATGCAGGATCAAATACTTGAATCAAATCAGGTCAGTACGAAACACCGCAAAATTTTGGATCGCAAGGATTTTCAACCATGGTTTTTTTACCCCCCTCCGCCGGTTTTCTGGCTCTGGCCGATGCCTCCCAGAAAGATCGGAGGGGGCATCGCGATCAGGCTTTGGTGATCCCCTTCGGATTGGAGGCCAGCGTCACCTACGGCCACGGAACTTCCCAGGGGCCACAGGCCATTATCGACGCTTCGCGGGAAGTGGAAACCTTCGATTGTGAACTTTGGCTGGAGCCGTGTGATCATTTTTCCTTGCTGACATTGGCACCCGAACCCATACCCCAAGACATTCCTACGGCATTGAACACGCTTGAGAACCGGGTGGAACAGGCGTTGACTGCAAATTTTTTTCCCCTGATCCTCGGCGGTGAACATGCTTTGACCCCGGGTGCCATCCGCCCCCTGGTCAAACGCCATCCCGACCTGGTCATCCTGCATTTCGACGCCCATGCCGATTTGCGCGACGGCTATCTGGGGCAACACCATTCCCACGCCTCCGCCATGCGTCGCTGCCTTGACCATCCCGGAGTGCAACTGGTGAGTGTGGGCATCCGCAACATTTCCCGTTCGGAAGCCGAATTTTTCCAGTCCCAACGGGAAAGGATCCACATTTTTTGGGCACATGAAAAAAATAATGGGTGGCCGGATCGGATTTTAGCGTTGATCCGAAATCGAAAAGTCTACCTGTCCTTCGATGTGGACGCCTTGGACAGCAGCCTGATGCCCGCCACGGGAACCCCGGAACCGGGCGGACTGTTTTGGGACGATTGCATGCCAATCCTCAGAATGGCCATGAAACATGCCCAGGTCGTAGGTGCCGACATCACCGAACTGGCTCCGCTTCCACAATTGCGTGCCTGCGATTTTTTAACCGCCAAACTGGCCTATAAAATGTTATCCTACCGTTTTGCCGATCGAGGCTCGGGTTGAAAAATAATGTCGGCTGATCCGTGTTGATCCTGTAAACCTCTCACCTTGAAGATGAATGCGGGATTTGTTGTCTGGTCTGGACGGTTCCTCCTTGGGACCGCCGTTGCGACCGATTATGTGACCTTGGAGTGTATACCATGAATCTGGAAATGATCACCCATGAACCGAATGGACCGAAAAAACCGGTTAATTTATTATTTGTTCATGGAATATGCGTCGGTGCGTGGGTGTGGGAGCGGCATTTTCTCCCCTATTTTGCGCAAAAGGGATACCGCAGCCATGCCTTGAGCCTCAGGGGACATGGCAAAAGCCCGTCAACGCTGCCGGTCCAATTGAATCTTCTACAGAACTATGTCGATGATGTCAGCCAGGCCGTAGCATCCCTCGACGGCCCAACAGTGCTGATTGGCCATTCCTTTGGCGGCGGGGTGGTGCAAAAATATTTCCAGGGGGGGGGAAAGGGGGAAGGAATGGTGCTGATGGCCTCGGTGCCACCCTATGGACTGGGCTTGGCCTCCTGGCGAACCATGATCATGAATCCGCTTCTTTGGACCGAGTTGGCCTCCATGATGACCCGTGGAGTAGCCACCCTGGATCCAGGGGTAATGCGAAAAATGGTGTTCTCCGATGACGTTCCCGACTCCATTTTCCTCGATTTCATCACCCGGGTCGGAGACCCCCCCATCCTGGCCAGCATGGAACTCATGGGGTGGCCGCCGTTGGCACCCATGCCGGGGAAGAAGGGAAACTACAAAATCATGGTCATGGGGGCCGACAAGGACATGTTTGTCCCGGAAACCGATGCGCGTTGGACCGCTTTCTACTACGGAACCGATCCGGTCATCCTGAAAAATACCGCCCATGCAATGATGCTCGAACCCCGCTGGCAGGAACCGGCTGACCACCTGCTTTCCTGGCTGGAGGCCCAATTCGTCGGCAAGGGAGCTTGAACCCGGATCCAACAACCGTCATCCTCGACAACCTTTGGCCGTTTGGTCGATAACCTGATCAAGGAGATCACCCGATGCATGTCACTTTGGTTCATGTGCATTGCAAAGCGGAGTTTGTCGATGCGTTCGTGCAAGCCACACGCATCAACCATGAAAATTCCATTCGCGAACCTGGCAACCTGCGCTTTGATGTTTTGCGCGACCACCAGGACGTCAACCGGTTTTATCTCTATGAGGTCTACCGGACAGAGGCGGATGCCAAACACCACAAACAAACACCCCATTATCTGGTTTGGCGCGATACCGTGGAAAAAATGATGGCCGAACCACGCCGGGGTATCCCCTACGTGGGCATTTTCCCGGAGGTATAAACCATGTTGATCGGTGAATTTTCCATAGCCGCGCTGCCACGGATTGATTTTGGTTCCGGGGCATTGCTGCGTGCGGTAGGGCACGCCCTGGCCTTCAGTCGCAATATTTTGCTGGTCACCGGAACCCATTCACTAAAATCCACTGGCCGTCTGGCCTCCGTCGTTGCGGCGATTGCGGCGGGGGGCGGCCAATGGCAGCGGGTGACGGTGCATGACGAACCCTCCCCCCAACTGGTGGATGACGCCGTTGCCGAACACAACAAGGGCGGTTTTGGCTGTGTTTTGGCCATCGGGGGCGGCAGTGTGCTCGATGCGGGCAAGGCCATCGCCGGTCTTCTGGATTCGGGTCGCAGCGTCATGGATTTTTTAGAGGGGGTAGGGCGGGGATGTGTTTATTCCGGCCCTGCCATCCCGCTAGTGGCGGTGCCAACCACAGCGGGGACAGGCAGTGAGGCCACAAAAAACGCCGTTTTAAGTCAACGGGGACCCGGTGGATTTAAAAAATCTTTCCGCGATGACAAACTGGTGGCAGCGGTAGCGGCGATCGATCCGGACCTCCTGGATGGGGCACCAAAAGCTTTGTTGGCGGCCAACGGCATGGATGCGTTGACCCAACTGTTGGAATCTTTCACCTCCACCCGTGCCAACCCCATGACCGATGCCCTGGCTTGGTCGGGAATGGAAGCTTTCAAACGCGGATTTTTTCCCTTTTGGCATTCCCAGGGAGCGGATCGGGAAGGTCGGGCCGGAGTCGCCTACGCCTCGTTGATGTCAGGCATCTGTTTGGCCCAAACCGGCTTGGGGGCGGTGCATGGCATGGCCTCGGCGTTGGGGGCGATGGCACCCATTCCCCATGGCGTGGTGTGTGGCACCCTGTTGGCCGAAACCACGGCCACCAATATTGCCGCATTGCGCCAAAGATTACCGCAGAGTGTGGCCCTGGACAAATATGCCAGAGTGGCCAACCTGTTGTCGGGACAACAGGCTGCGAAAGAACAAGCCCTCAACGATCTGGTGGCAACATTGCGTCATTGGCAGGAGATTCTTTCCATGCCGGGACTGGCCAACTATGGCCTGGGTGCGCCCGATTGGGAGCGGGTAGCCAAAGAAAGTCGTGGCTCCAGCATGAAAACCAATCCCCTCCCTCTGGTGGATGCCGAATTGATAGACATACTCAATAAGCGTTGCTAGAAAACCATGCGTTCGTTGTAATCCAGGGAGAGGTGCATGGGTGGGGTGTTTCTGGGACCTTTATCCCCCGAAGATAAACAGCCGATTGCCCAGGAAAACCTGACGGCACCCCCAGGTCATGTCTTTGTGATATCCGGCACCATGGCTGTTCGCCTGTTGCTGCGGGCAGTGGGGCTGCAACCCGGTGCCCGGGTGGCCATACCTGCCCTTATCTGTCCATCGGTGGTCTGGGCCATACGCGCCGAAAAAATGGTTCCCGCCTTCATGGACATTGATGGCGACGGATTTTGGATGCTGTTCGACCCGGTTCGTTTTGAATGCAGCTCCCTAAACGCCATCCTTCTGCCCCACATGTACGGTCTGCTCCATCCGCAAACCGCCGAGGTGATGGCTTTTGCCAAGGATCGGGGTCTGCCTTTGCTCCATGACGCGGCCCAATCCTACGGCCTTGTATGGCAGGGAAAATCCTTGATCACCTGCAATCAAGGGGGCTTTGTCAGCTTTGGTGCCGGAAAATCCACCACCGCTGCCAGTGGGGCCTTGGTATACGGCCTCCCCGAAGCCATGGTTAAAAAGTTAAAACTGGAACACTGTCTGCGGTATAATCTTCAGGCCAGCCATTTTCTGGCCGAACGCATGGGAATACCCAAACCTTGGCGTTGGTACCATCGGCATCCACCCTCAGGTGCCCGTGCCAGTCGGCTCCAGGTCCGGGCGGCCAATCTTGTCCTGCGGCGGTTTGCTGACATCGAGACCCATAGACGGATGCACTGGCACCACCTGGATGCCATCCTCAAGGGAGACGTGTTCGGTCTATCCAAAAATCGTGTTTCCGCCTACAAATATGTGGTGCATCGTCCTTCCCACTCATGGTCTCCCCCCCCGGAATTGGCGGCGGTCCCCTGGCGGCGAGTGGAAAAATATGTCGCCAGCCCCGACCTACCCCACTACGATACATGGATGGGTTATCTGTATGAGTTTTCTACGGAGCGTTCTTTGGAATTTTTCTCCGAACACTTAAAAAACGGGCAGGAACGGGGAAAAAGATGAATTATTTTCTCGATAGGGAATGGCTTGCCCTGATGGAACAAACCAGTTCCATCAGCCGGGCTTGTCGGCTGGAGGTGGAAGGCCAAACGGTTTGGGTCGGGGAATATCAAAACGCCCGCCAAAAAAAATGGCAACTGTTCGGTGCCTGGGAAAAGGACGGGGCACCCTGGCTTGAAGCGTTGTTTGCCCTTGGAGATCGGCACGGGGTGTTTCAGATTGAATGCGCCTTCAATATGGCCCGGTGGACCGACAAGGAAATGTTGGAAGGGTTGGGGGCGGAAATCACGGAAGAGTTCGGAACTTATGCCGTGGATTTGGGCCTGGAGCCGGAAACGCTTTGGTCTGGACTGCATGGCAAACATCGCAACATGATTCAGCGGGCGCGGCGGGAAAATTTAAGGGTTTTCTTTGACGTGGATGCCGAAGCCCTGGCTGCGACCATGGACGAGACCTATGCCAAGGGGGGCGTAGACAATCCTTTTTCCCGTTCTTATTTGCGCCACCTGTTGGCCTTGGCAGGTCCAAAAATGTTGCTGGCGGGGGTATCCTCCGACCGGGGGTTGGAAGCCGCAGCGGTGATACCCATGGATACCACAAGGGGATATTTCCTCCATGGGGCCACACGCCCCGAAGGAACGCCAGGGGCCGCCAACCTGCTCCATTGGGAAGTGATGCTGAATCTCAAGGGACGCGGGGTGACCACCTATGATCTGGGTGGGGCACGTCGTCAAACCGACGATCCCAGGCTGGCGGGAATTTTTCGCTTCAAAGAGCGGTTTGGCGGTCGGTTTCAACCCTGCTGGTATTGGCGTAAAGTAATCCACCCTGGAAGAAAAATGTTGCACGATCTGATGGTCCGCGTGCAAAAAACTTGGTCATAGGCAGGCCAAGTCCGGTGGCGGACGGTTCGGTCAAATCCAAAGGTTTTGGTTTTTTCCGTAAAGGAGATGATGTTCCCGACCGTTGCCTTGACAATTCTGCACACATTGATTAAATGTAAACTCGCCTGTTTTGCTCGAAAAACCTACCTCCAGAAGGGGCTGCCCGCATGTTCTGCGCACATTGTGGTAAAGAAGAGCTGAATCAGGACAAATTCTGCGCCCAATGCGGACAGGAATTCCATCCCAGTGGATCTGCGGAAGCTTTTTTCGGCTACTCCGGTTTCTGGAGACGGTTTGCCGCCAGTACGATTGACACGCTCATTTTGTCTTTGGCTCTTTTTATTGTCATTCTTATTGTCGTTTTTGTCATGGTATCGTTGCTCAAAACTCCTGTGGACTCTGCCGGGAATTATGAAGGAATCATCAATATTTTCTCGCTGTTCATGTACTGGCTCTACTATGCCATCATGGAGAGTTCACCCAGGCAAGCAACCTTTGGCAAAAAACTTTTAAAAATAAAAATCACCGACATCCACGGAAATCGCATCTCCTTTGGCCGGGCTTCCGGTCGGTTCTTCGGAAAGATCCCCTCCGGGTTGCTGCTGCTGATCGGTTATCTCATGGCGGCGTTCACCTCGAAAAAACAGGCACTGCACGACATGATGGCCGGGTGTCTGGTGGTCAGGGAAGACGATGAAGGAATGCCTGGCTGTGGTATTGCGGCACTGGTTCTTGTTGCCATCGTACCAGTCGGAATCCTCGCCGCCGTAGCCATACCTGCCTATCAAGACTATACCATTCGCGCCAAAATTTCCGAGCCTATCATCATCATGATGGATGCGCAGGTATCCATTGCCGAGTTTTACGCGCAACAGGGATCCTGGCCGGTGCTCGGCACGGACGTTGTGGTCGATACCACGGGGAGCATCATCGCCAACCTGGCATTGACAGGCTCTGGTTCGTCCGCAACCCTCACCGCCACCATGCGTGAGACAGACATCAACAGCAACCTAGCATCCAAAACCATCGAGTTAAAAACCGAAGACGGCGGTGCCACATGGACCTGCCTCCCCGGAACTATGGCAGCCAGATATCTCCCTGCGAATTGCCGATAAGAGATTTTAACCATTTAAAAAAGCCTCCAGGGCGCGCCACCATGCGAATATCCTTGGGCGGTATCCATGAAAAACGTAAATTCGAGGGAGGCTGTGGGCGTGGACTGTTCGATCCTGTAGAACACCAAGATATGGGTGAATATGGGTATGTTTTTGGGTGGAGTTATGGGTGGATATGGGTGTATATATGGTTGAACAAGGAAACCACCATGCTCAAAACAGATACGATCCAAATAACACCCGCCCTGCTGGCACTCATCGCCGAAATTGATGAATTCAAGGGGGCTTGGCGTTTACTTGGCACCCTGGTGCCTGAGCGCTTGAACGCCTTGCGTCGTATTGCCACCATTGAAAGCATCGGCTCATCAACCCGCATCCATTAAAGATCTGGCGTTGGAACATGCGCAAACAGCCAAAATGTGTTAAAACCCGCTTTCACGCACCAAAACCTCGTGTACGGTCCTTGCGAGCCGGACAATGGGTCTTTCGGGTGGTGCTTCCAGGGTCATGACACCGCGCATGACGCTTCGCACCGGAATATCCTGGTCCAAAACAAAATCGACCCGATACATGGCCCCCTCGACGACCAGTTTTCCGGCGCGGTCTTCACGTACCGGCAACAGACCACCATACAAGGAGGCAAGGTAAAGCTCGTTCAAAGTGCGGGTGGTGGTCTGATCCTTGCGGAGCAGGCGACCGGGGAGCGGTGCCACATCGGCATTCTCCGGATAAAACACCCCCCTGGCCTCAGGAGCCACCCGATTGAATTGCCCTTCGGAGACATACCCTTTGACGATGGGACGATTGGCATCGATCACCGTCAATATGGGTTCCTTGGCCGCCACCCAGTCACCAACGGCGACATCTTCGGCCAGATCCACCACCATGCCGGAAAACGGGGCAAACACACTTAATTTTTCCATTTCGGTCTGGAGGGCATGGCGTTCCGCCAGGGCGGCGACCCATTCCTCTTCCATGGCCTGATCCTGTTTTTGCGGCTCGGAAGCTGACCCCGATTCGGAAAAATCCACCCCCTGGACCGCCAGCCGCAAGCGAGCCATGACAATGTTTTTTTCGACAGTGTCCAGACGATGTTGCAGGTCGGGGTCAAAAAATCGCAGCAGCAGATCCCCTTGAGCCACTTCGGTTCCCGACCTGACCTGGATTTGAACCACCTGGGCACTGGCCGGGGCATAAATGACCGTATGATTGTCGGACTGTAGCGTAGCAGGGGCCTCGGCGATGGAAAAATGCCAGGGAAGAACCAGCAACAGAATCGAGGCCACAAACAGCAAAAGGGTGACGACCAAGTTGCGATTCAGATGGAGTACACCACGAACTTTGTACCAAACCATGATTTCCCTCCCCAGGGGACGCAGGATAAACCATCCGACTTCAACCAGGAACAAAAATATCCCCAGCAGCTTGAAGAAGGCATGATACACAAGCAAAGCGATGCCAAAAAAAAGAAACAATCGATAGATCCAGATGCCAAAAGCAAGGGCAATCAGTAATTTCTGCCTGGAAGGAGCCAGCTTTTCCGGAGGCAGAACCCCCAGACCAAACAACCATTCGCGCAGACGCCAGCGACCCAAGGCAAAGGCGCGATCTTGCAGATTGGGGATTTCCAGGGCATCACAGAGCAAAAAATAACCGTCAAAACGCATCATGGGATTCAGGTTGACGGCCAGGGTAATGATCCAGATGGCACTGGCCAGAAGAAAAGAGGCACTGCGCAACGGCCCATCGGGCAGAAAACTCCACGCCAGCGCAGCAATGATCGCCAGCATTAATTCCGCCGCCATGCCCGCCATACCGACGACCATGCGTTGTCGCCGGGAGGACAGTTTCCAGACATCGCTGGTTTCGGTATAGAGCACCGGATACATCACCAAAAACGCCACCCCCATGGTGGGAACCCGGCAGCCAAACCGTTGGGCGGCATAGGCGTGTCCCAATTCATGGATGATCTTACTGGCAAACAAGGCCCCCGCATAAGCGATCACCCCGGTCCAACTGAAAAAATATTGAAAGGTGGTCACAAAGGCTTCCCATTGCCGGACGATCAATCCCAGGCTCAAAAAAGCGGTCATGGTGATGAGCAATAAAAATTCCCTGGAAAACATCCATTGGATGGCGGGTGCGGTCCGCCGCAAAAAAGAATCGGGTCGCCACAAAGGGATGCGCATGAACAGATAATTATGCAGCATCCAACCGACCCAGTGGGGTTGACTGTGACGTTGTATTTCCAAAAAACGGGCACGATCCTCGGCAGTCATGGGGCGAAACAGGTGGCTCTGGGCCAGATGTTGCGTAAAAAGTTCCACATCCCTGGGAGTCATCCTCAAGGTAGTTTCCGCAGAGATGGCCTGGGCAATGGCCTCGGGGGTGTGCAAATCCCAACGGGAGAGCATCTCAAATTCACGCCAGCCTATGCGGAAAAACCGATTGCTCGCCGGATCATGCAGGGTCCAGGTGGGCGAACCATCGGCAGCATGAGGACCGGGGTAGAGCGAGATTTCTTCACGCAAGGATGGAAGTTCAGAGGGGGGCATGATTAAAAGGCGATCATTCGTCGAACCATGGCCAGAGGGCGGCGCAAAAGATAATAAAACAGCGATACCTGTTGGCCATGGATTCTGGCCGACCCGCGCAAACCCAGTCTGGGTGGCGGAACGCCACGAGCAAAATCACCTTTGAGCCGATACGACAGCACCCCTTCGGTGGTCAGATCCGCCCGGTAGCTCAAATAACGCAGTCGGGCCGGAAAGACAAGGCCGGGATCTGCGGCGGGAAACAGTTCGATTTCAGCTCCGGGGGCCAAGGTGATGGCGTCGGCCACGGGAAGATTGATTTCCAGTTCCACCTGTTTGGGATCGGCCAGCATCATGATGCGTTCACCAATGGTCACGGGACGACCTATCCAATCGTTGGCATCGGTGAAGACAGCCACCCCATCGCGAACGGCATATAATCGAGTCCGCTCCAACTGCTGGCGAATGTAAACCAAGTCGGCACCGCGCTGCTCCATACGTCCTTTCAGGAGGGCGATTCTGGCGGTATCCCGGGTATTGTGCAGTGCGGTTTGTACCGCCTGACGATGTTCGGCCCGCACCACATCGAGTTCGTTTTGGGTCACCGCCAGAAGGTTGTCCAATTTTTTGGAATCCAGGCGCAACAACAGTTGCCCCACTTTGACCGTTTCATTGGGTGTGACATAAAATTCGTCCACCACCCCATCGATGGCAGCGCGGACCACGACCGGGGCATGGGCGACCACCTCACCGGGAGCCAGAACCGACTGTCGCATAGGCACCAATGCCAGCCCGAGCAGCAAAATCACCACCAGGAGCTGTCGGGCGCGGGGCCATTTTTCGCGCAGGCGTCGCCATGGGCTGCGCCGGGCCAACAACCCCCACCACACCGGGGCCATGGTGACGCCCAACTGCTCAAGGATGAGTTGCTCCGCCGGGGTCCAGGGTTCTTCGCGGGCCAAAAGAACCCCTCCCACCGGGGGAACCGTCGGGGGGGTCGCATTTCCGGGGAGGGCAACGGGAAGCCAAAGTCCATGTTGGGATAACCATTCGTGCCACGAACTCCCCAAATCGGGCGGCAGATCGGATAAGGTGATGGGGGTGGCGTTTTGGATGGCACGGCCCTCCAAATAGCGACAGACCGAGGTAAGCCATTGCACCAGGGGGACATCCCGATCCAGGATCGGCAATCCCGAAAGGGCATCGATACCTCCCGAACGGCCACCCCAACCCGAACGCCACAGGGCTGCCTGGCGATAGCTGACCAGATAAATCACCTCGTTGACCACCGAATAGTGAAACTCTTCGAGGGTGCTTGCGGTGCAGAACCTTTTTTGCAGATTGAGCAGGGCACCCAGGGTCGCATCCAGGGTATCGGTGGGGGCGTTCATGGTTTGGCAGCGGGTTGTTGGCGCATGCCCGAAAGGATGCGTCCGCTCATGCCGGGACTGAGTTCGGGAAATTGACCGATGATTTCCCCGGTGACCTTGACATGCTGACTGATGGCGTCAATCCTGGCACCAAAGGTAAGGATTCGGGCCGGATAACTTTTCCCGGTTTCGTCGATGCGAACCAGCAGACGATCCTGCTTGTGCAAGCGTTGCAACCAGCGGGAAGGCATGTTGAAGGCCAATTCCAAAACACGGGGGTCCAAAATTTCTACCAGGGCCTCTCCGGATTTGACATACTGGTGTTCTCGCACCGGCAAGGTCACCAATTGGCCCGCAAACGGGGCTGAAATCCGACAGCCTTCGATCTCGGTTTGGATGATGACCATCTCGGCCTGGGCTTTTTCCTCTTCGGCCTTGGCCGTAACGATCTCCATCTTGCTGGTGACGTTAAGCTGGTCGAGGCGACCGAGGACCTTAGCTTTGGCACTCTCCGCCGACAGCACCGCCTTGGCCCGGTTCAACTTGGCCAGTTGAATGCCGCAGTATAACTCCACCAGGAGATCGCCTTTAGCAAACCAATCCCCTTCGCGAAACGGCAATTTGACGATGCGCGCGGCGATTTCGGCGGAAAGGGTAGTAAACTGCCGCGCGATCAATTCCACCCGCACGTCGGCCTCCTCGGAGGCAGGAGAGGGAGAGGAGGTCACAGGCTCTTCGGTCGGTTTATCGGTGGAATCAGCGGCCCAGACCAGGCATGGAAGCGCGAGCAGCAAAAAAGTCCACAACCACAAACCACAGCGCATCAATCGGGTATTCCGCCTTTTTCCATTGGCCAGGAAACTTACGTTACTGTATATATGCTCAGGGTGTCTTTGGCTCGACCCGATTGCAGACAAACATTCCACCGCTCTCTGCCAACCGTTGGATTCGCCATGCGCCGAGACGTTCGTCACAGATGCCACCCTGTTTGTTGGGGGGTGATGTTGGTTCTGGCCAACGTATGGTTTTCCGGCACCCCCGCCGCCTTTGGGGATGGTAGCAAAAATGCCCCGGAGAAGAAAGGATTCAACACCGGCCAAGCAATGGAAGAACCGCAAGTCTCCGAAGGGCTTTTGGGGGCCGATCTAGAGTCTGGCAGTTCGTTTGGTGGATTTGAAACGGGTAACGGAGAAATCGAACCCGATGACGGGCCGGAGTTGGGTGTTTGCCGTCCCAGACATGGCGTCACGTTTTGGGATGTTTGGGGCGAATGCCTTTCCGAAAGGCGCACACGCATCATGGGAGAATAAAACGAAGCCAACCCGCCTGCCGTTCCCGAATACTCAATGGTTTCCGGCTTGACCTGGACCAACTGGGGCCGACGCTTTGCCATCAAGGCTGTGGATTGTTTATGAGCAAAACCAGATTTTTCTTGGTCATGGTGCTGGGGGTGACACTGTTGTCGGTCGCATTGTATTTGGCTTGGCGTATTCCCGAAAAAAAGGAAGTACTGATGATTGGGCTGGGTGGGCCTATGAGCGGTACCTATAATAAGATTGGGCATTCCATGCGCAGGGGAGTGGAGTTGGCCATCAAGGACATCAACAAAAGCGATGCTCTCAAAAAGTATGAGTTCAGACTGGCCGTAGTTGACGACCACAGCGCAACCAATGCCAACGTTGGTGCCGAGAACGCCGCCCGCAAACTGGTCGCGATACCCAATCTTACGGCAGTTATTGGCCATTATTTCAGCGGCGCGTCCAGAGAGGCGGGTGACGTTTACCGGACGCACTCGATTCCCTTCGTCACCCCATCGGCCACACTGCCATCGTTGACGGCCAACAATGAATGGGCGTTCGGCATCATGCCGGACGATTATTATCAATCCACATTCCTGGCCAACTATGTACTCCACGGACTTAATCGGAAAACAATATCCATTATTCATTCCAAGGATTCCTATGGCACTTCCCTGACCGATTTTTTTGTCAAGGAACTCAAGATCAATAATGTTACTCCGGTGGCCAATGTAGAAATAGACCAAAAGGATCTAAAACCGGAAACGTTGAAGACGTGGATGGATGATTTTTCCAAGTCGGATATCATTTTTTTGGCCATGAACTATGTCCATGCCGCAAAAATAATCCAGTATATGCGAAAAAACGGCATTAATACCGATTTTATCGGTCCGGAAAGCCTTGGCGGTACCCATTTTATTCAGGAGGCGGGGATCTATGCCGAAGGCGTCTACGCGGTGACCCCCTATCTGCCAAGTCTGTTCGGAGAGGAATCCAAACATTATCAGAGCAACTTTATCAAAGAGTTTCAAATGGAACCCGACTGGGTCTCCACCTATTCCTACGAAGCGGTCCAACTGATTGCCTACGCCATTGGCAATGTGGGTCGGGATACCACCAAAATACGCGGTTTCATGCGCAAGATGATTTCGCTTCAGGAGGCCATGCCCAGCATTGCCGGAGCACTTTATTTTAACCAGACCGGATCCTCGCGCCGCGACCTGTCGGTAGGGCAGGTCAAACAGGGACGCTATGGTCCGGCCCGGTTTCAGTTAACCCATGTCAAGTACCAGGAACTGGCCAAGGCCAAAATAGAAAAGGAAAAAGAAAAAACAGAAATTTTTACCATGGATGGCCTTTACATGAAACGGGCCACCGTAGTCTACACAGGGATCTATGTCAGCGAAATCAAATCATTCGACCCGGTCGAGGGCAGTTTTATTGCCGATTTCAATCTATGGTTCCGCTGGGATCCGGGGAAGAACAGTGCCCTTGACTTTGAAATGACCTATGGAAAAGTATTGACCGCCAACATTATGGAAAAATATTTCGACGAAGGCACCAATAATAATTTCATTTCCTATGCCGTGTCCGCAAAAATGACGGATCAATTTCCTTTGCAGGAATACCCATTCGATGTGCAAATCTTAAAAATACGTATCAAACCAAAAATGAAAACCAATGAAGACTTGATCCTTGTCACCGACATTGACGATGACACCGTCTTGAAAAAATCGTTAGCTTTCGGACCCTGGAAAGATGTTGATCATTTTCAGTTTACCAGCTCCAAGGATTTTCTTTGGAGCTACCGTAATCCAAAGTATGATCTAAAGCTTTTCTCTCTGGAGCACTCTCAGTACAGTTATCATGTTATCCTAAAGAGGGATTCTACGGCCTACATCATCACATTTCTTCCGCTCATGGTCCTCGTGGGGACCGCCTACCTGATTTTTACCCTGGACTTCGATGTGTTTTCCTCCCGCTACTCCATGGGAACCATGTCCATATTGAGTGCCATGTCGTATCATAATGTCAACAAGCTGGGCGTAGGCTATCTCGTCCGTGGCGATCTGTTTTTTCTGTCGGCCTATTTTTTGTTCTTTTGCACCATTCTGGAGACTTCCGTAGCGAGTTATCTGAAAAAAATAAAAGAAGAGGAACTGGCCTACCGCTTGGACATCGTCTCCATGATACTCTATCCCATAGGAGTTGGAATTTCCTTGTGGATCATACTGAAATAATTGGGCAATCATGTTAAAAAAACTGAAACTGTCAACCCATTTATTTATCATTCTCGCGTTTGTCGAGCTGGTCGCCCTGATCATGGGAAATTTGTCACTGCAAGTGACTTATCGCCTGGAACATCGCATCACCAGCCTCGACGGAATACATCTTCCCCTGATCTTTGCTGTATCGGAAGCCTCTCGACTGCAAATGAACCAGGCCATGCGCATGAACGAAATATTGTTGTATGCACAAATCGATGACCGGCAAAATTTTGAAATCGCCAATGATGGCTATATCCACGCCGGAAAACAGTTGAACGATGTGGTGATCGAGGCCAAACACATCATCCAAAAAAGCCTGGAGGTTCCAGACTCGGACAGCGAAAAAAATCAACTGGAAAAAGTCCGACTTGTCCTAGGTGACCTGGAAAAAATCCACGGTAGTTACGAGCATCTGTGTGGCAGCATCATTCGTAACCAGTTCAAGTTCAGATTTTTGACCAAGGCGGGGATTATCACCGGCAACGCCACCCAGACCATGGAGCAGGCGGAAAGGGAATATCAACAATTGCTGAGTAAAAACACTTCCGAACTGGATGATGAAACAAAACGATTGGAAGCCAAAATCAAGGAAGCTTTTTATGTCACCAAGGATATGGTCCGCGACCTTTCCGAACAAACCGCCAAAGAGCACAAGACAGCCTTTTCCCTTTTTATCCTCACCATGGTGATCATGACGGTGGGTGGACTATTTTTGGTTTTCACCATTTTTCATATCAACAACACCCGATCCAGAGAGTTGTCCAACACCATTAAAAAATTGGCACTCCCTTTTCGGGAGAACGCCGCCTCTCTGCTCCGGATCATTCAGGATTTGGATCACGCCCTGTCCCAACTGTTCACCAATAACAGCAAACTGATGGATACCGTGGGTCAATCGGAACTTTCACTGACCAAACTGGAATCCTTAGCCGCCAGTTCTGCTCGATCCACGTCGGAAACCAAAGTGCTGGTCAACGAGAATGCCCGCAAACTCGATGATTCGGATCGATCCATTGCGGTATTCGCCGAGGTTTCATCAAGGTCCATGGCAGCGGGAAACCAGATTCAAAAGGGGGCGTTGAATCTCGGTCAGTTTGCACTGCAAATGCACCTCCTGGCCACCAGTGCCAGTGCCGAGGCTTCGCGGTCGGACGCTTCCCGTGGGTTCGTCGTCTTTACCGAAGAGCTTAAAAACATGGCACAAAAGGTAATGCTCTCCGCCGAGGAAATCGCCCAAACCGCTCAGGCCACAGTCCTGGATATCCAATCGGGACGGGACGGAGTCGAGGGGGCCAGAAGAACGTTTCAAGACATGGCCAATACCGCCGAACGCTTAAAAATCGAGGCCGAGAACATCATGGCGGCGTCGCACTATCAAACCGAACTGGTTGGCTCGGTCCAGAGGGATACGGTCCGGTTGCGTGAAGGGTTTTCTTTCTATAACAAAACGCTGGAAGAAAGTGCCGAGGCCTGCCGCATGTTTCGCGTCCAAACCGATGCCATCTCTGATCTTCTTAAAAAAATGACGGTAGTGTTCGATGAACGCCGTCAGCGGGTCGAACTCAAAATAGAGGGGCAAGACTCCCCCTTGTTGGTTCCCGACCTCATTCCCGAAACCAATATCCCGCGCAAACCTTTCGATGGGGGTGACCTCAAGGTCGAGGGGGGGATACTCAAAATGAACAATAACCCCCAGGAAAAAAACTGAGAGGCTGTCTAAAAACCCCGAAATCAGGCCAGATCGGCACCGGAATCCGCGAGGAATTCCTGGAAAATGGCTTCCATGCCTGAAGTGTCATGGGCAAAACGAAGATCAAGGCCAGTCAACGCATCACGAACGTGGTTGGTTTTCAATCATATTCTTAAGCATCAACAAGCTCGCCTCATGAAACCCAAGGCGGCCAAACTGACGCAGCTGCGCCGTCAGGGAGCGTTTGCCAAAGGCGTCCCTGGCGGGTTCATCAGACAAACTCGATCTTTTCCCCCCAAGTCTTTTGGCCACCCCCTCATCGGATTGATCGGCATCGACCTCCCCATCGACGTTGTTCCTGGTAACCGTTCCACCAGAGGAATCCCCTTCCATGGATTTTTCCCCGGCGGAAAGTTCCTCCTCTTCCGGTTGGGATGAAGAACCCGATGTCATGACCTCTGGAGGAGTGCCAGAATCACCGAATCCCTGGACCGCCGCAGCACCTTCTTTTTGCGCCCCCGCATCACCAAATCCTTCAACAACCACAGGTGCCACCGCCTCGGTATTGCCAGCCAACCCTTCGACGGCTCCCCTTTGTTCGGTCGCACCACTGTCCGAAAAACCTTGTACAGCAACAGGGGAAACCTTTTCATCGACGCCGCCGCTGAACCCCTTCACGACCACGGGTGCATTGCCCTGACTCATTGCGAAATTCGCATTTCCCATCGTGCCCGAATTGGCTCGATTGCTGTCAGGACCGGAATCGGCAAAATGTCTTTCACCGCCCGAACCGACACCACTTTCCGAACCCTGGCTTCTGACACCGCCACTCCCCCCTTCCGTTTTGGCCCCCGCATCTTTTGAAATGGTGGACTCAGAAGCGGTTGTGACAGAAACAGTGGCTGCAACTTCGGGAGTGGGAGCGACCGCAACGGGCACGGGCGCAACCGCAACAGGGGCGGCGACAACCTCCGACCCGAAACTCAAAAGACTGTTTGTTACCGACTCAGCGGGAGAGGCACTGTCAAAGTTGGCAAGAGTACCGCTGCCCATTCCTGAGTTGTTGGCCACGGAATCGCTTCGGACTTCCCTGTTTCCGGCACGGCCATCATCACCGATCACCGGAGGTGGCACCGAGGGCAAAGAGGGTGGCAGGGCTTCGACGTGAATTTTAAAATCAACGACAGCACGAACACCGGCAATATCCGTGGCGGTCACCCGAATGGAATGGGTACCAGAAACGGTAGGGATGCTGCTGAAAGTCATGTTCCGGGCATCAAACCTCAACCATCCTGGGAGAGGGAAACCATCCGCAAAGCCCGCCGAAAGGGTCAAGGTATCCCCGGCATCCCGATCGCTAAACAGTCCCTTTGGGAGTTCCAGGGTAAAGGGTTGGGCCTCCCTCGCGGCAAAATCCGGTATGACCCCATAGGCCACCGGGGCATCGTTGACATTGGCGACTTGAAGTTGCAACGTTTCCTGCGCCGTGGCTCCACGTTCGTCGGCCACCGTGACCCGGAGTTCCAAAGCACCCACGTCGGCATTGCGGGGGGTGCCGCTCCAGGTCCGAGTGGCGGCATCGAAAGACAACCAACCCGGCAAAGGTGAACCATCGGCCTGGGTGGCGGTGTAGGTCAACGTCGTCCCCGCATCGACATCGATGAAGGCGTCGGCGGGGATCTGCCAGGAAAAATAGGCATCCTGCGTCGCCACCTGACGGGCCAAAGGAATCGCCCCGACGGGGTCATCATGGGCACCGTTGATCGTGATGGTCAACACGGCAGTATCGGTCAGGGCACCGTCGGACAAAGTATAGTTGAAAGCCTCGGTCAAACTTTGGCCCGCCCGCAACCCCTGAACCATGGCGTTGGCATCATCCACCACATAGGTATAACTGCCGTCGCCGTGGAGGGTAAGGGCACCGTAGGAGCCTGCCATCGTGCCACCAACACCCCCTGCCGTTCCCGTCCCTTCGACGGCCCCACGGCGAACGCCGGTGATGGTTTTGACGGTCCCCGCATCGACATCGGTGTCGTTGGCAAGGACGTTGCCCATAGCGTTGCTGCCAGGCAGGATACCGACTTCGGTGGCACTGCCGGAATCGTCGATACCCACCGGGGTTTCATTGATATTGGTAACGGTAAAGGCGATCGCCTGGGAAGCGGTCAGATGACCCGCGCCGTTGTCCGTGGCGGTGACGATGACGATGACATCATAGACATTGTTACCACCCACATCGCCAAGGATTTCAAAGTTGGGGGCACCCCGAAAAGAAATCGCCCCCGTGCCAGCATTGATAGCAAACAATCCGGCATCGGCCCCGGAAAGGCTCCAGGAAAGGGTGTCATTTTCGGGATCGATACCGGTGGCGACAGAGACAATCCCAGAGGTGTTTTCAACGACCGCCACCTGGGTTGCCGAAGTCAGCGTCGGGGCATCGTTGACTCCGGTGAAGGTCAGGATCCTGGAAACGGTAGCTGTAAGAACGCCAGCCCCCTCCCTATCCGAATTGCCGTCGGTCAGAGTCAACGTCACCGTCCGATTCGCAAGGTTGGGATCGTTGCCATTGGTGTTTTGATAGGTGATGGATTGCAAGGCCAACTGGTAGGCCGATTTGGCAGCGGTACCACTCAAGGTCAAGGTGCCCGCATTCCAGGAACCGGTAATGCCATTTTGATTGGTAAAGGCCAACACATCCTCACCGGCGACATAATTTCCCGAAATGACAACCCTTGCCCCGGTCATATTGGTGTCATCGACATCATTCAAGACCCACCCTGCGTCCAGGACAACAGCCCCATCGCCTTCGGTATAAGCCAATGGTAACAAAGTACCGATCACGGTCGGGGCATCGTTGACCCCGGTGATGACGATGGTTCGGGTCGCGGTGGCGGTGAGGGTACCAGCCCCCTCCCCGTCCGAATTGCCATCGGTCACGGTAAACGTCACCGTCCGGTTCAACACATTGGGATCGTTGACGTTGGTGTTTTTATAGGTTACCGATTGCAAGGCGGTCTGGTAGTCGGCTTTGGAAGCGGTGCCGCTCAAGGTCAAAGTCCCCGCGTTCCAGGTACCGGTGATGCCATTTTGATCGGTAAAGGCCAACACATCTTCACCGGCGACATAATTCCCGGAAATCACCACTACCGCCCCGGTGACGTTTTCATCATCGACATCGTTCAAGGTCAATCCCGCATCCACCGTAACAGCCCCCACACCCTCGGTGTAGGCGCGATGGGCCAGGGTGGTCGTCACCGTCAAGGCATCGTTAACCCCGGTCACAGTCACGGTACGCGTCGCGGAGGCGGTGAGGGTACCAACCCCCTCTCCGTCCGAATTGCCATCGGTCACGGTAAACGTCACCGTCCGGTTGTTCACATTCGGATCATTAGTGTTGATGTTTTGATAAGTGATCGATTGCAAAGCAGCCTGGTAGGCCGCCTTGGAGGCGGTGCCGCTCAAAGTCAAAACACCCGCATTCCAGGTACCGGCGATGCCATTTTGATCCACAAAGGACAACACATCCTCACCCGCGACATAATTTCCGGTGATCGCCACCACCGCCCCGGTAATGTTCACATCATCGACATCACTCAAGGTCAATCCAGCATCCACAAGGGTGGCCCCAGCCCCTTCGGTGTAAGGGCGTGCCGCAACAGTGGCGGTCACAACCGGGGCCGCATTAATCCCGGTCATGGTCATGGTGCGGGTGGCGGTGGCGGTCAGGGTACCAGCCCCCTCCCCGTCCGAATTGCCATCGGTCACAGTAAACGTCACCGTCCGAATCAACACACTGGGATCCATGACATTGGTATTTCGATAGGTAATGGATTGCAAAGCCGTTTGATAGTCGGCTTTTGAGGCAACGCCGGTCAAGGTCAGAATCCCGGCATTCCAAGACCCGGTAATGCCATTCTGATCGGTAAAGGCCAACACATCTTCACCCGCGACATAATTCCCGGAAATCACCACAGCCGCCCCGGTAAGGTTCCCGTCATCGACATCACCCAAGGTCAACCCTGCATCCACAAGGATGGCCCCAGCCCCTTCGGTGTAGTAGCGTGGTGCCAAGGTGACCACCACGGTGGGGGCATCGTTGACTGCGGTGACGATCACGGTACGGGTCACAGAAGCGGTCAGCACCGCAGCCCCTTCCCCATCGGAATTGCCGTCGGTCAAAGTAAACGTCACCGTCCGATTGGAAACATTCGGGTCGAAAGTATTGGTGTTTTGATAGGTAATGGATTGCAAAGCGGTTTGATAGTCGGCTTTGGCAGCGGTACCGCTCAAGGTCAGGGTTCCGGCATTCCAGGATCCGGTAATGCCATTTTGATCGGTAAAAGCCAGCACATCTTCGCCAGCGACATAATTCCCGGAAATCACCACCACCGCCCCAGTAATGGTGGTGTCATCCACATCCGCCAGGGTCAACCCCGCATCCAAAACAACGGCCCCATCCCCTTCCGTGTAGGAACGCGCCGCAACGGTTGCGGTCATGGTGGGGGCATCGTTGACCGGGGTGATGGTGATGGTGCGGGTTGCGCTACCGGTCAGGGCGGCGGCCACTTCCCCGTCGGATTGACCGTCCGTCACGGTGAACGTCACCGTCCGATTCGCCGGATTCGGATCATTGGTGTTGGTGTTGCGATAGGTAATGGATTGCAAAGCCGTTTGATAGTCGGCCTTGGAAGCGGTGCCGGTCAAGGTCAGGGTTCCGGCGTTCCAGGAGCCGGTAATGCCATTTTGATCGGTAAAGGCCAACACATCTTCACCGGCTACATAATTTCCGGAGATCACCACCACCGCCCCAGCAATGTTGGCGTCATCCACATCCGCCAAAATCAATCCCGCATCCACCGTAATGGCCCCATCCCCTTCGGTATAGGAACGTGGCGCAACGGTAGCAATCGCGGTGGGGGCATCGTTGACCGGGGTGATGATGATGGTGCGGGTCGCGCTACCGGTCAGGGCTGCGGCCACTTCCCCGTCGGATTGACCATCCGTCACGGTAAACGTCACCGTCCGGTTCGCCGGGTTCGGATCATCGGTATTGGTGTTTTGATAGGTGATGGATTGCAAAGCGGTGAGATAATCGACTTTGGAAGCGGTGCCGGTCAAGGTCAAGGTGCCCGCATTCCAAGACCCGGTAATTCCATTCTGATCGACAAAGGCCAACACATCCTCACCAGCCACATAATTTCCAGTAATCGCCACCACCGCCCCCGTCAGGTTGGTGTCATCCACATCGGCCAGGGTCAACCCGGCATCCACCACGATGGCCCCGTCCCCTTCGGTATAGGCGCAGTTCGCAATGGTGGCGGTCACGGTGGGGGCATCGTTGACTGCGGTGACGGTCACGGTGCGGGTGGCACTGCCGGTCAGGGCAGCGGCGACTTGCCCGTTGGATCGACCGTCGGCTACGGTAAACGTCACCGTCCGGTTGTTCACGCTGGGATCATCGGTATTGGTGTTGCGATAGGTAACGGATTGCAAAGCTGTTTGATAATCGGCTTTGGAGGCGGTACCGGTCAGGGTCAATATCCCGGCATTCCAGAATCCGGTGATTCCATTCTGGTCCGTAAAAGCCAAAATATCCTCACTGGCGACATAATTTCCGGTAATCGCCACCACCGCCCCGGTCAGGTTGCCATCATCCACATCCGCCAAGGTCAATCCAGAATCCACCGCAATAGCCCCATCCCCTTCGGTATAGGAACGTGAGGCAACGGTAGCGGTCACAGTGGGGGCATCGTTGACCGGGGTAATAGTGATGGTACGGGTGTCACTGGCGGTGAGGACCGCACCACCCAAACCGGCGGTGTTGGCATCGGTCACGGTGAAAGTGACCGTCCGGCTCAACACACTGGGATCAGAAGTATTGGTGTTCTGGTAGGTGATGGAGCGCAGGGCGGCCTCATAATTGGCTTTGCTGTCCGTTCCGCTCAAGGTCAGGGTGCCTGCGTTCCACACCCCGGTGATATTGTTTTGATTGACAAAGGCCAATATATCTTCGGCCACGTAGTTTCCGGTGATCTGCACGACCGCCCCGGTCAAATCGACATCGTCCACGTCGGCCAAGGTCAAACCGGAAGCCAGGACCACCGCCCCCCCACCCTCGGTAAAAGAAAGGGCGGCATTGTCGGCATCAATGGTGGGGGCATCGTTGACCGCCGAAATGGAGGTGCCCATGGTTTTCGTGACCGCTGCAATGGCCGTCGTGCCACCGTTGGCGGAGGTATCCACCGTCACCCGCGCCTGACCCGCGTTGGTGGTGGAAAAACCAGCGGCATAGGCATTGTCCAAACCCCGGACGGTGAGTAGCGGTGGAGTGCCATAATAATCCGCCACAGGGATGAAACGAACCTTGCTGGCGACAGACAGAGCCAACGCAGTGGCGTCATCCCCAACATTGCCCACGGCATACCAGTTGGTTGCATCGGAAGAATATTGCCAAACCCCCTCCGTCCCGGCATTGGCCGTATTGCCGACAATGGCCACCCCGCCAAAGGAAGAACCGGCATCGACATCCGTAAACAAACCGGAAAAAAGGTTGGTGATGGTTTCCCCCGAGGGCAACGCGGTGTCTTCGGCGACAGAGGCCAGGGTGGCATGACCCGTCAAAACCGGGGCGTCGTTGACGGCGGTGATGGATGTGGCAAGGGTTCTGGTAACGGCGGAGATGGACGTAGTCCCACCAGGAGTGGTGGTATTGACCAAACCCCGGACCTCCCCGACACTGGTGGTGGAATAGGCAGCGAAGGTTTGATCCAAAGCCCGCACCGTCAGGGAAGGCGGAGAACCGTTGAAGTCGGCAGCCGGCACAAACCGAACCCTGCTGGCGGCGGAAATAGCCAATGCCGTAGCACCATCCGTCACGACACCGATGTTTGCCCAGTTGATTCCATCGGAGGCGTATTGCCAGACCCCCTCGGTTGTAGCGTTGGCGGTATTGCCGACAATGGCGATACCCCCGAAAGAAGAACCGGCGTCTATATCGGAAAACAAACCGCCGAACAAGGCTGTGACCGTATTGCCCACAGGAGCCGCAGTATCTTCGCTAACCGCCGCCAAGGTTGCATCGCCACTCAGGGTTGGGGCATCGTTGACGGCAGCGACCCAGGTAGAGATATAAGTCAAACCAGGACCTATGGCCGTGCTTCCACCCCTGGTGGTGGTATCGATAGTCACCCGGGATTCCGCGCCATTGGTGGAAGAAAATCCTCCGGCATACGTGTTATCCAAAGGACGAATCTGCATGGGGGAAGGCGATCCCTCATAATTGACCACGGGAACGAATCGCAGCATGGTGGCGGAAGACAGAACCAAAGAGTTGGCAGAACTTACCGCCCCTCCCACGTCACACCAAGTGCCACCCGCCGTCAGATATTGCCAACTCCCCTGGGTGCCGGCATTGGCTATGTTGGTGACGATGGCAATCCCCGATAACGAGGCCCCGGCATCGACATCCGAGAAGAGAGATCCCGCCATATTGGCGACAGAATTGCCCGCCGGGGCAACAGTGTCCTCACTGATCGAGGTCAACCATGTCACGTTGATGAAACTTGGGGCATTGTTGCCGGCAGAGATGGAAGCCCCCAGAGTATTCATCCCCGAGCTAATAGCGGTAGTGCCACCATTGACACTGGCGTCCAGCAATATCCGCGTCTGGCCGGAGTTGGTTGTGGAATAACCCCCGACATGACTGTTATCCACCGCCCGCACGGTCAATGCGGTAGGAATGCCCGTGAACGTGGTAACTGGGGTAAAGCGGACCGAACTTGATTGACTGATGAACAGAGCCGAAGCATCGGTCACCGCCCCGACAGAATACCAGTTGATCCCGTCCGAGGAATACTGCCAAGTCCCTTCGGTGACCGAATTGGCTGTATTGCCGATAATGGCCAAACCACCCAGAGAACTACCTGAATCGACATCGACAAACAAACCTCCAAACAGGGCGTTAACGGTAGCCCCACCTGGCCTGGATTCGCCGCCGACCGATGCCAGAGTGGCATCTGCGGTAAGGCTCGGGGCGTCGGAAACCGCAGTCACGGTGGTGGATATAGCCCTGAACCCGCTGGAGACAGGATAGGATCCCCCCCGGTTGGTCGTATCCACCGTCACCCGGTTTTGACCGGCCTGGGTAGTGGAAAAGCTGCCGCTGTAGGCGTTGTCCAGGGCACGGACAAACAGAGAAGAAGGGGTTCCGGCGTAATTGGCCACGGGGACAAATCGCAACGAACTGCCGGCCCCGATGGCCAAGGCGGTGGCCCCCTCAGCGACGGCCCCCACGGCAAACCAGTTGCTGCCATCCGAAGAATATTGCCAAACGCCCTGGGTAGCCGCATTGGCGGCATTGAACATGATGGCCACACCGGAAAGAGTGGATCCCGCGTCGGGATCCGAAAACATGCCCGCAAAGAGTACGGCCACGGTAGCACCCGGTGGCGCAACGGTGTCTTCGAGTATGGAAGCAAGGACGGCATTGCCCGTCAAACTTGGAGCGTCGTTGACAGCGTTGACGGTGACGCCGATGGTGTCGATGCCCGTAGCAAAGGCCGTTGCGCCACCCGGGCTGGAAGTGTTCAGTGTGACGCGGGTGCCGGTCGAGTAGGCACCGGTATAGCTGTCGTCCATTCCCCGCACGCTCAACGCCGGCGGGGGACCATTGTAGTTGGTGACCGAAGAAAAACGAACCAGGCTTGCGGCAGAAATCACCAACGCGTTGGCATTGTCCCCCACGTTACCCACATCATACCAGTTGGCACCACCATCCGGGGAATATTGCCAACTCCCCTGGGTTACCGCATTGGCGGTATTGCCCACAATGGCAACCCCACCCAAAAAAGCACCGGAATCCACATCGGAAAACTTGGAACCAAACAGGGAAGTCATGGTGGCGGTCGTCGCCGCCGTGTCTTCATCGAAGGCCGTCAGGGTGGCACTGCCCAGCAAGGTTGGGGCATTATTGACCGGATTGATGAAAGTCCCCAAAGTATCGGTCCCAGAGGCGATGGCCGTGGTACCGCCGTTGGTAGAGGTATCCACGTTCGCCCGTGACTCGCCGGCATGGGTGGTGGAATAGCCCCCGGCATAGGTGTTGTCCAATCCGCGCACCGTCAACGGAGGGGGCGTACCGTTATAGAGGGCCACCGGGACAAACCGGACAGAAGTGGCCGCAGACAAAGCCAGGGCTGTGGAATCATCGGCCACGTTACCGATACTCACCCAGTTGGTTCCATTCGATGCGTATTGCCACACCCCTTCGGTGACAGAATTCGCCGTATTGCCCACAATCGCCACCCCCCCCAGGGAAGAACCCGCATCCATATCCGAAAACAAATTGGTGAAAGCACTGTTGAAAAGGGTCGCAATGGTTTCGCCGCCAGGGGCTGCCACCCCTTCGTTGATGGAAGCCAGGGTGGCGTTTCCGGTAAGGACAGGGGCGTCGTTAACCGCCGTGATGGAGGTCGTGATGGAATTGGTAGCCGCCGCAACAGCCGTAGCCCCGCCGTTGATGGTGGTATCCACCGTCACCCGGGTCGCCAACGGAGTAGAAGAAAATCCACCGGCATAAGTGTCGTCCAACCCACGAACCGTCAACGCCGACGGGACACCATTGTAGTTGGCCACGGGGACGAACCGAACCAAGCTTGATGCCGAAACGGCCAGGGCAGTGGCATTGTCGCCCACATTGCCCACATCGGCCCAAGTCGTTCCACCGTTTGAAGAATATTGCCACACCCCCTGGGTCACGGCATTGGCGGTGTTACCGACAACAGCCACCCCCCCCAGAGAAGCCCCGGCATCGGGATCGGTAACTTGACCCAAAAACAGATTGGCAATGGTTTCCCCCACTGGAGCCGTGGTGTCCTCATTCACGGCGGCCAACGCAGGGTTAACGTTCAGGCTGGGGGCATCATTGACGCTGGTGACATCGATGGTCATGGTTCTGGGAGTGGAATCAAGATCCACACCACCATTGGCGGTGCCACCATCATCCTCCACCTGGAAGGTAAAAGAAGCATAGCCGGCTCCGTTGGCGTTGACAGGCGGGGTAAAAACCAACTTGTTGGCAGCAATATCGGCCACAGTAACGTACTGCCCCACCCCGACAGCAGCACCATTGTTCGTCAACGTGCCCTGACCGGGCAAGGTGGTGATCAAAACCCGATTGAAACTGTTGGTCGGGTCGTCGCTGGCGTCGGAAAAGCCAAAATCGGCAGCAGCAAAAGTATGGGACGCATCCTCGGCGATGGTCACCGTTTTGTTGGTTCCGGAAGGGGCATCGTTAACCGCAGTAATAGTGATGGTCGAGGTCGCGCCACTGCCCGACTGGTCCCCATCCGCAACTTTCCAGGTCACGGTCCGACTGGCCGAAGTCGCAGTCGGAGCATTGCTGCTGCTGGCAAAGGTGACACTGCGCAATGCCGTTTGATAGTTAGCCAACGTCGCAGTCCCGGCCAACGTGAGAACACCCGTGGCAGGCACATAGCTCACCAAGGAAATGCCATTCTGGTCCGAGAACGCCAACACATCCCCCGCAGTCAAACCGGAAGTGATGGTCACCGTCGCCCCGGTGATCTGGGTATCATCCACATCACTGACGGTAACGGTGCCGTCAATGACCGTTGCCACCCCCCCCTCCGTATAGGCCAATGTGGCCCCGGCCGTAACAGTGGACAACTGATCCTCAAAGGCACCAATATCAATCAAACCATTGGAATTACGGACAAAACCAGTGCCACGCTGGTCAAGGGCAGACTGACGAACATCAAACACCGCCAGCTCCGCCGCCGTCCACTTGTCTTTGGCACTGCTCAACGCATCCAATGCCATGGTGCTGGTCGTGCCACCATAATTTTGCAGGGAACCCAAACCTGGATCACCGGTGATATTGGAAGTGGTGGAAGTGACATTGGCCCAGATTGTGTCCTCGATCAGGCTATAATTGGCCGTAAACACACCAGAAACATCGACCCCCGTACCGGAAGTAACCGAATTGTCCGCGAGGATGCAATTGGCGATATTCAACCGGGTCGCCACGCCCCCCGAAGAAATACCCCCGCCATCATCTACCGCCGTATTACCCGCAATGGTACTGTTTGTAATGGTCACATAGCCCGAACCGCCAACACGAATGCCACCACCGGAAGTCCCGGAACTATTATTATAAATAGTGCTGTTATCGACCCATGCCCTGCTGTCCCCACTGGAGACCAAGACACCACCACCTACAGTGACAGCAGAGTTATTGGTAATGGCACTGTCATAAACGTACAATACTGCCCCCCCTCCGCTGGACAAAATACCACCGCCCGAACCCGTCGTTGCGCTATTGTGATCAATGGTAGTCCGATTCAAAGTGACCGAAGCCGTGGAATTTGCTATGGCACCACCGGATAAAGCAGAACTGTTTGTAATCGTGCAGTCGTCCAACACCAACTTTCCCCCGACTCCCGCCCCGACACCTATCCATATAGCCCCGCCCGTCCCGGCCAAAGGATCAAAATTATTGATATTCAAACCCTGTAGAGTCACCGTTTTCGCCGCCGACGGCAGAGACACAGTAAGGAAACGATAATTATTACCTCCACCGTCGATAGTCATATCGGCAACGGAGCCACCGTCGCCAAGGTCACCATTGATGGTCAAATCGTTGGTGTCCACGATGGAGTTAAGTGCGGAGGTCAAAGTCACCGTCCTACCAGCACCGATGGCGTTGACATCGAAGACAATGGTATCGGCTCCGCTTCCCGCCGTGGAACCATCGATTGAAGCATCGGTTCTGGCCGCCTTGATGGCCTCTCGCAATGACACCTTCCCATCCCCATCGCCATTCTCGGTGGCGGTATCGGTCAAACTGGTGACGCTGATGGTAGCCAAGGCACCCTGATAGTCTTTTTGCGCGGCGGCATCAACGACCACGCCACTTTCCAGAGTTCCCACCGTCCGCTCCAAAATCCAATCCCCCCCCTTGTTGACCGCACCGGTTATATTTTCGGACGCCGCCACATCCGCCCCGGTGATCGCAGCCACCCGATCAACAAACGCCGCCCCTTTTTCCCCTGCCCCCACATCACAGCCGTAGAAGAGAATGTCCCCATCCGCACTCAAAGCTTTGCCCCAACCCTGCAAAGCTTCCTGATGGTTTTCCATGGTTTGATCAGAAAGGATCGCATGGCCCAGTTGCACCTGGGCATCACTGCCGTGGGAGATAATATGGATGGCATCGAACTGCGTACCCAGTCCGGCCAAAATTTCGGAGATGCGTTGAACGCCATCCTGCCTAGCATCCAACACCACAATCTGGAGGTTGGGTGAGGCCCCTTTCAGGAGAGTTTCATAATCGGGAACTCTGGGATCAATGAACATGATCTCCCGACGCGGAGAGGTCTCGGGGAGGCGTTGATTCACCACCGCCTGGGCCAGCCCCTTGGAAATATCGTCCCGGGCAGGATGGGCAACGTCATGTTCACCCGCATAGGAGACATCGTCCGGCTGGGCCAGAAGACCCACCCCGTCAAACATCATGCGCGGTTCGAGCGATAAAAACTGGGAAAAGGCATCGGTGCGCTCTACAACCCGAACCGGCAGACCCGCATTCAACCTGGAAACCTTTTCTAAAACTCTCTCCATCCAATCTTTGGCCATGGCCCGCCCTCCCCCATCAACAACTCAGATATCCCCCTGCCCTCCAGTTTAATCCTCGCACAAAACGCCAAACAAATAAATAAAATTGAACCCGATTCTGCCCTTCGAGGAGAAAAAATAAAAATCCCGAAACCGCACCCCCAGTGAAACAACGGAAAGTAAGACATTATGCCATTCAGATGCCATGGGTTGGTTTGGTCAATGCTATTTCCAAACCTATTTTAATGTGAGGTATGGATAGGTTGGTTCAACTGAGTTATTCTAATCTTGGGCACGGGTTTCGAAAAAGCATTTTCCTCTATTTCCAATCCGGCTGAGCATTGGTATCAGAATCGCCACGGTGCCAGCGGAATTCCGGTGGGGGGATGGGGCCAGTCCGTACCTACCGTTGAACTCAGTCTTTTTTGTGTCACTCCAATGCGGAAATGGAGCAGGTGCGGTGCTGAAACTCGAAGATATTAAAAAAAATTGCCAACTCCAGGGTGTTGAGGATAGTGAGATTGTCCGTGTTGTCAGCATCGATCCCGTTGGCCAGGATGCCCTCACTATCTACTATAAAAACAGCCAGGGCCGATTGGGCGAGCAGATGCTTTTTCGCTCCGATGAGGGACGGTTGGAGTTGGCCAAGGAAGGGCGTCCGTGGGGTTTTGATGCCTCTGGGGCTGATTTCAAATTGGGTGTTGAAGCGTTCCGAATCCAGTTGGCGCACCTGTTCGACCCCATGATGGCGGTCCACACGTCGAACGTAGAACCGCTGCCACACCAGATTTCTGCCGTTTACGAGTCCATGCTACCCAAACAGCCTCTGCGATATGTCCTGGCGGACGATCCGGGTGCAGGTAAAACCATCATGGCAGGCCTGTTGATCCGAGAGTTGCTCATGCGGGCCGATGCCAAACGCATCCTCATCGTGGTCCCAGGCAGTCTGGTCGAGCAGTGGCAGGATGAGATGTACGAAAAGTTCGACGTCGAGTTCACCGTGTTCACCAGGGAACGCGATCAAACATCACTATCGGGCAATGCCTTTGATGAGAATGACCGACTGATTGCCCGGTTGGACCAGCTCTCCCGCAGTGAAGAACTCCAGAAAAAACTAGTCCATTCGGACTGGGATCTCATCATCGTTGACGAAGCCCACAAGATGTCGGCCAGTTACTACGGCCAAAAGGTTAAAGAGACCAAGCGTTTCAAGCTTGGAAAACTGCTTGGATCCATCTGCCGACATTTTCTGCTGATGACCGCCACCCCCCACAACGGCAAGGAAACGGATTTTCAACTCTTTCTCTCCCTGCTGGACGGCGACCGTTTCTATGGGAAGTTTCGGGAGGGTGCGCATCGGGTGGATATCTCCGATCTGATGCGACGGGTGGTCAAGGAGGAATTGCTCAAGTTTGACGGCACTCCGTTGTTCCCCGAGCGGCGGGCATACACGGCCCTTTATGAGCTATCGGACCTGGAAGCAGTCCTCTACGCCGAAGTCACCGATTATGTCCGAGACGAGATGAACCGGGCGGACAATTTGGATGGCAAACGCAAAGGGACGGTCGGTTTTGCCTTGACCCAGTTGCAGCGTCGCCTTGCTTCCAGCCCGGAGGCCATTTATCAATCCATCAAGCGGCGTCGCAAACGGCTTGAAAGCCGCATTGATGATGAACGCCTGGTGGAGCGTGGACACAAGGTAGCGGAAACCCTGGCCAAATATCGTGATGACATTCCCGAGGATCTCGACGAAGCCCAGGAGGAACTGACTGGCGGCGAGTACGAAGCCTTGGCGGAAAAGGTGGTGGATCAAGCCACAGCGGCCCAGACCATTCAGGAGTTGGAAGCCGAGATCAATACCCTCAAGCTGTTGGAGATCCAAGCCAAGCAGGTGGTCAACTCGGGCAAAGACCGGAAATGGGAGGAGCTGTCATCGTTGTTGCAAGAGCGACCGGAGATGTTCTGCGCATCTGGACATCGCCGAAAGATGATCATCTTTACTGAGCATCGGGATACCCTCAATTATTTACGCGAGCGCATCGGCAACCTTTTGGGTATGTCTGACGCCGTGGTAATCATCCATGGTGGTGTCAACCGGGATGATCGACGCAGAACCCAGGAGGAATTCCGTAACAATCCAGATGTTCTTATCTTGCTGGCCACCGACGCCGCAGGCGAAGGCGTCAACCTCCAAAACGCCAGCCTTATGGTCAACTATGATTTGCCCTGGAACCCCAACCGATTGGAGCAGCGTTTCGGGCGGATTCACCGCATCGGACAAACCGAGGTCTGTCATCTCTGGAACGTTGTGGCCCATGGGACCCGCGAGGGGGAGGTCTTCAAAAAACTCCTTGAAAAACTGGAGGTGGAACGGACCGCTCTGGGGGGTCGTGTCTTCGATATTTTGGGTGAGGCATTTGAAAATGTTTCTTTGAAGGAACTGCTCATCGATGCGATTCGTTATGGCGAAAATCCAGAGGTAAAAGCCCGCCTCAGTCAAGTCATTGATGGGGCGCTTGATACCCAGCATCTTAAAGACATCATGGCACGCAACGCCCTATGCGAAGAGCGCATGTCCATGGAACAACTCTACTCCATCAAAGAAGAGATGGAGAAGGCCGAAGCCCGTAAACTCCAGCCCTATTTTATCCGGACTTTCTTTGCTGAGGCGTTTGGGATCCTGGGAGGAGAGATGCGCCAACGGGAGGGTGGTCGGTTTGAAATTCTTCATGTGCCCGCCCCAATCCGGGAACGCAAGCGGGTCATCGGTGCGACACGCACCCCGGTATTACGCAAATATGAGCGCATCTGTTTTGAAAAACAGCAGATCCGTCATTCAGGAAAACCTATGGCTGATTTGGTTCACCCTGCCCATCCCTTGATGAGAGCGGTTACCGATTTGGTTCTGGAAGCTCACCGTCCCAAGCTGAAACAGGGAACGGTTCTGGTTGATCCCAATGACGACGGGACAGAACCCCGGGTACTGTTTTTGGTGGATCACTACGTCCGGGAAGGGGCGGGAATCTCACCCCGTATTGTTTCGCGTCGTCTTCAGTTTGTGGGGGTCTATGAAGATGGTCGGACGATCAATGCGGGTTGGGCTCCCCACCTGGATTTTCAAACTCTGGCCCCCGCAGACCAGGAACATGTCCTTGAGGTGCTGACGGCCCCCTGGATCACGTCCAATCTGGAAGCCCTGGCTTTGGATCATGCCAGTCGCAAGCTGGTTCCAGACCATTACGATGAGATCAGAACCCGCAGGAAGCGGCAGGCGGAGCGAATTTTTGCTGCGGTCAATGAACGGTTGGTGAAGGAGATCAATTACTGGTCGGATCGATACATCAAACTCAGTGATGATGTGGCCGCTGGCAAACAACCCCGCGTACAGCCAGACCACGTAAGAAAACGGGTTGATGAGTTGACCGCCCGTTTGGAACAGCGCAAGAGGGAGTTGACCATTATGGGGCATGTGGTTTCCAGCACACCGGTCGTGGTGGGCGGCATGTTGGTGGTTCCCCACGGGCTTCTGGCCCAACGCAAAAGCGACCCCACCTTCACCGCCGGTGCTGCGGCTCGTAGCCATGTGGAGCGGGTCGCCATGGAAGCGGTGACGGCGGCAGAACGAGCCATGGGACATCACGTTATTGATGTTTCCTCAGAGAACTGTGGTTGGGACATTACCGCCCGTCCACCGATGGTGGATGGGCGGATGGTTGAGGATCGGCACATTGAAGTGAAAGGCCGATCCAAAGGGCAGACCACCATCACAGCAACCCGCAACGAGATCATCATGGGGATGAACCAGCAGGATAAGTTTTGGCTGGCCATTGTGATCGTGGATGGCGACACCCACGAAGGACCATTTTATGTCCGCAACCCTTTTCAACAGGAACCGGAGTTCGGTGTGGCCAGCATCAATTATCAATTGACGGATTTGCTCTCCCGGGCAACCCCGGCGAGCCAGAGGGTATAAGGACCAATGGCATGAGCCAGAATATCAAAGCTCCCAAAAAACTGATTGAGGTTGCCCTGCCATTGGACGACATCAACGTAGCAGCGGCGCGGGAGAAGTCCATTCGTCATGGCCACCCTTCCACCCTGCATTTGTGGTGGGCACGAAGGCCCTTGGCGGCGGCGCGGGCGGTGCTGTTTGCGCAGATGGTGAACGATCCGGGTGGGGATCGGGGTTATTATTCCGGAAAAACCAAGGCCCAGGCGGACGCCGAACGGGAGGAACTGTTCCAAATCATCCGCGAACTGGTGTTGTGGGAGAACACCAACAACGAGGAGGTTCTGAACAAAGCCCGTGCAGCCATTCGGAAATCATGGCGGGAGACCTGTGAACTCAACAAGGGGCAACCAGGGTTTGATCCAGAAAAGTTGCCCGCTTTTCACGATCCCTTTGCCGGTGGCGGGGCCATTCCCCTGGAAGCGCAGCGTTTGGGGTTGGAAGCCTATGCTTCGGACCTCAACCCGGTGGCGGTGTTGATCAACAAAGCGATGATTGAGATTCCTCCCAAGTTCGCTGGGCGGAAACCCGTTGGCCCCATTCCAGAAAGTGAAAAACAGGTGCGGATGGAATCGGACTGGCCCGGAGCTACAGGATTGGCCGAGGACGTGCGCCGCTATGGCCATTGGATGCGGGAAGAGGCATTTAAACGTATCGGTCATCTTTATCCCAAAGTAGAAATCACCGATGAAATGGCCAAGGAGAGACCCGATCTCAAGAGGCTCGTGGGACAAAAACTTACAGTTATCGCCTGGCTCTGGGCACGGACAGTAAAAAGTCCCAACCCGGCTTTTTCTCATGCTGATGTTCCCCTGGCCTCCAGTTTTGTGCTCTCCACCAAAAAAGGGAAGGAGGCCTATGTGGAACCGGTTGTGGATGGCGATCAGTACCGATTCCGGGTGGGGGTTGGTAATCCGGCGAATTTTGATGCGTTAAAGAGCGGAACCAAGCTGTCCCGGGGAGCCAATTTCCGTTGCGTACTCTCCAGTAGCCCCATTAACCCAAAGCACATTTATTCGGAATCGCAGAGCGGGAGAATGAGTGCCCGTCTAATGGCTGTTGTAGCAGAAGGGCAAAGAGGCCGAATTTATCTGTCCCCTACTGAAGAAATAGAGGCCATTGCCAGGCAGGCAGAGCCATCTTGGAAACCCACAGTAGATATGCCTGAAAACCCACGCTGGTTTTCACCGCCGATGTACGGGATGAAATCTTTTGGCAATCTCTTCACCCCCCGCCAGTTGGTTGCCCTAACCACCTTTTCCGATTTGGTGCAGGAGGCGCGGGAGAAGGTAATCGCCGATGCCAAAGCTGCGGGAATGGCCGATGATGGTCAGGGTGTGGATGCCGATGGTACGGGGGCTACGGCTTATGGAGATGCGGTGGCGGTGTATTTGGCGTTTGCTGTTGATCGGTTATCAATGACGGGGAATAGTTTGGTCAGATGGAATGGAGTGGGTGAGAAAGCGCAACATTGTTTTGGTAGACAGGCACTCCCGATGTTATGGGACTATGCTGAACCTAATTTTTTCGCCACTGCAACAGGTAGTATCACAGCTGCAATCAAAATGACGGAGAACCCACTTCCATGGATGCCAACACAAAAAATTGGTCTGGTTTACCAGCGGGATGCAGCAACTCAAACTCTCAGCATAGGCAAACTTGTTTCAACTGATCCCCCGTACTATGACAACATTGGCTACGCTGATCTTTCGGACTTTTTCTATGTATGGCTGCGTCACTCGCTGAAACCTGTTTTCCCTGGGCTATTTTCAACGCTTGCCGTTCCCAAGACCGAAGAGTTGGTTGCTACACCGTACCGCCATGGGTCCAAAGAGAAAGCCGATGCGTTTTTCTTGAGTGGTATGACACTAGCTATCCATAACCTCGCCAAGCATTCGCATGGCGGTTTCCCGGTAACCATTTATTATGCTTTTAAACAGGCCGAAACCAAAGATAGTGGGACATCTTCAACCGGTTGGGAAACCTTTATCGAAGCTGTAATCCAAGCCGGTTTTGGCATTACCGGAACATGGCCCATGCGTACTGAAATGAAGACCCGTCAGATAAGTATGGGCACAAACGCCCTGGCCTCCTCAATCATCCTGGTATGCCGCAAGCGTGACAAGAGTGCCAATTCCATTTCCCGCCGCGACTTCCAGCGAGAATTACGGGATACCTTACCAGAATCCCTGGAAACCATGATTGGC
>JACSDG010000042.1 GCA_015660855.1 Magnetococcales bacterium
CTCCAAGGTTTTGGTTTTGAATTTTATGGCGGGTCCAACTTTTGCAAAAATGGGGAATTCCAGTGAAAAAATATGCGATCTTGTTTGCAACGGCTTTGGTTATGTCTGTTTCCGGGGTGGCCTGGAGTGAGGAGGGTGCGGGTGGATCTGGCGGTTCCCAGGGGGCCAAGGGTGACGGGCACAAGTTCCAGGAGCGCAAGGCGGAAATATTAAAAAAAGTCGAAGCACGGCTGGCCGAAATCCAGAAAAGACACAGTTGTGTTCAGGCGGCGTCCAATCCGCAAGACCTGAAGGCATGCAGACCTCAGGGTGGGGGGAAGGATGACCAATAAAATGGGGTCTTCTGTTACTATATAAAAACTAAAATTTTTAAAATTATTGCGGAGGTCAAGGTGGGATGATCCCCCCTTGACCTCTGTGATGGTTTCAACCTTGAAAAAAGAGGGTGGGCTGAATGGTCACGTATTGGTTGCTGGTCATCCCAGGGCGTTGAGGGCAAGACGCATCTTTGCGGACACCTCTGCAACCACCTCGACAAGTTGCTTGTTTTGCATGACCTCACCGATGATCTCTGGGTTGATGGCAGCGACTTCGATTGAGCCAGGGCTGTGTTCACGGACAACGACGTTGCATGGCAGGAAAACGCTGACATTGGGATCGGCCAGCATGGCCCTGTGCGCCAAAGGGGGGTTGCAGGCTCCAAGGACGATGGTTTGCGGCCAGGCGACGTTCAGCTTGTTTTTGAAGGTTGCTGAAAGATCAATCTCTGTCAAAATACCAAATCCTTGTTGCATCAGTCCCTGGCGAACCTTGGTTAATACCTCGTCAAAGGTACCCGCAACCGACTGAATTATTGTATAGCTTTTTTCGTTCATAGCACGCCTCCATGTTAATTCCATTGTAAAGAATAGTAAAAATAACCCTGTCAGGGGGGCAGGTGTTCCAATACGCCAATGATTGTTTTATTGTTGATCGTCTGGCTTTCGGGTAGTCCGATCCGTTTTTCAAAAACATGGATGGACTGGATGGTTTTGGTCCCGGGATATCCGTCTGCCGGGCCGGGATCGACACCGGTTTGCGTCAGGCCACGTTGCAGTAATGTCACCAGCGTTTTAGGGTCCAGGGATTCATAGTCATGCACCGTACCCGCTTGCCGGCGCAGCATGGCAATCAACTCTTTGTGCTCTTCTCTGGCTTGGTGGAGGGTGTCGGTCTGGACATCGGTTTGACCGGCAAGGAGGGTCAGACATTCCATTTGCGTTTGTTCGGCCTGGACAAGCTTGCCCATTTTTTTGTAGACGATGGTTTGCGTGGATAGAATTTGCGCCAGGAACGCGTTTTGACTGGGGGCATGGCCGCGAAGGATGGCGGTGGCGTGATGGTAGAAGGACATCGCCTCCTCGTCCTGATTTCCCAGGCGGGAATTTTCTCCCAGATTAAAGTAGATTTGGGCAATTTTGGAATGATTGGGTTTGAAAAATTTTTCTGCCAGTTCTAAGGACCGGAGCAGCAGGGGTTGGGCAAGGTTCATTTTCCCCTGCTTTTGGTAAACATGGGCCAGTTCCGTCATGAAAGGGATCAATCCGGGGTTGTGTTCACCATGCAACTGTTCTGCAATGGCCAGACTATTGAGCAACAGATTGGCTTTTTCTGTATCGGGCATGTCCGCGGAGTGTTGGGCTAGGGCCAGCATGAGGGTAATCCTGGTACCCTGGTAAGGTCCGGGGGTCTTTGTCAGAATATCCAGGACTTTGGCGGTGGCCTCGGCGGCTTCGGTTTTGTGTTTCTCCTGCCATAATCTGACAATATCATCTTTTTTGAGGATCACTTCGGCGATGGAGTTGGGTTCAACGGTCTGCTTCCAAACTTCGGCCAGTTTTTTTTCGTGAACGTTGGCCAAATCTTCCCTGCCAACCTGACGATGGATGGTTGCTAGGCGTTGGTGGATGCCTGCGGCAAAAATGGCACTGTCCGGATATTCTTTTTCAACAATACGAAGTCCGCGGTGTAATGCCTGGACTGCGCGGGTTTCTTCCCCTTTGCCCAGCCAAATCGCAGACAACTCCATGAGGGGATTGATCAGGACCATATTGTCCGGGCCAAATGTTTTTTCCAGCCAGAGAAAGGCTTTGATGGCAAGAAATTCTGCGCGATCCCAATGGCCGGATTCCTGGTGAATCTGCGATAGTCTAAAGATTTTATGAATGATTTGCATGTCATAACCGTCCGGTGGCGTTGCGGACGCGTTCAGGGCATCAAACAGGGTATCGGCCTGGTTGGGGGCTTCCCCCCCTTTCCAACGGTCAACCAGCGTGGCAAACTCTTTCCATGTGGGATTGGTTTCGCACCACCCTGGGACGATCTGGAGCAGGATCGACATAACAAAAATTGCTGCAATACTTCCAGGTTTTGCAATGGTGCGACGTTTGGGCAACAATGAAATAACCTGACCTTTCCCAAATTGGGCATGAGGATGCTTCTTTTTGCCAAGTTGAACCGTTCTGCGATCTGGAAAAATAAATGGTCCCATCGGCACTGATCCAAGGAATTGAGGCACTTGGCATTCATCTTGAGCGTGGCCATGTCCTGGTTACCGTCAATCAGCGTCTGTCCAGGCACTTGACAGGGAGATTGAACACCTATCAGGCCTCTAAAGGCAACAAGGTTTGGTTGACGGCTGAAATAATCCCTTTGCAAGCCTGGTTGCGCAAAATGTGGCTGGAGTATCTGGATCGGCAGGTTTCTCCCGGCCAGGAGCCTCCCAGGCTGTTATCGGATCTGGCCCAGCGATGTTTGTGGGAGCGTGTTGTCGCCGAGGATTCCAGGAGGAAAAAAAAGGTGCTTTGGCCGCGCCAGACTGCCGTTCTGGCGCAGAAGGGATGGGAACAACTGCTTGAGTGGCGTTTGCAGTCTCCGGTGGCCGAATCCCAGGGTCATGAGGATACTCAGGCGTTTGTTCATTGGGTGGAAATTTTTGGGGAGCAAGCCCGGCGGGGGGGGATGATTTTTTCCAACCAGTTGATGGGGTTTTTGGAAAATCATCTGGATCATCTTCATTTTCCCCCCGGTATCATCCTGGCAGGTTTTGATTCCTGGTCACCGGCGACGGCCCATTTTTTTTCCCTGCTGCAAGATCGGGGGGTTGATGTGGCCCATTATGTTCCCGAATCCTTTGCTTGTTCTCCCGTGCTCCAATTGGCCATCGACCATGAGGCGGAAATCCGTTGTGCCGCCCAATGGGCCAAACAATGGGTCGAGAGGAAGGGTGACTCTTTGACGCCCGATCAAACGGTTGGGATCATCCATCCTGTCTTGCACCAATGGCGCAATCAGGTCATCCGCATTTTTACCGAGGTTTTTTATCCTGGATCCCTGGAGTGGAATGCCCTCCCGGATGCCCCGGCATTCAATCTTTCGCTGGGATTTCCATTGACGGACAGTCCCTTGATTGCCGATGCCTTGTTTTTTTTACACCTGTGTCGTGATGGTGTCCTTACCGCAGCCGACGTTGGCCGCTTTCTGCACAGCCCGCATTGTGCGGGAGGACGTGGGGAAAACTCGGCCAGGGCTTTGCTGGATGTCCAATGGCGTGAAAAAGGTTGGCAGCGTATCTCTTTCAAGGAATTGTCGCAACGGGTCAATAAAAATGGCAAAACCCCCATTCTGGCCCGCATGTTGGGGCGGCTTGCCCGTTTGGATCCCCGGCACGAATGGTTTTCGCCCACGCGGCCATCGCAATGGCCGGTGCGTTTCTCTCAAATTCTGGCCCTCATGGGTTGGCCGGGGGAGGGTTCCCTTGCCAGCACCGATTTTCAATTGATTGAAACCTGGAAAGAAATGCTCGGAAGTTTGGCCGGGTTGGAAACAATAACCCCCCGCATGGACTATTCCCAGGCTTTGGCCATTCTGGTCCATGCCGCTGGTGAACATGTGTTCCAACCAGAAGGGGGGCAGGATGCCCCGGTACAGATTTTGGGGTCGTTGGAGGCGGAGGGTGAAACGTTTGCGGCCCTTTGGATCATGGGCCTGTCCGATGATGTCTGGCCTCCCCGTCCCGATCCGAATCCTTTCCTGCCACGGGAATTTCAAAGAAGGCATGGCATGCCGCGTTCTTCCAGCGAGCGTGAATATGAATTTGCCGCCAGGATAACCCGGAATCTGCTGGGGGCCGCTCCCGTTGTCGTCGTGAGTTCGCCCCAACGCGACGGGGATATGGAATTACGCATAAGCCCGTTTTTACGCGGTTTGGATCAGGTTCAAGAGACCGTTGCCGATCCGCCCGATTTTGTCCACCAGGTGCTTGCTTCCGGCAGGTTGGAAAAAATTGTCGCCGATAGCCCTCCCCCATGTCCGGATGCGCTTCCCCCATGTTCCATAGGGGTATTGAAGGCGCAGTCGCTGTGCCCGTTTCAGGCTTTTGCCCGGTATCGTCTGTTGGCCAAGCCGTTGCCGGTTGCCCAGGCAGGACTTTCCCCGGCGTTGCGGGGTCAGATAACCCATCGTGCCCTGGCCGGTTTGCTGGTGCCGGGTTTTTCCATGAAACACTGGCGTACCCTTGCGCAAGATCATCGGGAAGCGGTCATCGGACAGGCTTGTACCCAGGCTCTGGAGGAGGAAATGAACCAACAGGAGGTCCAGGTGCCGCAAGGATTGTTGATACTGGAACGTGAAAGGCAGATCGGTCTGTTGCGGCAATGGATGGAGGTGGAGGGGAGAAGGGGGGCCGATTTTACAGTCTTGGCGGTCGAAACGTGTGGAACCCTGCCTTTGGACCGTTTGACATTAAGTTATCGCATGGATCGTATCGACCGTTTGGAAAACGATGATCGGGTCATCATCGACTATAAAACCGGTCGGGTTAACATGGGGGATTGGTTTGGAGAACGTCCCCGTGATCCGCAGATGCCCATTTATGCCTTGGCGTTGGAGGAGAGAATGGCAGCCATGGTTTATGGAGTGTTGTCGCGCAAGGAAAAACGCTTCATTGGTCTGGCGGAACAATCGGATGTGCTGCCGGGGGTGGCTTGGTTGAAAGGCCAGGATGAGGATCTGGACGCAACCGATTTCCTCACTTTGAAAGAACATTGGCGTCAGATTGTAGCCCAGGTGGCGCGGGAGTTTGTTCAGGGCGAGGCCCGGGTGGATCCCCAGGCCCGGGCTTGTGACCTGTGTGATCTTCAACCTTTGTGCCGCATTGACGAGCCAACCCAGGATTTTCGTCATGATATTGAGTGATCATCGAGCGCGGGAAACCGCCTTGGACATCCATCGTTCATTTATTGTCCAGGCCCCTGCGGGTTCGGGTAAAACGGGGTTGTTGACGCAAAGGGTGTTGGCACTGCTGGCGCAGGTGGGGCAACCGGAAGAGATTGTGGCCATTACCTTTACCCGAAAAGCGGCTGCGGAGATGAAGGATCGGGTATTGAAATCCTTGACGATGGAGGGTCGGGAACCGCCAAAATCTGAATTTGACCAAAAAACCTGGCATCTGGCCCAAGCGGTTCTGGAACGGGATCGGCAACGGCAATGGCGGTTATTGGAAAACCCCAACCGCCTGCACATCATGACCATCGATGCCTTGTGCCATGCCATTGTGCGGCAGTTGCCCATTTTGACCGAACTGGGGGGCAAGGCGGCTTTGGCGGATCATGCCGAATTGTTTTATCGCCAGGCGGCACGGGAAACCTTGGACGTTTTTGATGCGGATTGCCCATGGAAATGGGCGGTGGAGGATCTTTTCCGACATTTGGACAACGATTGGGCCAGGATTGAATCCATGCTGGCCGAACTTTTGGCACGCCGGGATCAATGGTTGCGCCATGTCAGCCAGGGGGCCGACGAATCCTTGCTGGAAAGGTTGAATACTTCTCTTGCGGTCATGATCCGCATGGAGCTTTCGACCATTGCGGCCATGATTCCAGATGCGTTGTGGCCGGAAATCGTGGCGATCATGGCTTTTGCCAAAAGTCGGTTGCTGGCCGACAACAATACCTTGTCTGCGTGGATTGAGCGGGTTGATCCTCCAGGTGTGGAGGTCGTTGATGTGATTTTGTGGCATGAACTGGCCGATACCCTGCTGACCCGGGAGGGGACATGGCGCAAGCGTTTGGACGTTCGTGTGGGTTTCCCCCCAAAAACCAGGGAGAAGGATCGGGCTTTGGCGGTGTTGGAACGGATGGCGGATGTGGATGGTTTGGCAGCGGCGTTGGGTGGGGTACGCCAACTTCCGGCGGACTTTTATTCGCAACAACAATGGCAAATATTAAAATCCCTGTTGACCTTGCTCAAGGTTGCGGCAGGTCACCTGATGGTCCAGTTTGCCGCCCGGGAGGGGGTGGACCATATGGAGGTCGCCAGGCGTGCGATCATGGCGTTGGGGGCGGCTGACAATCCTTCCGATCTGGCCTTGCGGCTCGACCATCGTATTCGCCACATTCTGGTGGATGAGTTCCAGGACACGTCGCGTTTGCAGTATGAACTTTTGGAACGCATGATCGCCGGATGGGATCCCTCCGAGGGCAACACCCTTTTTTTGGTAGGGGATCCCATGCAATCGATCTATCGGTTTCGGGAAGCGGATGTGGGTTTGTTTTTGAAGGTGCAAAGTGAGGGGATCGGCCCGGTGAAGGTCATCCCCTTGCACCTGGAGGTTAATTTTCGTTCCGTCCCGGGAATTGTGGACTGGGTCAACGCCAGCATGAAAATTGTTTTTCCCAGGGTACAACGTCCGGAGACCGGGGCGGTTGAATTTAAAAGGTCGCAGCCTTTTTTGCCGGCTGGAACCGGGGATGCTGTGGTTCTCAGGGGATGTCGGGATCGCGATGACGAAGCGCGGCAGGTGGTGGATTGGGCACGGATGGCCCGCAGTCGTGGCCAAAGTGTTTGCATTCTGGCTCGGAATCGCGGGCATCTGTCCCGTATTCTGCCGGAACTGGACGCCAAGGGTTTGCACTACCAGGCGGTGGAACTGCATCCCCTGGCCCGGGTGCCGGTGATTCAGGATTTACTGGCTTTGACGCGTGCCCTGATTCACCCTGGGGATCGGGTGGCATGGCTGGCGGTACTCAGGGCGCCCTGGTGCGGATTGTCTTTGGCTGACCTTCATGTCATCGCCAATTGGGATCCCAAGGCCACCCTGTGGGATTGTCTGCAACAATCTCAAAGGGTGAATGACCTGATTTCCCCGGTAGGGCGCGACATCCTTGCGCGGGTTTGTCCGATTCTGGAGGCGGCCCGGACGCAAAGGGGTCATTGGTCGGCGTTTCCCGGACCTGGGGCGTTGCGGCGTTGGGTGGAAGGGACTTGGCGCATGTTGGGTGCCCCGGCGACGTTGTCACGCGAACGGTATTTGAGCGATGCAAAAAGTTTTTTTGATTTGTTGGAGTCTCTTGAAAACAATGGGGCACCGTTGGATACCCAAACCCTTGAGGATCAAGTCTCCACCCTGTTTGCCAACATCGATCCCCAGGCCGATCCCAAACTTGTGGTGATGACGATTCACAAGGCCAAGGGTTTGGAATTTGATTGTGTCATTGTTCCCGGATTGGATCGGCAACCCAGGCCGGACGACAAGCGACTTTTGTTGTGGATGGACCCTCCGGTATTGGATGGCGAAGATATTTCTGCGGCACCATTGGTCCCTTTGCTGGCTCCCATTGGGGGAGGAGACGGGGCGGATGGGGATTCTATCTACCGGTTTGTTTGGCGGATGGAGAAGGAAAAATCGAAAAACGAGGTGTGCCGGTTGCTGTATGTGGCGGTGACACGAGCTAAACAAAATTTGTATCTGTCGGGTTTGGCGCAAGAGGAAGAGTCCCAACCTGCCGTCGCTTCCTTCATGGGAGTTTTGTGGCCTTTTGTGGAAAAAAACTTTGCTATGGGGCACGCGGAGGGGCAGGGGGGGATGGCAGAGAGCGAGGCTTTGCCCATCCTTTTTCATTACCGTCTGCACCGGGATTGGCATCTTCCTTCCCCACTTCCCTGGATGGATGACACTCCGGTGAACAGTCGTGTTGTCCTGGGTGAGCCGATTGTTTTTGATTGGGTTGGAAGGGAATCGCGGTTGTTGGGTATCGTGATCCATCGATTTCTGGCCATCATGGCGAAGGAGGGGATGGAGCATTGGTCCCCTCGGCGTATTGGGCAATACCGGGAGGTTTTTAAAAATCATCTGCTTGTCCTGGGCATGTCCCAGGACAGGTTGGAAGAGGCGTTGCAGCATGTGAGCCGGGGGTTGACGACGGTGCTTGGTTCGGCGAAAGGGCGGTGGTTATTGGATCGCCATCACCGTGATGCCCATTCCGAGTGGCGGGTGACGGGCAGGGTCAACAATCGTCTGGTGAGCGTCAGCATTGATCGTTCGTTTGTGGACCAGGACGGCGTTCGTTGGATTATTGACTTTAAAACCAGTCAGCACGAAGGTGGCGATAAAGAGGGATTTCTGGCCAACGAAAAAATACGTTATCAGGCGCAGTTGGATCTTTATGCCCGCTTGATCGACGCCATGGAAGATCGTCCTATCCGCCTTGGCCTTTTTTTTCCTTTGATGGACTCTTGGCTGGAGTGGCCTTGGCTGGGGTAGGAGATGGCGTTGCGGTTTGAACGTAACCATTCAGTCCCCCCCTCTTTTTTTTTTAGGTTGAAACTATTGTGGGGGTCCGGGGGGGATCATCCCCCCGTGCTGCGGTTTGGAGGCAGAGCCTCCAAGGTTCTTCTTTAAAAGAATTGGATGATACCAAGCATCAGATCCGCGACATGCAACGGCGCAGCCGTCAGGCTCCCACCATCAATGAGCAGCACAGCCTGCAGGAAGAAATCGCCAAGATCAAGCGTAAGAAACGCACCTTACGAGAACGGATCTTTGACATCGAGGACGAGATTGCTGAAAAGCGCGACCGCCTCGTGGAATCGCTCGAAAAACGTATGCAACAAAAAACAACTGTCACGCCGGTGTTCATCATCCGGTGGAGCGTGATTTAAGGAATCAGGAGATAACCATGCCATCTGCCGAACAACTTCGCAGCCGCCTTTTGAAGAAGCTTTCCGAGCTGTTCCAGCTTGACCAGCCGGACCTCGATTTCGGCTTTTACCGCATCATGCACGCCAAGGCGCAGGAAGTTCAGGACTTCATCGGCACCGACCTGCTGAAAATAGTGGCAGATGCCTTCGGCGATGTGGACGAGGCCCGCAAGGCCGAGCTGCAGGCCTCCTATGAGAAGGCCATTCAGACCGCCAAGGATTTCGGTGCTCCCAATCCGGAAGAGACTGAGCCGGTCAAAAAGGCCAAGGCCGCGCTGGATGCGGCCAAGGATACTTCCAGTGCCGAGGCCGATGTTTATGACCACCTGTATCGCTTCTTTGATCGCTACTACGATGACGGCGATTTCATCTCACGCCGCTATTATACCCGGGAAACGTCCGGCAAGGCCGCGCCATTTGCCGTGCCTTACAACGGCGAAGAGGTGAAACTGCACTGGGCTAACGCCGACCAGTATTACATCAAGAGTGCCGAGTATTTTTCCAATTTTACCTTCGATTTACGGCAGGCAAAGGAAATTCGAGCAGAAGGCGGGCTGAATCTTGAGGATAAGGTTCCTCTTAATGTCCATTTTCGCGTCGTCGAAGCCACCGAGGGCGAGCACGGCAATGTCAAGGCTTCCGAATCCAATAAGTGCTTCTTCATCCTGCATGCCGAAAATCCCCTGGCTTTGACCGAAACCAGCGAGCTGGTCGTCAATTTCGAGTACAGGCCCGACCCGGAAAAAACCGGCCAGGAAAACACTTGGCGGGACAAGCGCAACGCCGAGGCTGTGGAGACCATACTGGAGCGTCTCCAGGCTATGGCGGCTGCCGATGGCGAACATGGAAAACAGATCGCGGAATATCTGCGTCTGTTCAAGGTTCGTGCTCCGACCGATAGCGACAAGAATCGCCCGGTACTGGCCAAATACGTAAACCAGTACACCGCCCGCAACACCATGGACTATTTTATTCATAAGGATCTTGGTAGCTTCCTGCGTCGGGAACTGGACTTCTACATCAAGAACGAGGTTATGCGCCTTGATGACATTGAAAATGCAGAAGCTCCTGCGGTCGAAAGCTATCTGGCCAAGATCAAGGTGTTGCGCAAGATCGCGGGCAAGCTGATCAGCTTTTTGGCCCAGCTTGAGGATTTTCAGAAAAAGATCTGGCTCAAGAAGAAGTTTATTATTGAAACCAACTACTGCATCACCCTCGACCGGGTTCCCGATGAGTTCTACGCGGAAGTGGTAGCCAACGAGGCACAGTGTGAAGAATGGATCAAGCTGTTCGCTATCGACGAGATCAAGGCCGACCTGAATGGTCCGGGATTTTCAAAGCCCTTGACGCTCAAGTTCCTCAAGGCCAACAACAAGCTGGTGCTGGATACCCGCTTTTTCGATGAAGGCTTTAAAGCACGACTGGTGGCGTCGATTGAAAACTTCGATGAGCAGTGCGATGGTCTGTTGATTCACTCGGAGAATTTTCAGGCGTTGAATTTATTGAAGGAACGCTATTGCGAGCAAGTAAAATGTATATATATTGACCCACCGTATAACACTGAACAAGATCGACAACAAGGTAAATTTATATACAAAGACAGCTTTGAAAGCTCATCATGGCTTGCGCTAATGGCTGATCGTATCATCCACAGTACCTTAACAATGCGTGGTGATGCTACCTTCTTTTCAAGTATTGATCATAACGAAATTGGCGCAATCAAATACTTATTGGAGTCAATCTTTGGAAGGAATAACTTTGAAGGGCTTATTTCGTGGAGGAGAAGACACAATCAGCCAAACGACAAGACCAAAATGATTGGAATGGTTTCTGAATACATTATCAGTTATGCCAAAAATCAAGCTCTTTACAAGAAAGCTGGTGTGGGCAAGTTAGATCTCACAGGCGATTTTTCAAATCCAGACAATGATCCACGTGGCGATTGGGCGTCAAAACCATGGAAGGTCGGTTCAGACCAAAGTGGTTCTCGTTACAAGATAGAAATACCTACAGGTAGAATCCTGGACGAAGAGTGGATGGGGGAAGAATCAACGTATAGACAGCTACTTGCTGATGCAAGAATATACTTCCCAAAGAACGGAGATGGAAATCCAAGAAAGAAATACTACAAATCTGAAAGAGAAGATGAAGGGCAATGTGCCACGAATTGGTGGCATCACGAACAGTTTGGGCATAACCAAGGTGCCAATGATCTAATGACTTCACTAATTGGATCCAAAAATGTATTCAGCAATCCAAAACCTATTGAATTGATCCGTGGTATCCTTCTCATTGCAAATTCCAGAAACCATATAGTTCTTGATTATTTCGCTGGATCAGGAACTACCGGCCAAGCGGTTATCAATCTGAATCGTGAGGACGGTGGTAAACGCAAATACATCCTTGTCGAAATGGGTGATTATTTCGACACCGTTCTTAAGCCCCGCATCGCCAAAGTGGTCTATTCCGAAAGTTGGAAAGACGGCAAACCCACGGCTCGCCATACTGGCATTTCACACTGTTTCAAATATATCCGCCTGGAATCTTATGAGGATACGCTCAACAACCTGCGCCTCGACCACAACCCCAAGCGCAAAAAGGCAGTAGCTGCCAATCCGGCACTCAGGGAAGACTACATGCTCCGCTACCTGCTGGATGTGGAGACACGGGGCAGTCAGTCGTTGCTCAATATCGACGCTTTTGCCGATCCGACCGCCTACACCCTGGATGTCAAGAAATCGGGTACGGACGAGTACGTCACCCGTGCGGTCGATCTGATCGAGACCTTCAATTACCTGATCAGTCTGCGCGTGATGCATTCATCTGTGCCGCAAACCTTTCAGGCGACCTTTAAGCGCATTACGGACCCGGAACTGCCAGAAGACCAGCACACCAAGCTGGTGGTGGATGGCCGAATCTTACAGGAGGAAAGCGGTCCGTGGTGGTTCCGAAAGGTCGAGGGCTGGGTGCCCAAGGACCCGGCCAATCCCAACAATGGCCAGAGGGAAAAAGTCCTGATCGTCTGGCGCAAGCTCACCGACGATATTGAGCAAGACAACCTGATGCTGGATGAATGGTTCCAGAAGAACCGTATCCGCACCCGCGATTTCGAGTTCGACACCATCTACGTGAATGGCAGCAACAATCTGCCCAATCTGAAGCTGGACGACGAAAATTGGAAGGTCCGCCTCATCGAAGAAGAGTTCATGAAGCGCATGTGGAATACGGAGGGTATGTCGTGAAGGGAGCAATCAAGAAAATCAGCATAAGCGGTTGCAAGTCGATTCGAGAATTGAAGGAGTTTGAACTCAGGACCCTGAACATTATCATCGGATCTAATGGATCTGGAAAGAGTAATCTTGTGCAGGTGTTCCAGTTGCTCATGGCGATGACACGGAAAAATCTCCAGAAATTCATTTTGGAAAATGGCGGTGCGGACAATTTTCTGCACAATGGCCCTAAGAACACGCCTGCTATAAAAATAGAGTTTGAATTTGAGTCGCATAGCAGTTATGCGCAAGGATCAAATTTCTACCGTTTCGAGTTGACGCCTACCGTCGATGAAACATTTCTCGCCAGTGAAGAACAAAAATATGTAACAACCAACTGGCGTTCCTATGGCCCCCCTTCGCCTGAAAGTCGTCTGTACGATGAACGCGTTGAGAAATCTGCGAACGGCCAGTTTAATGGTGTCGGTCATTTTGTCTATGAGTCCATTGCGCACTGGATGGTCTACCACTTTCATGACACCAGCTCTACGGCTCCGATGCGCCGCTCGGAGATTGTCGAAGATAATCAGGTTCTTCGGAACAATGGCGGCAATATTGCGCCCTTTCTGCTGAGACTGAAGAATGATCAATTTCACCGGTCCTATTATCAGGAGATTGTCAATGCCACTCGGCTAGTAATTCCATTCTTTGATGATTTTCGTCTGGACGTTCTCACGTATGGCGATGCCGAAAAAGTCAAACTCAGTTGGCAGCAAAAAGGTTCCGATTTCCCGATGCAGCCCTATCATCTCTCTGATGGTTCCATCCGGTTTATCTGTCTTGCTACGGCACTTCTGCAACCTTTTCCGCCTTCAGCCATTGTGATTGATGAGCCGGAATTAGGCTTGCACCCTGAGGCCATTGTCATCTTGGCGGAATTGATTCATGCCGCTGCCAAAAAGACGCAAATCCTGGTGGCGACACAATCGCCTTCTCTCCTCAATGAATTTGCCATTGAAGACATTGTTGTGGTGAACCGCAAGGAAGGACAATCCACCTTTGCAAGGTTAAACCATGCTGACTATAAAGAATGGCTGGAAGAGTACTCTGTCGGAGAGTTATGGACCAAGAATGTGATCGATGGGGGAACCAGCCATGAGTGATTTTGCTGAAGTCATTGTGCTGGTGGAAGGTCTGACCGAGCATCGATTCGTCAAACAACTTCTTGCACCATATATGGCAGACCGCGGCGTGTATTTGACGCCAATCATTCTGGATAAACCCGGTGAAAAAGGTGGTGATGTAAAATTTGCACGGGCCATAAATGACATTGAGAAGCATCTCAAACAACGGCGGGACACTTGGCTTACACTCCTTATCGATTACTACGGCATTAAACAGCATGTTGACGCGATTCTTGCGGAATGTAAGGAGCCAGAAAAGATTAACGACCATAGCACAACAGCACCTTCAAAAAGGCTGGAGGCACTTTCTGATCGTTTCAAAAAAACTTCTACCGGCCTAGCGATAGCCACGGAAATCGGCATTTCCAAAATGCGCTTCGCCTGCCCGCTGTTTGACGCTTGGCTGACAAAACTGGAATCACTTGTGGGGAGCAAAGATGGCGAAGCGTAAAATCAGAGGAAAAAGGCCGCATTCATTCAGAAATAAACTACTGCTCAATCAGTGGCTGGTGAGCCTGTTCGGCATCGATCCGCTTGTCGAACACAAAGTCAATGGCAAAGTGGTTCGCCCCTTTCACAAATTGGCCGATCCCATCCGCGATCCGCGTCTGGAAGGGTTGGACAAGGATAATCTGCATTTTTTCTACCACCATCTCGGCGATAGCCCGCTCTTTAGCTATGCCGATCCAACGGCTGATTTCCCGGGCTTTCGCATCAGTCGGGATATGCTCTTGACCTACGAGCAAAACATCGTTCGTCATACCCAGGCAATCAATGAAAAGCGCCACCGCCCCATTGGGTGGAAATACTACCAATGGCTGACTCTGATCTTTGTTGAAATCTACCTGGACCGCTTTTTTGGCAATCGTGAAGGGATGCTCGCCGATCTCAATGCATTTGTTGAGCGTTTTAACCGCCACTGGGACGATTACGCCGATGTGCCGCCTTACAACGAGGATGACCTGAACAAGCTCTGCATGCAGAACGCCACCGGCAGCGGCAAGACGCTGCTAATGCACGTCAACCTGCTGCAATACCGGCACTATGCCGCAAAGCATGGAAAGGATAAAGAACTCTCCCGTGTCATCCTGCTGACGCCAAACGAGCGGTTGTCCGAACAGCACGTTATGGAGTTATATGAAAGTGGTTTTTGGTCTGTTTCAAAACTGGATGTGAAAGGACAAGTGCAGTCGGCTTTCGGAAATATCGATGTCATTGAAATTACCAAACTCGGTGACAAAGAGGGACCGAACACCCTCGCCACGCGAAGCCTGGGCGATCAGAACCTGCTTCTGGTTGATGAAGGGCATCGCGGCATGAGCGGCAAAGAGGAAGGCGTCTGGTTCACCCGACGTTCAGACCTTTGCGCCAAGGGGTTCACCTTCGAGTATTCGGCCACCTTCGAGCAGGCCGTTCAGGCCTCAGGCAATGCCGATTTTGAGAACAGCTACGCCAAGACGGTCGTTTTTGATTACTCCTACCGGTGGTTCTATGAGGACGGTTTCGGCAAGGATTATCAGATTCTGAACCTGCCAGGATCATTCAAAGAGACGCAGTCGATCTATATAACAGCCTGCCTGCTGAAGTTCTACCAGCAGCTCCGTATCTACGAGGAAAAGACGAAAGATTTCGAGCCGTTCCATCTGGAAAAGCCACTGTGGGTATTTGTTGGCAGCACGGTTTCTTCGGGCAAGATGAGCAAGGATGAACAGATCGTGGCTACGGACGTGGCACGCATCATCCAGTTTATCGCCGAATTCCTCGACAACCAGCAGGTGGCGATGCGGCGCATGCATGAGATCCTCACCGGCAAAGGCCAGGATACCGGCCTGTTGGACAAGGACGGAAACGACATTTTTGCCGGGGCCTTTACCTATCTGGCCCGGAGCATGAATGGCGGCGAAACCGTTGAAGCCCTCTACCGGGATATTCTTTCCAGGCTGTTCAACCATGCCGCAGGCGGTCATTTATCACTGGATCGCATCAAGGGCGAATCCGGCGAAGTGGCCTTGCGTGTGGGCACGAGTGAAACGCCCTTCGGTCTGATCAATGTCGGTGATGCCAAGAGCCTGTGCGATCACGTGGCCGAAGTGGCGGCACAGAACGGTACACGGCTGACCGTGGAAGACAGTGACTTTACCGAGGCGATGTTCGCCTCCGTGAAGGATTCCACGTCACCGGTCAACCTGCTTATCGGCTCCAAGAAATTTGTTGAAGGCTGGGACTGCTGGCGCGTCAGCACCATGGGCTTGATGCATGTCGGGCGCTCGGAAGGCTCACAGATCATTCAGCTCTTCGGGCGCGGTGTCCGCTTGAAGGGTTACGAGTGGAGCCTCAAGCGCAGCGGCCATTCCTATGCGCCGCTCCGGCCGACCTTCATTGAGGAATTGGAAACCCTCAATGTGTTCGGCATCGAAGCCGACTTCATGGAGAAGTTCCGCGAGTTTCTCAAAGAGGAAGGCCTTCCCGGCAACGAGCGCCGCAAGATTATTACCATCCCGCTGAATGTCACCTATGACTTCGGCAAGAAGCTCAAAATCCTCCGCCCTAAGCGGAAGGCCTCTGACGGCAAGGAATACGACTTCAAGAAGGATGCGGCGGTACCAACAGTCGGGGATATCCCGGACTACATGACGCACAACAAGGTTGTTGCCGACTGGTACCCGCGCATTCAGGCCATGCAGTCACGCGGTACATCCCTGGCAACCCAGAAGGACAAGGTGTCGTTACGTGAACAGCATCTGGCTCTGCTGGATTACGACACGCTCTTTTTTGATCTGGAGCGGTTTAAGCGCGAACGGAACTGGTACAACTTCAATATTACCAAGGATGGTATTCAACGTCTGATGAGGAACACGAACTGGTACACCCTCTACCTGCCAGAAACCCGCATGAACCCGGTAACCTTTGATGGCGTGCTCTTGTTGCAGCAGGTGGCGTCCGAGCTTCTGAAGCGGTACTGCGATCACTACTATAACTATCGCAAACGAGAGTACATAGAGCCGCGTCTTGAACTGCGCGACCTGACTCTGGATGATGACAACATCCCGCAGGAGGAGTGCTACCAACTCATCGTGGATGGCGATGAAGAACAGGTCATCCAGGGAATCCAGCAGATCAAGAAGGATTTGGAGCAGAAAAAGGATGATCTGCTGAAGGTTGGCGATCTGAACGCCTGCAATTTCGGCAAGCACCTGTTCCAGCCGCTTTTTCACGTCCGGCGCGGTGGGAAAATCACCATCCTGCCTGTCGCCCTCAACGAGAGCGAATATCAGTTTGTCACCGATCTGAAGACTTGGTGCGACGGCCACAAAGCCGCTCTGGAAAAGGATGGAATGGAACTTTTTCTGCTCAGAAACATGAGTCGAGGCAAAGGCGTGGGATTCTTCGAGGCTGGCAACTTCCATCCCGATTTCATTCTGTGGATGCTGATTGGCGGGAAACAGTACGTCACCTTCATCGAACCGCATGGTCTGTTGCACGAAGGCTCTGCCAGCGAGAAGGTTCTGTTCCACAAACGGATCAAGGATGTCGAGCAGCGATTGGAGGACCCAACCGTGATCCTCAACAGCTTCATCCTTTCTTGGACGCGGTACCCGCAACTGAAATGGGACAGATCTCAGCACGATCTTGAGAAAATGCATGTGCTGTTCATGACTGACGATCGGGATAGATACATCGACAAGCTGTTCGCCAAGTCGAGGGGAATAGTCAGATGAAGGGATCTGATGAGCAGCAGCTGACTTTGATTTTGATTTTCCTGCCCCCCAAGGGGGGTTTAGGGGCGCAGCCCCAGGGTTTTGATTTTGATTCTTTTGCCTGAAGGGTATAATGTCCTTATTATCAAGATGCTGAGACAAAATAAAAAATCAGGTGTAAGAAAATCAAAATCTTCTCCAAACCGCAGCACGGGGGGAGAACCTCCCCCCAGACCCCCGCAATAGTTTCAACCTTAAAAAAAGAGGGGGGGGGACTGAACGGTTACGTTTGAACAGGTTTTTCTTTGAGTATGGAGTGCCACCTTAGCACCAGGGAGGCGATGGCGTCGGCTTGGTATTTGGGGATGAAATCGTCGGCCCCCATTTCGTGTGCTTTCTGCTTGTTGGATGCGTTGCTCATGGAACTGTGCAGGACCATGGGGATGGAAGACAGGCGATGATCGGAATGTTTTTTCATGTTTCTGGTGAAGGTGAAACCGTCCATGCCGGGCATTTCAATATCGGAGATGATCAAATCATAAAGGGGGGTTGGACTGGCTTCGAAGGTGTTCAGGATGTGCTCAAAGGCTTTGGCGGCGGCGTCGAAGGATTCATAGGGGGTTCCCATTTGTTCCAGGGTTTTTTCAATCTGGGATCGGGCCGCTTTGGAATCATCAACAACCAGAATTTTAAACTGGGAAATGTCCAGTTGGCGTCCTTTGGCCAGTAGTTCTTCGGCGATGGTGTCGTCGGCACCGATGATTTCTCCAAGAATTTTTTCGATGTCGAGGATTTGTATGGCCGCGCCATCTTTTTCGTAGGTGAGGGCGGTGAGGTAGGCGGATTCCTGGAAGCTGCTGCCGGGGCTTTTGATTTCCTGCCAGCTTCGGGTGATAAGTTTGTTGGGCTGGCTCACCATGAGTCCCTGGATCATGCCGCTGTATTCACAGACGATGATATAGCTGAGTTCTTTGCCGAGTTGGATGGGAGTCATGCCCAGGGACATGCCGAGGTCGATGACGGTGACGACCTTGCTGCGAAAATCGATGGCACCGACGATGGCGGGCGATGTTTGCGGCATTTGGGTAATTTCTTTTGGAGTTTCGATCACTTCGATGATTTTGAATACATTGATGCCATATTGTTGCTTATCCGATAAAAAGAAAGTCAGCATTTCCATTTGATTGGAAAAAGCGAGGTTTGCCCTTTGGGAAATTTCGTCCATCATGTTTTCCATTGCTTGATCCTTTCAAATTTTCGTGCGTAAATACAATGATTTTGGTGGCCAAGGGCGGGCATGAACAGGGCTTGTAAGGTCAGGCATCCGGAAGGTTCTTGTTTTGCACTTCGAGGATAATATCCCACATTTTTTCCACATTTTCCACATTTCCCTGGAATTGGATGATGGAGGCCCCGGCGCAATCATCGACACCGCCGGCGGCGACGAGGGTGGCATCGCAATTGGCGAGGATGCGCATGGCGTCCAATTCGGTGATGATGGTGGCCGAACCTGCCATGATGGGGATCAATCCCACCGGATTACCCATGACGCGGCCGTTTGCTCTTTGTCCGAGGAGGCCGTGGGTTCTGGGGACGGAGGGGATAAGTTTTTCGAGGGTGACCGGGATGATCAGGGAGCCGCCACGGGCGTGGAGGATGGCGAGGGCGACGCCAATGCTGCCTCCGACGGGAGAGCCTAAGAGTATGGCGGCGTTACCTTCGGGGTCGATGGCGTTGGCCCCTTTGATGTAGATGTCGCCGGGGCCAAATTTCTCCAGGAGCGGGGCGGGCCAACCTCGGGAGGTTTGTCCTTGGTCAAACAGGTAGGGACCGGGTCCGCGTGTGGACTGTGGGGTTTCGCCCAGGAGGGCATTTTTAATTTGGCCGACGGCGAAGGTATCGCGACCGGGGTCTTCTTTGAGGAGATGATGAATGATGTGTCTGGTGGTACTGCCACCGACGATGACCATGTGGCCGCTGCGGGTTTTTTCCTGGACGGTTTCCAGGGAGGCGACTGCTTGACCGATCAGGGATCTGGCTTCTCCTGGACGCAAAACCACCAAGGCACTGGTTTCTTTGGACATGAGGTGACAAGCTCCGGCCAAGCGGCGATGGACAATGTCGAAAAGCGTTTAAGGGGGACAGGATAACAATTTGATTTTTTGAAGTATCGGAAAAATAAAATTTGGCAAAAGTTATTGCGGGGGTTAAGGGGGGGGAACATTCGTAAAATTTTGTAACCTATTGATTTTCGATCAGTTTCTTGTTTAATGGTATACGATTTTGTGTACCATCAATGTGTACCAATCGCAAGGGGTAATGCAACTCCTCCGGGGAGATGAAAAATTCAGGAACTACCTGCAACACATGATATTTGCACATATTTTCCTTCGGACGCGAAAGCAGCGAGATGGCGGTCAGGTGGAACTGACAACTCATCGCCACGATTCACCAACCAGGGACAATGCCGCATTCAAGACAGAATCCGAAAGGTACATGCCTTGTTCCCGCAAAACAGCCAGGACGGCACGGGCATTGGGGATGGCACCGTTCTGTTTGGCCAGGAGTACCAACCCCACAGTCCCCATGAGGGTGATGCGCAAGGTTTGGGCACAACGTCGCCCTGACTGGTCGTCGATCAGGGCAATGGAACCGGGTATGGACCGGGCCAGAGCCAGAACCGCAGACTCGCCAAGCCCCAAATCCCAGGCCAGAATTTCGCTGGGTATCGCGGGTGCGGGAGCAATCTCCAGCCATGCCGTTTCATTCAACGTTCGCACCGTTGGGTCGTGTGGTCCCCTGGCGCGGATTTCCTGTACCACGGGTTGAGGCACCAGAACCGGGCGATGCAGATGCTGTAACAGGTGGATCTGCCGGGAGCGCGCCAGAAAGATCAGCGGCGAAGCATTGATGATGACGGGTTCAGGCAATGTTCAACTCTTGGCGCAAAGATTCCATGTCCAAGGCAAAGACATCCACCTTTTCCGACGCCAGCAGCAACAGGAAATCAGTCCGATCCAGCCCTGCAACCTCGGCAGCCCTTTCCTGGGAAAGCAGACCCTTCTGATACCAGTGGATCGCGGCAGCCTTGCGCATTTCCATGGCGAACTCCCCAGGAGAACGCCGCAGAGAGGAAAATACGGTGTTGGGCAGTTCCATGTGGGTGCAACCAAGGGTCTGGTGGTTGAAGACAATCGCTTCACAATCCGGTGATAAACCAGCTTCAGAATAGCGCACTTCCTGTCCCGCCGACAGGGGCCAGTGCCCCAGAACGGGTTTCGGTGTTCAGCGTGTACGGCAGTTTTGCTTACGGCTGATTGCCCCAGAGGTGTTTTGAAGGGGTAAATGTTTCGTTCGTAGAACGAGGCACGGGAAGGCTTTCGCAGAAAATGCTGCGCATAAAGTCTTATGTTGTTTTCCAATTCGCAGCAGCGAGGTCTGTTTTGCCATGTTCTCCATGCCCCATGTGTACCAGTTATGTGTACCAATGGCAAGAGAAACTGATTGCAAAACAGGTATTTGTAGATTTTTTGGTAGGTTATCTGAAGGATGGCGGAGGAGGGGGGATTATCCCCACCTTAATCCTCGCAATAGTTTCAACCTTGACAAAAGAGGGGGGGACAGAATGGTTACGGCGAAGTTATTCCGCATGTGTTTTTTTGGTCAGGGCGGGAAGCCGGATGGTCAAGACGGTCCCCTCGGTTTCATCCGTGTGCATGGTGATGTCGCCGCCGAACAATCGGGCAATCAAACGGGCCGAATAAGTGCCTATCCCCGAACCCTTGCGCTTGCCAAAGGTGACAAACTTGTCGAAAAAACGGTCCCGTATCGCTTCGGGCACCACCCCCGGATTGGTCAATTTCAATACCAGCCAATCTTTCTCACACCGTAAACTCAAGGTGACCTTGCCCCCCTTCGGGGTTGCCTCCAAGGCGTTGTCCAGCAAATTGGCCAGCATCGAATAGCCCAGCAATTCCTCCGCCATGATCTGGCTCGATGCCATTTCCGCATCCGGCATGATCCGGACAATCTGAACCTGACGTCTTCTGGCGGTAATGTGCCGCTCCCCGATCACCCGATCCATCAGGCGGGATAAGTCGATGCCGGTCGGATGATACGCATAAACCCCCTGCTCAATTCGATACAAATCCAGGGAACCATTGATCATTTCCAACATTTGCAACCCGGCTTTTTCCATCTGTTCGAGAAAAATTTGGCTGGGACTCATTTTTTCATGCAACATCAATTGAATAAAGCCCAATATAACCGCCAAGGGACTCTTTAGATCATGCCGCGTAATGCTTTCCAGTTCATCCCGCAATTTTTGTGACTCAAGCAATTGCCAATTTTGATTTTCCAGTTGGCGATGATTTTTGACGATCTCCAAATGGGTTTTCACCCGAGCACGCACCACCGGCAGGTTGAACGGTTTGGTTAAATAATCGGCGGCCCCCAACTCCAAACCTGCCACCTCGTGCATCGGATCAACCAGCGATGTCAGAAAGATCACCGGAATCAAGGCGGTCTCGGGATCCCCCTTCAGGTGCCGGCAAACCTCAAAACCATCCATCCCCGGCATCATGATGTCCAACAGGATAATATCGGGTTGCGGATCCTCTCTGGCACTGGCCAACGCCGACAGCCCATCCTTGGCGGTATGGATGAGGTATTCATTTTCCAAGGCATGACGCAGCAGCCGAATGTTGTCGGGCTGGTCGTCAACGATCAACAGTCGGGGCCGGGTTTCCATCAATCCGAAATTTCAGGTTGCCGTCCGCCAGCAAGCTTTTTGATCAAACCACGGAATGTTGCCTTTGCTTGACCCAATTCTTTCTCCTGTAATTGACGCACCAGCATTTCACCATCTTTGGCCCCGGGACCAGAGGTCAATTCCGCAAGTATGTCTTGCGCCAAGGCCAGAGCCTGGTTGACATCGACCTCCATTGCCTGTCCCAAAGCCTCCAGTCGCCCCCCCAGGTCGAGCACTTTTTCACCCCCCTCCTGCCATTTTTTCAAGGCCTCAATCCATACATCCAACGCCTGGCAAAACGGGACAAAATAATGGGCAATCGTTTCTTTTTTTCGCGGAGTACACGTCAATACCCCTTCCAGAGCCACAGCCTGATCGTGCAGGCTCAAGGCCCCAAGATCAAACAATATCTCACGTATCCCCTGAATCTCCTTGCTGATTCGATCATAGCGCGATTTGGTCAACATATCCCGCAAACGCTGGGCCATATCCTGATGCTTTTCATGGAAACCAATCAAGAGATGGCGATACATCTGTTCATTTCCACCCGTCTGTTCCAACCCCGCCGCAACGTCAAAACCCGGAACCACTGGCCATGGGAGCGCAGATGTTTTCTCGGATATCACCGATGTCTCGGTCGCAACCGGTAGCACTGCACTTTGTGTTGCAATGATTGCGGAGGGGGGCGTGGTGACTTCCTCGGGTACGTCCAAAATATCCGGCATCGTTGCATGCGGTGGCTCCAAAGGAGCCGAAACATCGTCCGCTGCCACCGCGACGGTTTCGCCCGGAGGTTCACAGGCGGGCACCGCAACCACCAACGCCAGGGGGGAGGGAATTTTTTCGGGGAGTGCTGCATGGATGGGGGGCGCGTCGATTGTTTCCTCTCTGGTTTCCAGTAACGCCACTTCATGAATTGTTGTGGCCTCGGATTGTTTTTCCGCAGAAATGTCCCACACGGCGCATACCATCCGCAGTGGAGTCCCGTCATTCTTCCACTGACTGATTCGGCCACGTTCCAGCACCCACAACCAGTGGCCATCCTGGTGGCGTATCCGATGTTCGGATTCATAAACCATCGTCACCCCCGACAAATGGCGTTCGACCAACCCCTCCACTTCACTCCAATCTCCCGGGTGGACCCTCCGCCGCCAAGCCTCCCGGTCGATTTCCACCGAGTCGCCATCGATCCCGAGCATCTCCCACCAGCGCGAATTGAAAACCATCTCCCCCGAGATCAAATCCCATTCCCAAAGGCCTTCCTCCATCACATGAAACATGGATTGGAGCAGGGTATCGTATTCCAGGAGTCGCTGTTCCATCCCTGGCCCCTCTTGTTCGGCCAGTTGGTAGACTCCAAGGACGCCGATGATGTCTCCCGCCCCATTTTTGACCGGGATCCGGTCAAAATAAATTTTCAGGTCGATTCCCGATCTCGTCCGGATCATCCCCTCCCGTGGTGTCATTGGGCGGTTTTCCTCCATGACCGTTTGTTCAAATTCTAAAAATTGTGCCACCATTTCCTGCCAAGGCATGTCGGTTTCGCGTAGATTTTCCACATCCGCAACATTGGCCAAACCGGCATCCTGGGCAAAAGCCCGATTGCAGCCACGATAAACGCCCTCGCGATCTTTCCAGAAGAGACGGTCCGCAACGGCGTCGATGACATACCTCAGCCATTGTCGGGAATTTTCGATTTCCTGATTCCGGTCGCCGAGTCGATTCTCCAGATCTTCCGGCGGGGATTCCGTCGCCACGTTTTCTGTTTTTACCGGTTCCCCCCCCCCCTTTCTGACGGCTGCGGGAGCCGTGGCGAGACCGCGAACTCGACCCGCACGACCGGTTCCAACCGTGTTGAGTATTGTTTCCCCAGCCCTTGAAACCGCACGAGACATTAAAAACCATACCGCCAGCGTAATGCCAACGCCCATAAGACAAACAAAAGCGACAGATTTGAGGATGATCGTTCCAATTCGGAGTTCCTCCACTGCGGCATCCACGCTGACCCCCAAGCGATACAGCATGGGTGTTTGGGACGATGCCGCCAAAGATTCCCACTTGTCGCCTTTCGCCACCCGGCCAACATCCAGTTTTTGGTTTCCCACAACCATGCGTCGTTGCCCCCCTTCGGAGATCAGACGATTCATTATCGCTCCCACATCAAATCCGGAAACGATGACCCCTTGAATGTTATTGAAATAATGAACCGGGGCCGCCACCAGCACCATTTTTTTGGTCAGATCCAGATGGCTGATCGCTTTTCCGGTTGCCAGGGCTTCTTTAAGATTGGGTAATTCCTTGTATTGGGGCAGGGGATCCCCATGGGCGAAAACCGAGGCCCCCACAGGATCGGTCAGTACAAAGGAACGTATGCGCATCCCCTGGGAGAAACGACCGAGCAATTCCGGCAGGGTTCCCTGGAGCATGTCGGGATTGGCCAGGGCATTGATCAATACCGGATTGACCGCCAACCGCTCCACCTCTTTTTCCATGAAAGCCAGTTCACGGTCCAACACCAACATTTCCTGGTTCATGAGTTGGCGGACAGACATGCGATTTTCTTGTTCCAGGATGGCCAGCAACAGCCAGGCCGTCGCCAATGTGCCAAGGAGGATGGGAAGCAACACCATCGCCGTGGTTTTCCAGCCTAACGAGAATCGAATAGCTTGCGGGTTGACGAGTCGTGTTTTCATGGAGTGGCCTCAACGGGTATCACCACGGGCCATGGCAAGGGCATGCAGCGGGTCATTGTCGGGATTTCCTGCGGGGGACAAGCATCCCCTCGGCGTTATGGTGTACCATGACCAGATCGGAGGGGGTAAGTCCTTCATGGCGCATGGGGGAAAAGGGCCAGGCATAGTTTTTGATGGCCCCGGAATGAGCTTCCAGCCGTTCCATGGCTGCCTCCAGGCCGCTGAAGCCTGGATCCGGTGCCCGTTTTAACGCCTGGGCCAGAAAAAATACCAGGTCGTAAGCTTGTGCCGTAGCCGAGGGGTCGGGGACATGTTCGGCTACCGGATCATCGAAAAGCGTAAGATAGCGTTTGCGCAAAGTCTCTCCTGCCGGTGTTCGGTCCCAGTGAAGATCCAGCGAAAAGGTTTGCAGGAAAGTATAGTCCGGGGCGTTGGCATCCTCCAGCGTTTTGCGTTTTTCCCCATCATCGCCATGATAGGAAAACAGTTGCCCCTTGAAAGCCATGGATTTCATGGCAGCGCGAATTTGTCGCGTTTCTTCGATGCCGGCGACCAGAAAGATATCGGTGATTTCCGCCAGTTGCATTTGGCGTAAGGGATCCAGGAAAACTTTTTGTCCCAGGTTGAACCAGACCACCATGGGTTTTTCCCTGCCCAGGTCACGGAGTTGCCGGGTGATGGTGGTTCGTGCGCTGCGGCCAAAGCTGGAGTTTTCCAACATCAGGGCGATTTTGCCGTGGGTGCGTGCGAGTTCGTCGATCAGCACCAAGTTACCCTGGTACTCATTGGCAGCCAGCCGAAAGACATGCCTGCTATCCGCGCCATCGGCCTGACCGGTTTTCATCCAATCCACCGCACGGGCAAACGGGACCAGGACCAACATTTTTTGGTTTTTGGCCACAGCGATCTGATCGGCGACGACGGCGTCACTGCCGCCCGCGACCACCGCGACCGCCTCCCATTGTTGTCCCAGGCGCATGATATTGGCCACCCCCAGGGCCACCGATCCACGATTGTCGGTGGTGATCACTTTTAATGGTTTACCCAGGATGCCGCCATTGCCATTGATCTCGTCGATGGCCAGTTCGACTCCGCGTTTGATGGCAAGCCCCGTGCGCATGGCCTCGGTGGAAAAATCGGCGTCTACCCCAATGATCCAGGCATTTCCGTCGCCGGAGCGTTCCATTTCCATCTCCTCGATGCGTCCCATGAGTCCCGCTCCCAAGACTTCTGCGTAGCCCAGAGCTAGGTGGCGGGCCTTGTTTGTCCAAACATTGCGGGTGGCTGTGGTGAGGGTTTGCGTGGGGATTCCAGATTCCTCCAGGGTTTGTTGCATTCGTTGCTGCTGTTGCTCGCTTTTACGCCGCGACCATTGTGTGATCTCGTGGGCGGAAGCTTTGATGATTTCGAGGGCATCGGTAGGCACGGAGGGGTATCCTTGCCACCCCATGGCCAAAACCGCCCCCTGCCAAGCATGATGGCTCATGATGACCTGATGGGATTTTTTTTCCAGGGAATCGATCACTGTTTTTGTCAGCAGGGTTTCCCAGGCATCCGCCCCAGGAGTGGGAATGGTTTCGCCCATGGTTCCCCATTGGCCATGGGTATGAATCATCCCACTGCCGGAAAACATTTTGGCGGAAAATCCTCCGGGCACTACGGTAAACTGCATTTTTTTCAAATCGTCCGGACTTTCCACTTTGCGGTTGGTGATGAGTTGGCGAAACCCCTCTTCCCAGAAGGAGATTCCCACCAGATCCAGGGTATGTATTTGTTGCAGCAGGCGCATGCCCGAATCGCCATCGATGGCTTGATGGAGTGCCTTTGGCGCAGAAAAATAAAAGGGAAAGTCGATGATTTTGAAGGTGGGGAGGCGGTTTCCGAGCATGGAAACGGAAAGTACGACAAGGTCGAGTTTTCCTTGTTGCGCCAGGGCGATTAGGTCATCCTGGTCGGAGTTGGCCGTATTCGGGACCAGGGTGATTTCTATCTGGCCATGGCTGCGAAGTTTGACTTCCTGGGCAAAATGTTCCACCGCAGCTCGCAGCGGTCCATCCGGCTGTGCCTGGTGTCCCAGGCGCAGCCGAAGAATTTTTTCGTTTTGGACAACCGTATGCCCGGTACCCGATACCAGATTTTTAGCCAGGAAACCTGAAACGACCAGGCAGCAGAGCATCAGGGTACCCACGATCCAGGCTTGAACGGGTTTCATTGCATTTTTCCCCCTTGGGATCGATGGTTACACTTGGCGGTGGACCAATCGGTGCATCAAAATCAAGACCAGCGTGAATAAAATCATGGCACTTGCCTGATGTGCTGAAGCCAAAGGAACGGGCACCCGCAGCAGCAGGGTGGCAATTCCGAGACAAATTTCAACATGGGCCATGAAAACCATTGCGGTACCCAGGGTTTGGGTTTTTCCCCGGGGCAGTTGCAATTTCAGCATGAGCCAGAAAAGGATGGAGCCGGAAAAAACGGTCAATGTAAGTGCCCGATGATTCCATTGCACCGTAGGGATATGTTCAAAAAAGGCCTGATAAACCGGTTGCTGATCCATATATTCCGTCGGAATCCAGCGTCCATCCATCAGGGGATAGGAGTTGAAGGCCAAACCTGCGTTTGCCCCTGCCATTGCCCCACCCGACAGGATGGTCAGAAAGATCAATGATCCCAGGAGTATGGCTGGAACGACAAGTTTTTGAAAGGATTCGTGGTCATCGCCGGTTTTTGGGTTGAGTTTGGAGAGGGCCAGCCACAGGATGGCCGCATAGATGGTGACAGCCAACCCCAGATGCAGCGTCAGTCGATAGGGGCTGATACGTGGTGCGTCCACCAATCCGCTTTGGACCAGGAACATGCCGATGTTTCCCTGAAGGATTCCCAACAAAAAAATTCCCATGAACGCCATGGCCAACCGTCCACGAATCTGTTTTTGCAGCATAAAATAGAGCATGGGTAATAAAAACACCACACCCATGACACGGCCCAGGAGGCGATGGGTGTATTCAAGCCAGAAAATGGACTTGAACCCTTCAAGATTTATGTCGTAGTTGATGATTTTGAATTCGGGCGATTGCCGATAGCGGGCAAAGAATTCTTCCCATTCCGCAAGGTTCATCGGCGGCAGCCAGTCCAAGGCGGGATTCCAAAGGATGATTGACAGGCCCGAATCGGTCAGGCGGGTGAGTCCTCCAACGAGGATCATGGAGAAAATCATGGCGCAGCATGTCAGCAGCCAAAGGGCAATTTTTTTGTCGTTTTGATCTTTCATCTTACCTCTCCCCCCCCATGGATCCGCCAAGCCGGGCGTTTGCCGCTTGTGCGCACCCCGGTAGGAGCCGTTTTTTTACATATAATTGATTTTGCAATGAAAATATTTATTTTTTGTCGTCGTTTAAGTATAACATACCCCAGGCGTTGGCCTGTTATGGTTCGGCTTTTATCCGGGGTATATTTTCTCCCTTTTTTGTTCGGGCCAATGCCCATCGGCAGACTATATCCCAGTCCTGGTCGATTCCGCCTTCTTTTTCGGAGTGGTTTTTTTTGCGCCCCATTTTTTTTCGCAGCCGTGCGTGGCCCGTCCCCTTGCCTATATCATGGCTATCATATTCAGAACGCTGCGCAAAGGACAAGATGGGAGCCACCTGGGGAGGCAAGTTTCCAAGTTTATTTTTCCAAATCCGGGGACAGTATGTCCATTTTTCCATCGACAGAGGAAATCCGGTCCAGGGAATCCGCGTGAATTTCGGGGACACCCGCGAATTTCGGGGACACCCGACTAAATTGTTCGATATGAATTGTTTTGGGCAATTTAGTCGGGTGTCCCCAGAATTGCCAGATTTTGGTGTCTCCAGGTCTCATCAGAGCGAAAGTTGAAAAAAATAAGTTCCGCCTCCCACGCAAACCGGGTATCCTCTGATCGACAATGCCGTGAACAGGAGACATCGTTTATGTCGCAGACTGTGACCTTTGATGACGTTTGGAAAATGTTTCAGGAGACTGACCGCAAGTTTCAGGAGACTGACCGCAAGTTTCAGGAGACTGACCGCGAAATCCAGAAAACAGGCCAACAGATCAAGGAAGTTTCGGTCCAGATGTGGGAGACGGATCGTAAAGTCAAAGAGGTTTCTACACAAATCGGTCGATTGGGGGGGCGATTGGGTGAATTTGTTGAGGGGTTGGTTGCTCCTGCATGCAAAACCCTTTTTGCTCAACGAGGTATCCCAGTTCACAAAGTCAGCCGGCGGATAGAGGCGGATTTGCCAGGTGATCGGCATATGGAGATTGACCTGTTCGTTGTCAATACCGACTCTGTGTCGCTGGTAGAGGTAAAAAGTAAATTAACGGTAGAAGATGTGCGTGAACACACGGTACGCATGTCCGAGTTCAAGGATTTTTTTCCAGAATACGCTGACAAGAAGGCTATTGGCGCGGTCGCGGGTATGGTGATTGAGGAAAACGTTGTCCGTTTTGCCATCAGGAATGGCTTGTTCGTCATGGTGCAGGTGGGCGATTCGGTGCGTTTGGCCAATGACGAGGCTTTCGTACCTCGAATGTGGTAAACGTAGCCATTCAGTCTCTCCCACGCTTTTTTTGGGGCGAAATTCCGGGGATACCCGACTAAATTGTTTTGAATTTCTGGCAATTTAGTCGGGTGTCCCCAGAATTGGGGCAATTTAGTTAGGTGTCCCAAGAATTGCCTCGGCACCCTCCGACCGTGAACCTCATGGTTAGGATGCTCAATACAGCATAAGGACGGACAGACCATCTGTTGCGGCCAAGTTGGCTGCATTATCGGCATGGCAACGCAGTATACTCTCAATTTTTTTGGTGGAGCAGTTGCCGTGCCGGATCGAAACAATCTTGACAGACTGATCACGTATGATCTGAGAATTTAAGAAATCGGCGTCCTTGCTGACCACGATGAAGCCGCGATTTCTGGCAAACGCCAACAAAGCGTCGTCAGACGCCTTGTCCAGGCCAAACTGCCGTACATGGGCAGTGTCCGGATACACATCCGCAAGTGCTGCCACTAAACGGGGCGAGAGGTTTTGGTCCAGAAGCAACTTCACGCCGGAATGGCCAACACGCGTCTTCCACTGTCGGCGGCGAAGGCCAAACAAGCCAGAATGTCATCACGCGTCATGTCCGGAAAATCTTCCAGAATTTCCTCAAAGGTCATCCCGGAGGAAAGATAGTCCAGCACATCATAAACTGTGATGCGCATCCCTCGGACGCATGGTTTGCCACCACACTTGATGGCATCAATGGTTATGTGAGCGCGATAGTCAGTCATGGGGCGGATCCCGTTTGGATATCAACAAGTCCCCCCCGAGTCTATCGTAGTCTTGGGAAATTGGCCAAGCTGTTTTTCAAGGACACCTTTTAATTCCGGGGACACCCGCCTAAATTGTTTCGTAAAATCTGGGGACACCTTACCTATTTTCCTTATGGCAATAAAATTAATTGGCATGGTGTCCCCAGATATACGCGGACCATAGCAGGGAGTTGGGGAGGATCAGGTCGCCGAGGCGTTGTATGGTTGCGTCCAGCGGATAATGTTACTACAATGACTCTCATGAAGGTCATTCATGACCCAGCCAAGGACATCATCAACCGAGAAAAGCATGGTCTCTCCTTGGCAGAAGCTGCGCATCTGGACTGGGATAAGGTGCTGGTCTGGGAAGACACCCGGTGCGACTATGGTGAAGCCCGTCAGGTGGCCCCTGCCGTTCTTGGAACACGCGTTCATGCGGTGGTTTTTGTGGACCGGACGGATGGCCGCCGGATCATCAGCTTGCGCAAGGCCAACGTGAAAGAGGTGATGCGCTATGTCGAAGAATTCAAAAATGAAGATTGAAATTCCCACACCGGAGGAAGATTCGGCCATCCATGCCGCCGCTTTGAGCGATCCGGATAACCTCCCGCTCAACGATCATGAATTGAGTCTGTTCAAACGCCGTGGGGGACGTCCGCCGGGATATGCCACAAAGGTTTCCACGACGGTGCGTTTCGATGCCGACGTGATTTCGGCTTTTCGCGCATCCGGAAAAGGCTGGCAAACGCGAATGAACAATGTCCTGCGAGACTGGCTCAAGGCGCACCAGCCGGTCTGACGGTTTGCTTCTCACGCCATCCCCCGTTCCGACCGAAATCCGGGGACAGTCTATCCAATTTTTAAAGGTTCCAGATTGCAGGGGGGAAATGGATAGGCTGCCTACAGATTTGGGACAGGTTTTTGAAGATTTGGGCGATGACAGTTGCAAGGATGCCCTTGGAATGGATTCGACGCGGCGTCCGCGAGGATGCCTGTCTTTGGCTTTCGCTATGGCGATTACGCCCATGAAGATCATCCAGGTGTCGCTTGAAACTTATTCCTGCCTGTGAATCGTGATCATGGTCGAATTTGGCGTGTGGATGAAGGGACGTTCCTTTACAATGACGTTTCATGGTTTTAACCTCGGAGAATGTTTTCCTAAAGTCGGCGGGGGAATCTACCGAAAGATCCATAAGGATCTTTTTGCCCAGGGATTGGGACGAAAATAACGAATCCCTTGAGAGAGAGTAATGACAATGAGCTTATCTGGGTTGAATAATGTCAATGGGCAGGTTGCCAAACCGCCAGAGGTTGTTTTGGAAAAAATTCGCACTTTGGCCAGCGAACTGAATACCATGTTCGATCAAAAGACGACTGAAGCCTCCGTCGCTGTCTCCTCGCGTGCCAAAAATTTTTCCAAAGATGCGTTTCAGATTTCTTTGCAGGGCGATAAGGTTGCCGAGGGGGCGTTGTACGCCAAACCGCGTTAGAGGGGGGCGAGCCTTTTTCTTTAAGGGCGGGTTGAAGCGGTGTCTTTTCGGTGGGTGCGGGATGTAACTTCAAGGATTTGGGCCGTTCATGGAAGAATTCTATCGTCTTCGCCGTTTGCCGCCGTACGTCTTCGCCGTGGTCAACGAATTGAAATATGCTGCGCGGCATCGTGGGGAAGATATCATCGATTTTGGCATGGGCAACCCCGACCAGCCGACCCCGCAGCATATTGTGGACAAAATGGTTGCGGCGGTGCATGACAGCCGCAACCATCGCTACTCCCTTTCGGTGGGTATCGGTGGTCTCAGAAAAGCCATCTGCGCCTACTATAAGCGTCGCTTTGACGTTGACCTGGATCCCGTGAGTGAGGCTATCGTCACCATCGGGTCCAAGGAGGGGTTTTCCCATCTGGCCTTTGCCATGACCCAGCCGGGGGATACCATTCTGGTTCCCAATCCGACCTACCCCATCCATGTGTATAGCTTTGTCTTGGCCGGGGCGGACATTCTGCATGTTCCTCTCAACCAGCCCATGGATTTTTTTGAAGGTCTGAAAAAAGCCATGGAGAGTGCCTGGCCCAGGCCGAAGGCGGTAGTGGTCAATTTTCCCTCCAATCCAACCGCCATGGTGGTGGATCTGGAATTCTATGAGCGGATGGTACAGTTTGCCGAAGAATACAATATCTATGTAATTTCCGATATCGCCTATTCGGAAATATGTTTTGACGGCTATCGCTCGCCGAGTATGCTTCAGGTCAAGGGTGCAAAAAAACGTGTTATTGAGTTTTACACGTTATCAAAGACCTATAACATGCCTGGCTGGCGTGTTGGATTTGCCTTGGGCAATCCGACGTTGGTGCGTGCTCTGGCCAGAATCAAATCCTATCTTGACTATGGCATGTTTCAGCCCATTCAGATTGCATCGACGGTGGCTTTGAATGGGCCGCAGGATTGTGTGGATGAAATTCGGCTGTTGTATCAATCGCGGCGTGACGTGCTGGTCGAGGGGTTGAACCGGGCGGGTTGGGAGGTTGATTTGCCATTGGCTTCCATGTTTGTTTGGGCCAAAATTCCGGAGCCTTTTGTCAAAATGGGATCTCTTGAGTTTGCCAAGCGTTTGCTCAAGGAGGCCAAGGTTGCGGTCAGTCCGGGGATTGGGTTTGGGCAGTATGGTGATGGTTTTGTTCGGATCGCCCTGATTGAGAATGAGCACAGGACGCGTCAGGCGGTGCGGAGTATCAAACGTTTTCTCAATGCCGGGGCGGATGTTGCCGCTTGATGTATCGGAAAAACAAAGTTTGCAAAAATTATTGCGGGGGTTAGGGGGGGATCATCCCCCCCGGCGGGGTTTGGGGCAGCGCACCAAGGTTCTTTTTTTGATAATTAGGACAAAAATTTCCCTTCACTGTTTTTGACTTTGATTTTTTCCCGCAGGGCATTATGTTTTTCCTAGGCTGAAGATTTGGTCCTTCCAAATAGAATAAACCTTCCGGAAAGCCAATGTCCCAAAGGTTTCAGGGTCATGAGCAGCAAGCGGTCCAGGCAGGCAAGGAATACATGGTTGTCAGGAATGATTCGGGTGACAAACATGTTGAAATAATGGATCTCTTTAATGTTCAGGATGCTTTTGCATTCGTCGAGTTCTTTTTCGTTGAGTTTGGCTTCGTCCGGGGTCAGATAGGGTTTTTCCTTTTTATAAATGAAAGAGACCAGGCGGGGGTAGAGGATGTTGCGGACCAACCAGGAATTGCGAACTTTCTGAACCATGGAGTGGGTATAGTTTTCGTTAATCATCACCAAGGCTCCGGGTTTGGCCATTCGCGTCAAGGCTTTCAGTGCCTTGGAAATTTCAACATGGTGCAGAATATCTCTGACCAGAATCAGGTCAAAATGTTGGTTGGGTAAGTTGGGGTTTTCTGCGGTCATGATCTGGTAGTCGATGGTCAGTCCGTTTTTCTGGGAGATTTCCCGGGCCAGCTCGATCATGTCGGGGCTTAGGTCAAATGCGGTGACACGATAGCCCATCCGTGTTAGGAGCAGGGAGTCATCTCCTTGGCCGCATCCCACGACCAGAGCCGTGGCACCATGACTTGGGTATCGCCGTAACAGTGTGTACATGGTCCAATAGCCATTCCACCAGCGGCGTTTGTCGCTGGTGATTACGGCCATGTCGGGGGGGCGATATTTTTTGCGGCAGTCCGTGGCATGATCGCGATGGTAAACTAGTTCCCGATGCTGTCTTGTTGTAAGATCCATTGGTTTTGTGTTTTCTCATGGGGGGGCGCAGTAGCCCCTGGACAGGGCTGGATCTGAACGGGTAGTCGTCACAATGATCTACCATCCGCCAGAAATTTTTAATGATTGTCCCGGAGACCCTTGACCGGGAAAATATGACAACCTAATATCCCTACCGAAGTCGGCAGTGTAGCACGTTGTTCCTGTCCGAAACCATTCCCCGGTAGCTCAGTTGGTAGAGCAGGTGGCTGTTAACCACCTTGTCCGTGGTTCGAGTCCGCGCCGGGGAGCCAAATAAAATTAAAAAGATTACGGCCACTCTCAAGGTGGCCGTTTTTGTTTTGGGGGTCACTTTTGTTTGATACATACTGGAACTGCTGGAAACACTACGAGACTGGGGTTCTTCGTCTCCCCCCAGCCCCCCCGGTGGGGGGGCTGGGGGCGAATAATGAAAGGCCCGGTGGAGAAAAAAAATGCTCGCTTGACGTAGGAAAATCAAACGAACAGCATGATATCCAAGGGGAAAGGCTCGAAGATCAGGGAGGGAAGACCATGTTGATTGTGTTGGAGACACTCTTATGCTCGTTGGCGGCATGATTGAAAACTGCTACCGCCGCAGAAACGGTCTTCCCATGCCCCAACTCCGCGTCGTCGTCGTGTCCGGTACGCAGCAAACGTGACATTTCCAAGTTCCAATACCCGTCTTTCCACTCACCCTTCGCCGTCACATCCACAATGCTGCCCGACCCTTTCCCGGTCAGCGTGATACTGGGTTCTACTTCGCCCTGTTGCTCCTTTGGTGCCTTACGGTTGGTATAAATGGGATCCCCGGCATCGCTGCGATTCAATATGTAGACGGTGCCATAGGAACTTGGATGCTCGGCGGCTCCCTCTGTCGGATTGAGAGTAAAAACCTGATAGCGATCCTCAGCAAGACCTGACAGATCGGTTCGCCCGGCGGACCAACGCCATAGATCAACACGGTAGTCCTTGTTGCTCAACATGCAGGTATCATAGTCCCCATCCATGTGAAAGCGGATAGCAAAACCGTCATCAAATATTTTTTTGTCTTGTTGGTAGCTCCCTCCCCGCCAACGCCAGGGACGGTGATTTGTATCCGCTGCCGTGTCGGGCCAACGGGCAGCCAGATAAAATCGATCCCCATGAACCCCGGCATAAATCGCAACGTCCGGGAACCCGGTCTGATTGTTGGGATCTTTTTCCAAGGCCGGCTGAACTTCAGCCCGCAACGATTTTTCTGCAAGACCCGACCATTCACCCAAGCGACCGTCCACTACGGGTGCCGCACTCAAAATCGCAACATTCAAAGTGATCGGCTGACCCATGGTGGCCGGTTTCAATGGAGGGGGATCATCTCCCGCAGTGACGGTGGACGACCACGAAACCAGCGACAATACCAGAGAAAAAGCAACTCTTCTCTGGATCCGCCCAAAATCCACCGATCGGAAATGTCTGCACGCAAACGAAAATCTCTCTCTATTCAATTTGTAATACCCCTTCCATACCCTGTTTGCGGTGATCTTCAATGGTGCAATAAGTGGTATAGTTACCCTTGGTGACCGGGACGAAATACAGTTCCAACGTCCCTTTGGGCATGACCTCCAGGGCGATTACATGCGGAGCCTTGATTTCACCCTGATTGGGAGCTTCAATCTTGCGCGTACTGATTGCCAGATAAAATTCAGGAGCGGTAAAATAATGTTTCTTTTCACCCTCGTTCTTCAGGACCAGTTTGTAGGCCTTTCCCGCTTTGAAAACAATTTTGTTGGGAGTGTAGCTGTGTTCTTCAATGGTGATGGTGACGGTCTCTGTTTCCTTCCAGTTGGCGTCGGCAACGATTTTTTCGCGCTGAGCAATGGGATCCAACGTTTCCGCGATAACCGTGCCACTGCTGACGACCATCAGTGAAGCCAATGCCCATGGAAATATCCTGTTCATGTTTCGTTTCTCCTCGTCAGTAAACATTATGCCCTTAGGGTAAAACAAAATTTTTTGTGGCTTTGCCTCCAAACTCTCACCGGGAGGGATGATCTTCCCTGTACCGTGGCTCCCCCTGTCGATCCGATATGTCAAAAAGTCCAACCCACGAAGGCTACTTGGTCACGCATGCAGGGATAGGCCAAAGCTTCTTCGGCAACCAATCTGCGATAAAAAAGTTCATCCACCCACTGAAGTTCCAAAAATTCACGGGTCAAACAAACCGGATCCCCCTGCCAGTCATCGCTGGAATACAAGAAGCTAATATGAGGATGCTCCAAATGCAACAGCGGCTGGACATGAATCCTTTCCCAGGAAAGCAGCTCGACTCCCGTTTCCTCGCGCACCTCCCGACATAAGGAAACCTCCGGTTCTTCCCCATGATCCATGTATCCCCCCGGAAAAGACCATTTTCCCCATCGATGGTCACGATAAGCCAGCCGTCCCAGCAGGATTCTAATCCCTGCATCGTTTTTTTGCCGGTCCACCAAAATCACATGGGCTGAAACCGTGGCCAACAACCGTTCAACTTTCCTGGGAGCAGGATCGTGGATTAAAGGCATGGTGATTGTCATCCATTCGGTTCAAAAACAATTTTCCAATCGGCCCCTTCCTCAAAGCGCCAATACTGCACCATCGGAACCAAGTTTCCCCCAGTCCCTGACGCTTGCCATCCACTCCAGGTAACCACCATCATCCCGTCATCGCCGGGATATTCCATAAGTCCAGGATCCATTAAACCATCCTCTCCCGCCAGCAAACGATTCCACGCGCCATCATCCATGCGACCCGTCCGGTAGTGTGCGGAATAATAGTGCAATACCCCCTCACCCTTGCGCTTGACCCAAGCGTCACGCCATTGAGAAATTCGCTGGAGTATTTTTTCCCGCCGCTGCTGCCATTCCTCGGGCGGTAACCAATCGACGTGCTGTGTCAGCATGACTGGAGTACCTTCCGGCGTCGATTTTTCTAAAATTTTAAAGTCGGGATTGGTCAAAACAACACAGCCATCGCTGGCTCTGGGGGGTCTGCTGTACAGCCCTGACGGCGAACCATGCAACCAAATGCCCCCCCCCGTTCGGCGGTGCAACTGGTCCCAGGCGTTGGGATAATCCAGAGGCAGCGCACCAGCCCCATAAAAGGGCGGCAAACTTTTGCCACCCAGGTGCCCCGTCACATGATAAAGCCCAATGGGCGTTTTTTTGTCTCCCTCAGACTTTTTGCCTGCGCCCGCTTTTCCAATAGTAATATAATAGTCGGATACAGGCTCAGGCACGCCCTGCCGGTTTCGGAACAGGTACAACCGGGAACGGGATAAATCCACGATCAACGCATGCTTGTAACGCAAAGGCAACCGTAACAGCCCCCCAGGCAGGGCACTCGTGGGGGGACGGTTTTCGCTGGCCAACCGCACCTTGGCCTCTGCCAAAAGATCGGCCAACTCCTTTTCGTTGCCAACGACTCCTTCACCAAACCGGGTCACCTTACCGGCACCCGCCATCAGCAAATCACCAAAAATTGCGTTGGCCAAGCGAAAATCGGGTCGTCTTTTCAGCAAGGTTTGTATGGATGTCCGTGCTTCATCAATGCGGTTTTGCCCGATCAACTCCAACCCTCGCAGCAGAAGTTGTTCCAGCTCGCCGTCAACACGCCCTTCGGCCTCGGACTCAACCGCCGCAGCAAACCCCGTCGCTACGAAAAGGACAACCGTGGAAATCGCCAGGAACGATGCCAGTCTCCAGGCATCATCCCCCCGAGCCTTCCCGCAAAATTTTCCAGCGGCCATCTTCCAAAACCATGGAAAGAGTTTTCTTGACCGTGTCCTTGAAGGTAGGCGACCAATAATCCTGCTTGAATACCGCCTGGGCCCGATTCGGATTGACAATGGTGACCTTCATTTCGGAAACGCCAACCCGGATGGATGCCGTTTGGCCAATGACTTGGCTCCGTTTGGCTTCCCATGCTTGACGGTTGCCAAACGGGGCGGGAACCTCAAACCGGGTGGAATAGGCATCCAAATAGCCACGGGTATTCTTCTCGGACCAATCCTTGGCCCACTGCGTGAGGCTGCGCTCCACTTCCCCCTTGAGCTGGGCGGCAGCCGGATCGTCTGCCACTGCAGGCGGCGGGGCTGGCGACACCGTTGGTGGAACGGCTGCTGCTGCTGTTGGTGGTGCCGGGGAGACCGGTGCGACACTGGCTGCCACCGTCTTTGATCCACCTCCAACCTCCGTGCCCTGCTGGGCAAACAGCTTGCGGATCATGTCCAGCTTGGTCTGAGCCGCCCGGTTCTGGGCGTCCAGTGATAAGGCTTTGCTGTAGGCCTGAGACGCCATCTTGGAATAAATATCCCCCAAATTCTCATGGGCAGTGGCATAACTCGGATGGGTCTGAATGGCCTTCTTTAGGGCTTCACTGGCTTCTTCATACATCCCTTTTTCCGCAAACAGCACCGCTAGGTTGTTGTGAGGTTCCGGTAGATTGGGATGATCGACGCTCAAGGATTTGAAAACGACAATGGCCTCGTCGGGACGTTTCTGCTCTGTCAGTATCAGCCCTTTAAGAAACCGTCCCTGGGCATCCTTGGGATTTTTCTGGAGATAGGCATCCAGTTTGGTCATCGCCTCGGGGAATCGTTTTTGATCCGCCAGGGCGTAGATGTCATCAATCTCCGCAGTCCAGCCCCAAGGTATCGACCACAAAAAAACACTCAAGAAGACAAAAATAGCACGCATCATGTGGTACAATCCAGTTTTGAATGATCCAAAGAACACGGAAACTAAAAAACTTCAGGAATCGAAAAAATGCCAATAAATACTCGAATTTTCTCGATTCTCGCCTACTCCCTTATCTGCTTGCGTCGCGTTTGCAGATAGGCGTCCCGAACCGCCGTATAGGGATCCAGAGCGGCTTCCTTCAGACTTTCATATTCCCCCAACTTAAGCGAGTTACTATTGACATTTTGAAAACCACGGATTCCCGTCCTTGCCCACATGTCACTGGGGACATAACTTAGTGGATTAAGCAAGGTATCACCGACGAGACCGAAGGAGTCACGTATGTTGGACGGTCCAAAAATCGGCCAGTTGATATAAACACCATCTCCAATGCCATAGGCTCCCAGAGTTTGCCCGGCATCTTCATTACCGGGCTTCATGTCGAACATCTGCTCGGCAGCGTCATAGAATCCGAGCACTCCTACGGTGGTATTGATCACAAAACGGAATAACTCCCTTCCTGCCACGTCGGGCTTGCCTTGCAGGAACGCATTGACCAGATGTTTGGGCATGGACAAATTGTGGAAAAAATTCTTTATAGCAGTGCGAAAGATTTCCGGAGTGACAGCGGCGTAGACGTGTGACAACGGTTTGACAACATAGGAATAGATAAAATCGTTGATCACGAACATGGCGCGATTGAAAGGCTCCAGGGGGTCGGAAACGTCTTCGTTATTTTCCGAATCTCCCAGACTTCCGGGACCATCAGCTTGTGCCCCGGAGGTTTCCTCGAGCGACGTGCTACCGCCCACAGGCGTCGCCACTTCCAGAGCGAACGCCCTGGAGACCGGCATCAATGCTAGGAAGAGCACCATCACCAATCGTATAAACATTAGCATTCTCTTTTTTTAGCCGACAGCCGAAACAACAGGCCGACACACACCAAGTCTGGTTGATCCCTGGCCAACCAAATCTCAGTGTGCCTTGTCAACCACACAATGATGAGCGATAATGCGATCAATTGCAATGGCAACGGTCTTGTTATCGCGTCGCAATGTAAAAAACGTCCGAGGAACTTCCGACAAGATCGGGTCGCGGTCGGTAATCCTGGGCGTTCACAAGACCCGAAGACCGCGATATTTGAACCATTTTAGCGTGCTACCGGGCCCCATTCCATCCTTCAATCCACAACGCCAGGCCATTAATACCCCAAATGCTCACTCCCATTCAACGTTTGGGCTTCCTTTCCCTGGCTTTCGTTCGGGAAACCGGAAGAATGTTCATCTTTTTGGTCCAGACCGTCGTCTCAATCCCGAGACAGCCGTGGCGTTGGCATAATCTTCTCAAACAGATTCACTTCATGGGCATGCGATCCATGTTTGTCATCGCCCTCACCTCCATTTTCGCCGGCATGGTGTTGGCCCTCCAGGGGTTCTACACCCTTTCGCGCTTCGGCTCTGAAGCCTTGCTGGGACCTGCCGTGGCCCTCTCCATGATCCGGGAACTGGGGCCTGTCCTCTCCGGACTCATGATTACCGGGCGCGCCGGTTCGGCCATGGCGGCTGAGTTGGGGATCATGCGCATCCGCGAGCAGATTGACGCCCTGGAAGTCATGGGGGTTCCCCCTATCCACTTTCTCGCCGTTCCCCGGTTTCTCGCCGGTCTTGTCGTACTTCCCATGCTTACCGTCATTTTCGATGTCATCGGAATCTTCGGCGGTTATCTCGTCGCAGTGCAGCTCCTTGGTCTCAGCGCGGGTACCTATCTGGGGGGCATCGAGTCGGCGGTGTCTATGCATGATATCAGTACCGGACTCATCAAAGCTTTTTGCTTCGGCATCGTGATCACCTGGATTTGTTCTTTCAAGGGTTTCTACGCCAGACGCGGTGCGGAAGGAGTCAGCCATGCCACGACATCCGCCGTTGTTCTCAGTTCTGTCCTGATCCTTGTCAGCGACTATTTCATTACTGCCATCATGCTCTAGGATCCCCTCGTGACCACCGCTGCGACTGTCAAAAAATCCGCTCCGTTTGAAGCCAAACCGTTAGGTCAACGGCTCCTTGCCTCCGGATGTATCAATTCTCGGCAACTCGACGATGCGCTGGCGGCGCAATCCTCCGTGGATCCTTCCGAAATTAATCATCTTGTCGGTCGCACTCTGGTCTCCCTGGGCCATCTGACTTCTGCCCGTCTTCGATCATGTCTGGTCAAATTTTTTACCGATGAATGTCGGGAATATCGCGATAATCCTTCTGTTCCCGCTATTCTTTCCATGAAGGGGGTCGAAAAACGACTCGACGGACGGGTTGTTCTCGACGGCATCGATCTGGACATCCCCGAACAGCGCATCACCGCCATCATCGGTATCAGCGGCGGTGGAAAAAGTGTTACCCTCAAACATCTCGTCGGTTTGATGCGTCCCGATCAGGGGGTTATTTCCCTCAACGGCAAAAATTTGGTTACGCTTTCACCCTCCGAATTGCAAAAGGTGCGACGCCGTTTTAGTTTGCTGTTCCAGGGTGGGGCATTGTTCGATTCCCTCAACGTTTTCGACAATGTTGCCTTTCCTCTCCGCGAGACCACCAGCATTCCCGAAACCGAAATCCACAAAAGGGTGATGAACTCTCTTGAGGAGGTCAATCTTGCGGGCATGGAGATGAAATTTCCTGATGAACTCAGCGGTGGCATGAATAAACGCGCCGCTCTCGCTCGTGCCTTGATTACCCGGCCGGAAATCATCCTTCTGGATGAACCTACCGCAGGACTCGATCCCATTATTGAAAACGCTATCCATCACCTTATCTGCGACACCTTCATGCGTACCAGAACTACCATGGTCATCATCAGCCATTCTGTTCCATCCATCTTCAAATGGTGTCATCATGTGATCGTTCTTCATCAAGGCAAGGTGAGGGCTTCGGGACCGGCTTTAGCCATTCAAGAATCTCTTGACCCAGTCATCCGCCAGTTTATTCACGGCGACGTGGATGGGCCTATTCACGTCCTTTAACACTTATGGACGGATGTTTTACACTAGGAAAGGATCCTCTATGAAAGGGGGCAAACTGGAATTGTCGGTGGGGGTGTTCGTCCTGGCGGGTCTGCTCTCCCTGGGATGGCTCTCTGTTAAACTTGCGCGCATGGAACTTGTCGGCAGTGATCATGTCCCTCTGTGGGCCAAATTTTCTTCCGTATCGGGACTTAAATCCGGTGCCACTGTAGAGATTGCGGGAGTTGCCGTTGGGCGCGTCGATCAAATTTCTCTCGATATGAGTGATTATGAAGCCAGAGTCAGGTTGCTCGTCCGGCCTTCGGTACCCATCCAGGATGATGCCATTGCCTCTATCCGGACCAAAGGTTTGATCGGTGACAGGTACATCGCCATCAGCCCTGGTTCCTCGGATAAAATTCTCAAGGAAAATGAATCCATCATTCAGACTGAGCCGGCCATCAATTTTGAGGAATTAATCAGCCAGTTTGTCCATGGCAGCATTTGAACGTATCGGAAAAACAAAGTTTGGCAAAAATTTTTGCGGGGGTCCGGGAGGAATCATCCCCCCCGTGCTGCGGTTTGGGGGCGAAGCCCCCAAGGTTTTGGTTTTTGCCCGCAGGGCATCATGTTCATGTCTGCGCATCATCCCTGGAAAAAAATGCCCTTGAACATTAAACTCTAGCCCGCTGACTAACTGCCCTAACTCGGAGATTCATAAATCATGTGGCATCGCTTGCGCGTCACGGGCTTTTTTGCCCTCATCCTGTTCCTGGCCTCTTTTTCCGCGATTGCTGCGCAAAACCCATCTCCCGCCATGGTACGTTTTGAAGCTACCGTGCGCAAAGCTCTGGCCATTCTCCAGGATCCCACCTATTCCCAGCCCGAACAAAAAGAGGCCAAACGCAAACTTTTGCAGGATACCATCTATCCTGAGTTTGACTTCCAGCGTATGGCCCAGGGGGCGGTCGGGCAACCGTGGAAAAAATTCACTCCCGATCAGCAGGAGCGGTTTGCCGTCGCTTTCAGAACTTTGCTGGAAAATACCTACCTGAACATGATTGAACGCTATAGCGGCGAGGAGATCACTTTTACCAACGAGGTTCCTCTTTCCAACCAAGTACTTCGCATCGACAGCATCGTCGTCGCCAAAGGCCAGAAATACGACATGTCTTACCGATTGTATTCCAAGGGTGACCAGTGGCTGGTTTTTGACATTATCATCGAAGGGGTGAGTGTCATATCCAACTATCGATCCCAGTTCAAACAACTTTTACAGACCGCCAAACCCGATATCGAAGGGCTGTTGACAAAGATGCAGGAGAAGAATACCAAAAATCTGGATCAATAATCCGTTCCGACCATCCTGATGCTTGGGTAATGGTTTTTCGTGAGGTGATTGTCATCCATAAATTTGGCCGTTCTTGACCTGCCGGACCGGGTTCTGGAATCCTGCCTTGATGTGGGTATCCCGATGCGGTGGCTATGAAAAAATCAAATTCTGCCTTTGCTTGCCGTCGGTCTCGACGGATGAGAGTCCTCGGTTGGCTGCGGGGGGGGGTGTTTTTCTCCCTGATTCTTGTGGTTGCGGGTTGTGTTTTCATGGAGCGCGGTACAAAGCTCCCGGATGACGATCCGCGCCTGAAAGATGCAGAGCATGATCCCCCGGTCATTCCCGAATTTATCGGCAAATACCTGACCATAAAAAAAAATACCTACGAGATTCGTGGTCGTTCCGTGGTTGAACTTAACGAGGAAATGCAAAAGAAGTCCCCCTGCAAAGCGACAGTTTTTCATCATGATTCGGAAAAATCGATCGCTTGTACCCAGTCCCGTTTTACTTTGGCTCTCAACGATGCCAATCCCAGCCAGGTTCAGGGTTTGTGTCGTTCGGAGAGTTTCCGGTTGCAGTTACGCATTACCATAACCCTTCCGCAATGGTCCAACACTTCGGATGGTGATTACGGTGTTTTGAATGCCTGGGATTTTTTCCACAAAGCTCTAACCCGGCATGAGGATGGCCATGCCTATATCGCCATTCGGGAACTCATTGATTTTGAACAAGCGGTCGATGACGCCTTTTCCGAACGTCCAGAAAACGATTGTGAGGACAGAAGACAGATTTTTTCCAAGTTGTGGCAGCAAGCTTTTGAAAAGGTAAAAAAACGCAATCAGGATTATGATCAACGAACCGCCAATGGTATCAATAATGGCACATCGTTTTATTGATTTGGCCGTGCGCGTTGGCTAATCGTTTATGTATCGGAAAAACAAAGTTTGCAAAAATTATTGCGGGGGTCCGGGGGGGATCATCCCCCCCGGCGGGGTTTGGGGCAGCGCCCCAAGGTTTTGTTTTTGAATTTAAACAAAAAGCCTCATGCCTATGGGGGTTTGGGGGCGAGAGCACCCAAGGTTCTTCTTTTGACTTTGATTTTGACTTTGATTTTACTGCCCACCAAGGGGGGGCAGGGGCGCAGCCCCAAGATTTTGATTTTCTTACACCTGATTTTTTTATTTTGTCTCAGCATCT
>JACSDG010000201.1 GCA_015660855.1 Magnetococcales bacterium
TTTAAATAAAAAGCTTCATTCTTCGCCTTTGACTTTGTTTTTGACTTTAAATAAAAAGCTTCAATCTCTGATTCTGATTTTAAATAAAAAACCTAAAACCGGAAATGTTTTCGTATAAATTCAAAAGCAAAGTCAAAGGCGAAGAATGAAGCTTTTTATTTAAAGTCAAAAACAAAGTCAAAAGCAAAACCCTGGGGGCAATCCCCCAGACCCCTTTTTTCTTTTAATGATTTTATTGAATGTCAACATGCCCTAAGATTTTGTTTTTCGCCCGAAGGGCATGATGTCCCGTCGTGCGTAGGTGTGTGTGTGCGGTTTCTTGCCCTTTGACGGCAATGAGGTTATCTTTGGCAGCAGCGGTGTGGATGCGTGTCTTTTGGGGTTTAAAAAAGAGTGAACATGGCTTATACCAAGACTATCTTTCGGGCGGTGATCCTTGTTGTCTGTCTGGCCGTGGGCTTTCCCGGTAGCGCGTTGGCGGACGATGTGATCAAGGGTGTGGTGGTGGAGGGGGCTGGCCGCATCGAGACCGATACGGTGAAGAGTCATCTGGAGTTGGGGGTTGGGGATCTGTTTGATTCCGCCAAAATTCGCAAGAGCATCCAAGCTCTTTTCGATACCGGCTTTTTTAAGGATGTCGCCGTTGATCGGCGAGGGGATGAGCTGGTGGTCCGGGTTTCGGAAAACCCCATGGTCAACGAAATCACCTTCGAGGGCAATCAGGTTTTCAGCAAAGAGGAATTGGAAAAGCTGGTCCAGATCAAGTCTTCCGCCATCTACAACCGAGCCAAGACAGAAAGAGATCTGGCGGCGTTGCGGCAGGGTTATCGGATCAAAGGGTTGTTTCTTACTAAAATTGAGCTTTTGATCAACCCTACGGATGCCAACCGGGTCAACTTGGTCTATCGGATTGACGAGGGGGAAAAATCCAAGGTCAGCAGGGTCAAGATTGTTGGCAATGGTCAATTGACCGACAAACAATTGATCAAGGGACTCATGATTAAACCCAGTGGCTGGCTCTCCTGGTGGACCGATGACGATACCTATGATCGGGAGAAACTTCTTTTTGATCAGTCGCAATTGCGGAAAACTTATCTGGATGAAGGGTTTATTCGAGTACAGGTGGACTCGTCGGTGGCGGAGTTGACTCCGGACCGCAGTGCGTTTGTGGTGACGCATACTGTCCACGAAGGGAAACGTTACAAGTTTGGATCCGTTGAGATTACCGGCGACTTTGACGAATTGCCCAACCCGGCGTTGATGGAAGAGATTAAATTCCAGACCGGGGAATGGTATTCAAAGTCCAAATTGATGACCTCGGTGGAAAAACTGACCGATCGGATCGGCGATTTTGGCTATGCCTTTCTGAACATCCAGCCCGACACCAAGATTGATGACGACGCCTTGGTAGTTTCGGTTGTTTTTAAAGTTCAAAAAGGTCAGAGGGTCTACCTGAACCGCATTGAGGTGTCGGGGAACGACCGGACTCGCGATGAGGTGATCCGTCGTGAAATTCGTATGACGGAAGGGGATTTGTTCTCCGCGTCCAAACTGCGCCGTTCCAAGGTACGGTTAAAGCAGTTGAACTTTTTTGAGAACATTGAGATTCTCACCCCTCCGGCCCAGGGGAAGGAAAAGGTTGATATCCGTGTTAAGGTTGAGGAAAAACCGACGGGGACTTTTTCCATCGGTGGTGGGTATTCCAGTACGGAGAGTTTTTTGGGAACGGCCAGCATCAGCCAGAACAACTTTCTGGGACGTGGGCAAAAACTGGTTCTTTCTTTCATGCTTTCAGGGATCACCCAGGATTACAGCCTCGGTTTTACCGAGCCTTATTTCTTGGGTAAAAATTTATCGGCCGGTTTTGATATTTTCAAGAAAGATACCGATCAGCGTTCGGTTTCATCCTACAAGCAGAATTCTTTTGGTGGCAACGTTCGTTTGGGTTTTCCCATCTCGGAGAATTTGCGTAGCAATCTGAGTTATGGGTATACCCATACCGACATCGAGCAGGTTAGTGGAAGGGCTTCGGCGGCGATTCTCGCCATGATTGACAAGAGCCCCTACGACCAGTCTATGGTCAGTCATGCGTTTGTCTGGGACAATGTCGATGACCCGGTGTTTCCCAGCGAGGGGCGGAAGCACCGTCTGATCACCGACTACGCCGGTTTGGGTGGAGATGTCACCTTTGCGCGGTTGACTTCGGACAATGAACTTTATCATCCTTTCACCTTCGACGATGCGTGGGTGGGGCATATTCGGGGGCGTTTTGGGGTGGCGGATGGTTTGGGTGAGGAAATTCCCATCTTTGAACGGTTTCAGTTGGGTGGGGTGTCGTCGGTGCGTGGATTCAAGCGTGGTGGGCTGGGGCCAAGGACCACCGAAGGGGATGCTTATGGCGGCATCCATTTTGAGCAGTTGAACACCGAGTTGTTGTTTCCGGTACTGGATCTGAAGGAAAAAGGGGTGCGAGGTCTGCTGTTTGTGGACACGGCCTATCTTGGGGACTGGAATCTTCCTGACAATGTTCAATTGTCTGGTGGGATCCGGGTTTCCTCCGGTGTGGGTATCAATTGGAACTCTCCTTTTGGTCAGTTGAAGATGATCGTGGGGACTCCTATTGTGAAAGAGGATTTTGACGAGTCTCGGATTTTTGATTTTACAATGGGGACAACGTTGTAATGAGCAACTTATTATTGCAGGAACGTCGGGGAAAAAGGGTTGGGGGGCGTGTTGGTGCGAGGTTGAGGAAAGGGATCGTCGCAGCGGTGCTGGCTGTGTTTTGCCTTTCCGGAGGGCCCCCGGTTCAGACAGCCCAGGCCGAGTCGATGCAGTTTGCCTTTGTGGATGTTCCCAGGGCCATGGCTTCGTCCGATGCGGCCAAGCGGGCGCGCGAACTTTTGGAAAAAAAACTGGCATCCAAGCAGAAGGAAGTGGATGCCATGGAGCAGAAAATCAAGTCTTTGAAGGATGACATGGAGAAAAGGAAAAGTTTGATGACTCCTGAATCCCGAGTGGAGACCTCGGAGGGGGTTCGCGGCAAGTTCAGGGAATATCAGCGCCTTGTGGAAGACAATCAGGCGGCCATCGACCGTGAAAATGGGATGTGGACCAAAAAGATTAGCGAGGCCATGCGAGAAGTAATCGAGGAGATCGGAAGGGAACGGGGTTATGCCGTCATCTTTGGCAAGGGACAGGTGTTGTATGCCAGTTCAGCCATTGACATTACCGATCAAGTTCTTAAACGTTTGAATAAACGTACAACCGGTTGGTTTTAATATCGTGAGCCTAATAAATCCTGAAGAAATCTTGAATATTTTGCCGCATCGCTATCCATTTCTGTTGGTGGACAGGGTGATTGAGTTCATTCCTGGTGATCGGTTGGTGGCCATTAAAAATGTCTCGTTCAACGAGCCGCATTTTCAAGGGCATTTCCCTGGGAACCCGGTTATGCCGGGGGTGTTGATTTTGGAGGCGATGGCTCAGGCGGGTGCTTTGTTTGCGAGTTATACCGATTCCGAAACGATGAAGGACAGATTGGTTTATTTTATGACCATCGATCGGGTGCGTTTTCGCAAGCCGGTTGTTCCGGGGGATCAGCTGCGGCTTGTTTTGACGTTGGCTAAAAGGCGCAGGGATATCTGGAGGTTTGTCGGGAAGGCGTATGTCGGTGAGGATTTGGTTTCCGAGGCATTGTTGATGGCCATGACTCGAGTTAACGGGGGCGCGGAATCCAATGATGCCAAAACTGGAGAGTGAGGTTCATCCCACGGCGGTGGTGGCGGCGGGGGCGCAGTTGGGGCATGGGGTGCGTATTGGTCCGTATGCGGTGGTTGGTGCCGATGTTGTTTTAGGCGACGGGGTGGATGTTGGTCCGCATGCGGTGATTGATGGGCATACCGCCATTGGCAGGGGGACACGAGTTTTTAATTTTGCTTCAGTTGGTTTGGACCCCCAGGATGTTCATTATCGGGGGGAGCCTACCCGTGTGGAGATCGGTGAGGGGTGTCATATTCGCGAGTTTGTCAGCATACACCGTGGCACGGAGTCGGGTGGGGGACTGACGCGGGTTGGTGATGGTTGCATGATCATGGCCTATTCGCATGTAGCGCATGATTGTCGGGTTGGGGACAAGGTGGTCATGGCCAACGGTGCGACGTTGGCGGGGCATGTGGAAATTCAGGATCACGCGGTCATTGGCGGTTTGACCGCCATACATCAGTTTGCCCGGATCGGGCGCAATGCCTTCATTGGGGGTGCCTCGGCGGTTTCCATGGATGTGGTGCCGTTTTTGTCGGCGGCGGGCAATCGTGCCCGGGTGTCGGGGGTGAATGTGGTTGGGCTTAGGCGGGGTGGTTTTTCCGAAGAGGCCATTGCGTCTGTTCGTCAGGCGCATCGTATTGTGTTTCGTTCCAATCTTCGTCTTGAGCAGGCACTTGAGGAACTTGAGAGAAAATTCTCTTCTGTTCCAGAGGTTCAGTGTATGTTGGAATTTTTGCAAACCGGACAACGGGGTTTTTGTCGGTAGTCGGTTAGGGCGTGTTGACATTAAATAATCTACCCCCCCCTTGGAAAATTATTGAAAGAAAAAAGGGGTCTGGGGGATTGCCCCCAGGGTTTTGACTTTAAACAAAAAGCTTCATTCTTCGCTTTTGACTTTGTTTTTGCTTTTGACTTTGTTTAAATTCAAAAGCAAAATCAAAAGCG
>JACSDG010000202.1 GCA_015660855.1 Magnetococcales bacterium
AGATCCCCCTTGGATGCGGAGTTCCTGAAGATTGGCCAATTATCAATGAAATCAATGAAATATGAAAAAACCTACACTTGTAAGGGGATGATCCCCCCCCCCTTAACCTCCGCAATAACTTTTGCCAATTTTTTTTCCGATACGCAAACAAATCCCCTCTTCGTTATAGTACCCGATCACTTCCGACAGGCAGTAGATCATTGGTGGTAGCAGAAATCCAGGGTTGACGCATATCCACCACGTCGGTCCAACCGTATTTGACCATACCTGAATTTTTCAAGCTCTCGTTTTTTTTGACAATAACAGCGACAAAAAAAAACTGCTGCAAATACTGCCCCACCCCTGCCATTTTTTACTTGAAGCTGTCTGCGTATTTCATTAACCTGCCCCCGGCAGATCAATCTTGCCGGTCCCCTGCCTGGGGACCGGGCTTTTTTGCCCGGCGCAAGCCTGCCCACTGCCCCGGTCCAGTCCAATCTCAATGCCCCTTGCAAATTACCTGAAGCGGAACGACGACACCAATGAATCCAGGCCCTTGGGTGCAAAGGTTGGTATGGATGCTTTGGCTGGGCCTGCCCATCCTAGCGGGTTGCGCCACCGTTCCAGCCAACATTGACCATGCCTGCATCCTCCTGGATGGGCGAGACGATTGGTACGACAGTCTGCGTGCCTCAGAAAAAAAATGGGGTGTCCCCACGCATGTCCAGTTGGCCATCATCCACCAAGAATCCAAATTCAGATCGGATGCCAAACCGTCACGAATAAAATGGCTCGGTTTCATCCCTGGCCCCAGGCCATCCTCGGCTTACGGTTATGCCCAAGCCCTGGACGACACCTGGGCATGGTACAAGGCAAAATCAGGAAACTCCTGGGCCGACCGGGATAACTTTGAAGATGCCGTGGATTTTATCGGTTGGTACGTCGATGTCACTTACAAAACCCTCGGATTGTCCAAATCGGATGCCAAGTCCCAATACCTTGCCTACCATGAGGGCCATGGCGGATACAAAAAAAAAACCTTCCTTAAAAAACCATGGCTGATGCAGGTGGCCGACAAGGTCGCCGAACGCGCCGCCAACTACAAAAAGCAACTCCGACTTTGCGATAACCACCAAAATAAACGATCCACTCTCTCCCTGTTTTGAACCCACAACACGAACTGCGTAGAATAAATAATTACAATCTCCGGTAGTTATAAGTTTTTTCGTTTTGCGGAAGAAAATGACTGGTCAAGCCGGAACGGGTAGAATAGAATGTCCCGTGTGAATGAGGCTTTGTTTGCTTAGAGAATGATAGAGAGCATCTTCCGGGTGTGTACCGTGCTGGATGGAAGGGGAAAATGTGGGTAAGGTATTCGTAGGCAATCTCCCTTTTGATGCCACTGAGGTGGATCTCCACGCCTTCTTCTCCGCCGATCTGGCGGTGGGGGTCGTCAAAGTGGTGCGTGATCGCGAGACTGGACAATCGCGAGGTTTTGCCTTCGTGGAGGTCGATGATCCAGAACAGATGATCACCCGGTTCAATGGACGCGAACTCGAAGGCCGGTTGCTCAAAGTGGATTTGGCCAGGGAACGCCCTGATCGCGCCAGCGGGCCAAATCGGGGTGCCGGTGCGCGGCTGTTTCGCCGGGTTCGCTGAGGAATGATAGCAGAGGAGTCGTGCCGTACCCGTCGCAACCTGTCCGTTTCTGGTTTTTGGCGGCGGTACGATTTTGCGTAGACTACAGAGGCCATAAGAACCTGCGGCGTGTGCACGCCTGGAATAATAAAATGGCCCGTAGACAGTGGTGTAGGGTTGGCTCTACTATTTTATTAACCGCTCCGATTGCGTCACGCCGTGCCGGGTATCTACGGGTTCAGGCGTTTGGGGGGAGGGCAGCGAGGCTACCGGGTATTTCGGGTAAGTTCCATGCACTCCAACAAAAACACTCTTAAAGAAGTCGATCTGAACCTTTTGGTGGCCTTTGATGTACTGATGATGGAACGCAGTGTGACTCAGGCAGGGCGTGTCCTCGGAATCACTCAGGCGGCCATGAGTAACACCTTGAAGCGCCTCAGACTGACGTTCGGCGATCCTTTGTTCACCAAACGTGGCCATTCCATGGAGCCGACCGCGCTGGCCCTGAAACTGGCCGAGCCCATCGTAAAGGCCTTGGACCACGCCCAATCACTCCTCGTCAAAGAACAGTTTGATCCCGCCAGCACCAACCGTCTTTTTCGGATGGCCGTTTGTGATTGCATGTCCTCCATCCTGATTCCCCCGTTGCTGGACCATCTGCGCAAAGCGGCTCCCGGGGTCCGTCTGGAGGTGGTCGAACCCGAAGGTCCCAACCAGGCTAAGCTCTTGGACCGGGGTGAATCCGACCTTTTGGTCACTTGGTTTCAGTGGGTTACGGCAGACAAGGTCTATCTGCACCGTCTGTTCGAGATGAATTGCGTTTGTGTTGCACGACCGGGAAATCCCCATGTAGGAGAAAAATTAACCTTGGAAGGTTTTCTGGCGGCGGATCACGTCCAATTCATGCCGCCGGAACTTACTACCACATTTGTGGACGAGGCCCTGCTCCAACAAGGATATACCCGAAAAATTGTCGGTCGCTTCAACAATTCAGGAATCATCCCCCACCTGGTTGCAACAAGCGATCTGCTCACCGTTTTCCCTGATCGACAGGCCCATTTTTTGGCCTCAAGAATGAACCTGGAAGTTCATTCTCTGCCGTTTTCCGTCATGCCAATGCGTATTGCCATGGCATGGCATGCCCGCAACGAAGAAAGTCTGCCGGAACGTTGGCTGCGAAAAGTAATCGTCGATTTACTCGATCAAACCCGGCAGATACACTAACCCGCCCACGGCAGATGTTTTTTGAAGGTACAGGAAAACAAAATTTGGCAAAAATTATCACGGAAATTAAAAAAAATGGGGGGAGCCACATCCCCTGGGCCATCGCAAAAGAGGGGGGGGTTGGGCCGACGGAAAACAAGCTCAGAGGGGGGGGGAGGCCTGAATCCCGTCAGCCCGTTGGTGGAAAACCGAAGCTCCCCACCAAGCCAGAACTGCTCCAATAAAGTGGCCAATCGACCGAAGCAGTATACGCGCAAAGGGCACTCAACACAAACACCGCGAGATACACATCATTCCCGTGGAATTTAGGAAGCTTACTGGAAACCAAAAGCGAATGCAAATTTTTTGTTTAAGGAAGCTTTTTTTTTACCTGGAGGTTGCGATGAGAAACGAGCTGCAAAATTTTGATTTGAATCTATTGTTGGCTTTTGAAACTCTTTTCATTGAGCGCGGGGTCACCAGAGCAGGCAATGTTTTGGGAATAACCCAGGCGGCCATGAGCAACACGTTGCGACGTTTGCGGACCATTTTCAACGACCCTCTTTTCATCAAGGACGGAAATCGAATGGAGCCTACCGCTTTGGCATTGGAGCTGTCGGGTTCGATCAGTGCCTCTCTCGGGGAAATGCGACAAATTCTGGAGATCGAAAGTTTTGATCCCCAATCTTCCCGGACAGTCTTCCGCATTGGCGCGGTGGATTATGCAGCGGCGGTGCTGTTGCCGACGCTACTCAAACGTTTGCAGAACACAGCTCCCCATATTTCGGTGGAACTGGTCGATTGTGGCGGCGAAGAGGAAAGACGTTTTCTGGAATCGGGGGAGGTGGATCTTCTGTTTAGCCGCTTCCAGGACATCAGCACCTGCAAGGAATCCTTGAAGCGATTATTTGAAATGCGCTACGTCTGCCTGTATCGCACTGGTCATCCCCTGGTCGTGGGGAGGAAATTAACGTTGGAAACATTTTTGCAAGCCAAACACGTTCACTATTATCCTGGGGGCATGGTAACGACGGTCGTTGATGAGGCTTTGGCGCAGATGGGAAAATCCAGACACATCGTTGCCCGTCTGTTTTCCCTGAGTCTTATTCCCTTCATCGTACACGATTCGGACTTGATGGCCATCGTTCCGGATGGTGTCGCCCGATTCATTGCCGGTCCCTTGAACCTGACAATTGCCCCCATACCTTTCGATACACCACCATTACGCTTGGCCATGGCATGGCATCCGCGGACAGAAAACAGCGTTCAGCACACATGGTTGCGCCAGCAAGTACTTGCCGTCCTGGAAAGCGAACAAAAAACGAGCTTTGGTTCATGAGGATGAAATGTTTCACGTTGTAGTAAATTATCCATAAAGGTATTGTACCGCACTGAGGGGCATCCAAAGTAATTAAAGAAAGGTACTTCGATGCGGATGCAAACCAATCAAGGGCGTTCTGAAGTTTCAAAAGACGACACAACGGTGCCGGATCCTTGGGCACCGGAACATCTGCCACCTTTGGAGTTGGCCCAGGTCGTCGAGGATTGTCTTTTTGCCTATGTCAACGCCCAAAGTCTGCGGTCTCGAGAGATGATGTGGCCCATGCTGGTGGAATCGGTCGAAGCTCTGATTGCCGACTCCAGGCGGAGACTTGCTAGCGAAGGGGATAAGCAATAGAGAATCGGGGAGAATGGACAGAATCCGGGATCGGCAAATTTGAACATGGTGCCCTTAGGGCAAAAAAACAGAACCTTGGGGGCTTCGCCCCCAAACCCCCATAGGCATGAAGCTTTTTGTTTAAATTCAAAACCAAAACCTTGGGGCGCTGCCCCAAACCCCGCCGG
>JACSDG010000203.1 GCA_015660855.1 Magnetococcales bacterium
TTCAGTTTACCCATAACCTGAAGGTGCGGGGAAAACGGCTATTACATTCGCTCTTGGTTCTATTGGTTGGATAAGCCCCCGGAATCCAAATTGAGCCAACAATTATATATAAATTATTCTCCCACCGAAGCGGATTCGGAATTTCTCCATACTGCGCCGCAACAAAAACATAGAGTTTTCCGTTTTTGGTATCGACCGCTCCACCATTTTTTTGCCAGTTTTTCTTGTTGTCCTGAGTGGATTTTAATGTTGGGTTTTCCTGGTCTAAAAATTCCAATGTTTCGATGAAACATTTTTTCTACAGTATTTGATTCCAGAGACGAAAGACAAGACCCCATGGCAGACATAACGATTCCAGAGAAAGGGTGTCATCACCATGATGATTTCATCGTGGCCACGAACCATCGCCCAAAGGATCATCGCCGGTTTCATCATGGTGGTCAGCCTCATGGGACTGGTGACCTGGTCGGGTTTGAAACTGCTGGATCGCACCCGCAAAACCCTGGAACTGGTCGTCACCGTCGATGCCCAAAATTTACGACTAACCACGAGTATGGTTCAGGATTTAATCGCCCTGCAACGGGCCGAAAAAAATTTGATACTGGCGCGCAATCAAGGAGAAATGGACCAATACGAACAGGTCATGGTCACCATCGACACCGATCTGCGCCAACGTCTCCTGACACTTTCGGCTTCCGTCAGCACGGAAGACAAAAAAAAGCTGGACAAATTCCGCAGTGTTTTTGAAAGCTACAGCCAAGTGCAACAGGAAATCACCCGTCTGACCCGAAAAAACACCAACGTCGAGGCCCGCAATCTGTCGCAAGGGGCCGGACAGGAAACCTTTGAACAATTGGCGTTGGGGATCGAAACCCTTGTGGATGGCAGTGAATTGCGCGTCAAGCACACCTCGGAAATCCTGGCGCATTCGGCCATGGCCAAATCGCATATTGCCAGTCAACTGCTGGACAATCTGCTGGAAACCCAGAAAAACGAAAGGATCCTCCTTTTCGAGGATGGAACCAAGGAAGCGGATCAATTGATCCAGCGGATTGTCACCTCCCGCAAAAGGGTATTGGAAACCACCGCCAAGCTGGAATCCCTGGCCAGTCGCACCGAGGAAGAACTGTTGTCCAGATTTCGTAATCGCTGGATGGAATATTTCGAGACCAGCGAAAAGGTCGTTGGGTACATCCAGGAAGGATCCAAAGTCAAGGCACGAGACATCTACAAGAAAGCGGGCCGTGCCCAACACGAAATCGCCTTGCGTATTTTTCGTCAGCTCATACAGCAAACCAACATGGATGTGCTGAAAGCCCGCCAGGAAATGGAAACCGCTATCGAAAAGGCCCATCTGGGCAATCGCATCAACCGGGATCTGGTCAAGATTCATCGCACCGAAAAAGACCTGATATTGACCCAGGATACCCGCAAGATGGACGAATATGCCGCGCGTATCGTCCTGTTGCAATCCAATGTCGTCGAGCAACTGGAACGGTTGTCCCGATTGACCTCAGCGGAAGAGATTCCGACGTTGGCATCCCTGAAAGACCAGTTTGACACATTTGTGCAGATCACCATGCTTGTGGTGGAAAAAGCCAGGGAAAACGCCAATCATCGTGCCTTTGACCTGTCCGCCGGCAAGGCGCGGCAACTTGTCGACCAGGCCGAACGAATTCTCGTGGATTTGGTGGAGCGAAAAGAGAAGGACATGCAATCGGCGTTAGAACAGGCCCAGAACACCTATTTGGCCTCACGCCTGGCCGGTGTCACCCTCGCCTTGGCGGCCATTGTTTTTTGTGCCCTGATTGCACGCTGGATCATCCGCAAACTTTCCCAACGGGTCGGTGCCCTGGTCGAGCAGGCCGATGCCATCGCCCTGGGACAGATGGCCCTGGATCAAAATCGGCAGGCCCAGGATGAATTGACAGTCATCGGCGAAGCCCTGAACGTCATTTCCGAACGTTATCTGGCCATTGCCGACATTGCCAACCGGGTGGTAGAAGGTGATTTTTCCAACCGCCTGGATTTGCGCAGTTCCCAGGATCACATGTCCAGGGCCATCAATGAAATCATTGAAAATATGGAAACGATCATCAGTCAGGCCCATGCCATTTCCCAAGGGCGTTTTGATATTGAAGTCACCCCGCGTTCCCCCCACGATCGTTTGAGTCATGCCCTGAAAACCATGGCGTTCAATCTGCAAACGGCCGACCTGGAAAACCGGTTGCAGCGGTGGAAACAGGACGGACTGTTGGGCTTGGCCGAGGCCATGCGTGGTCGCCTGACCATAGAAGAACTTTCCAACCGTGTCGTTGAATCCTTATGCCGCCATTTGCACGCGATTTCCGGGGTGTTGTATCTGGTGGTCAGTCGCGCCGAGGGGGAAGGATTGCAATGTACCGGAACCCATGTGGCTCCCCTGGGGATCGATAAAAACCGGGTTTTCGACCTGGGGGAGGGATTGATCGGCCAGGCGGCCACCGGCGTGAAAGCCACTCTTTGGCACGATTTATCCCCGTATCGATGGGACATTGCCACCGGCATCGGGACCATTCAACCGTCCTCGTTGCTATTGGCCCCGTTTCGCAACGATGGCCGACTTCGCGGAATCATCGCCCTGGCGTTTCTGCGACCACCCGAGGATCGAGTGGTCGCTTTTTTTGAAGAAATCATGGAAGCCGTCGCCCTGGCTTTCGAGACCGCTCAGGCCAGACCTTTGGCCGATGCCCTGAATGCCTCCCGGGCGATGGCGTCCGAACTGCAACAAACCAATGCCCGTTTGCAACAACAATCCACGGATTTGGAAAACGCCCGTATCATCCTGGAACAACAAAACCAATCTCTCATCCAGGCACAGGACACATTGAAACAACAGGCAGACAGATTAAAACAATCAGATCAGTATAAGAGTGAATTTCTGGCTACCATGAGTCATGAACTGCGTACCCCCATGAATGGTTTGTTGGGAATGGCGCAGCTTTTGGAAAAAACGACATTATCGCCCAAGCAAACAGATTATGTCGCCGCCCTATTACGCTCCGGTCACAGCCTGCTGCTTATGATTGACGATATTTTGGATCTTTCCAAGATTGAGGCGGGCATGTTGACGCTGCAACGGCAAAACTTTAGCCTCAATCCGGTATTCCAATCCATCCATGACCTGTTGACCACCAAGGCGTCTGAAAAAAACATCGACCTAAAGATGGCCATTGATCCTGAAGTTCCCGAATATCTTGTGGGTGACTCGGGACGTTTGCACCAGGTGGTGCTGAATCTGGTGGGCAACGCCATCAAGTTTACCCAAAAGGGTCAAGTTGACGTCCTGGCCCGCATGGATTCCCAGGCAACGGGGAAAGATTGGCTGTGTATCGAGATCAGGGACACTGGCATTGGCATTGCGGAAGGGATCAAGGAGACCCTTTTTCGACCTTTTTCCCAGGGGGGAGAAAGCATTTCCCGCCGTTATGGTGGCACGGGTTTGGGATTGGCCATCTGCAAATCGTTGTTGACGGCCATGGGGGGGGAAATCGGTCTGGAAAGCCGTGAGGAGGCGGGCAGTCTGTTTTGGATTCGCATCCCTTTGGAAACCGGGATCAATCTACCGGAAACGCTGGCGAGTCCCCGCGAATGGCCACCATTGGCAAAACCCATGTGCATATTGCTGGTGGAAGACGATCCCACCAATCAACAGGTGGCATTGGCGATGTTGGAACTCCTGGGTGCCCGGACCACTCTGGCTCAAAGTGGTGGAGAGGCCCTGGAGAAAATAGAATACCATCCTTTCGATCTGGTATTGATGGACATACGCCTGCCCGACAAGGATGGGTTGGAAGTGACCCAAAGCATCCGTTTGTTGGCGGACACAACCAAAGCTTGCGTTCCCATCATCGCCATGACCTCCTTTGTGATGAAATCGGAGGTGGACCGGTGTTATCAGGCGGGGATGGATGGATTTCTGGCCAAACCGGTTTTGTTTGAAAAGTTGGCGGAGTTGTTACACAACCTTGAAGGAAAGGGGACATTGACGGCGATGGGGGAGTGGAAAGAACCGCAACCTCCCGGTGACCTTTTGTTGGACACTGGCCCATTGGAAAAAATGCGCCGTGATTTGTCATTGGAGCGATTTGAACGGGTTTTTTCCTCTTGTTGTCAGTCGGTAGAGCAGTCCACGGAAGCTTTGTTGCAAGCCATAACGTTAGAAAACCACGAAAAAACAGCCGCAATGGCACACCGATTACAGGGGGCGGCCGGAACCATGGGTTTGCGGCGTTTGCAGCGTTTGGCGATGCGGTTGGAACAGCAAAATGCAGGGGAAACCAAAAATGGGTCCGTTGATGTCACCCAATTAAAAAATGTTTTTCATGGTTCCATGGATGCCGTGCGTCTCCATGCAAGGATTCATGGTTGGCGGAGGGATATGAAAAACTAAATTATTTAAAAAATATTGCAGGGGTTAAGGAGGGGATCATCCTCCCCAGGCTGCGGTTTGGAGGCGGCAGCCAACCAAAGTTTTGTTTTTTGCCCGAAAGGCACCATGTGTTAGGGGGGGGGACTGAATGGTTACCACAATCTCCAGGCAATGGCCCGTAACCATTCAGTCCCCCCCTTTTTTTTAAGGTTGAAATTATTGCGGGGGTCCGGGGGGGATCATCCCCCC
>JACSDG010000204.1 GCA_015660855.1 Magnetococcales bacterium
GTGCCACCCTCACCGTCAACCTGACCGCCGCCAACGATACGCCGTTGCTTACCACCCCAAGTGCCATCAGCTACACCGACACCGCCGGCGTGGATATTTTTGCCAATGTGACTGGTACCCTGGCGGGATCGGATGCCGAGGGGAGTGCGTTGAGTTATGGCATCTCCGGTGGTTCTGTTGGCAGCACCACCCTTGGCGGGATCACCTATGACATTTCCAAGGCGGGGACGACGGGGACACTTTTTGTGAATCGTGGTTCCGGTGCGTATGTTCATGTCCCGGGGGTATTGAACGCCCTGGCCGGCAATACCACGGAAAGCTTTACCGTGACCACCTCCGACGGCAGTTTGACCGCAACGGCAACCCTCACCGTCAACCTGATCGCCGCCAACGATACGCCGTTGCTTACCACCCCAAGTGCCATCAGCTACACCGACACCGCTGGCGTGGATATTTTTTCCCATGTGACAGGTACCCTGGCGGGGTCGGATGCCGAGGGGACTTTTTGTGAATCGTGGTTCCGGTGCATATGTTCATGTCTCAGAGGCATCGAACGCCCTGGCCGGCAATGCCACGGAAAACTTTACCGTAACCACCTCCGACGGCAGTTTGACCGGGAGTGCCACCCTCACCGTCAACCTGACCGCCGCCAACGATACGCCGTTGCTTACCACCCCAAGTGCCATCAGCTACACCGATACCGCCGGCGTGGATATTTTTGCCGATGTGACAGGTACCCTGGCGGGGTCGGATGCCGAGGGGGGGGCGTTGAGTTATGGTATTTTCGGTGGTTCTGTTGGCAGCACTACCCTTGGCGGGATCACCTATGACCTCTCCAAGGCGGGGACGATAGGGACACTTTTTGTGAATAGTGGTTCCGGTGCGTATGTTCATGTTCCGGGGGCATTGAACGCCCTGGCCGGCGATGCCACGGAAAGTTTCACCGTGACCACCTCTGACGGCAGTCTGACCGCGATAGCAAGTATTGCCATCCATGTGACCGCCGTCAATGATGCCCCGACCGCGACCCATCTTAATGCCGCCGAGTCGTTCATCGAAGATGCGGCGGCATTCAATTTAAATGCGATGGTCATCACCAATCCAGAAACCGGGGACACGATCACTGCCACGATGACCCTTTCCAATGGTTCTGCGGGGAGCTTGTCCACAGGGACTTGCGGTGCGGTGACCTCGACCTTCAATGGCGTGGCGTGGTCGGCCATTGGTCCCTTGGCGGATGTCGGTGCCTTGCTGACTGGGGTGAGCTTTACCCCGGCAGCCAACTGGGATCAAAACTTTTCCATCGCCACTTCGGTGAACGATGGTGTGACGACCTTGACGGGAACCAGGGGCGTTTCGGTAACTCCCGTCAATGATCCACCAGCCGTTGGAATGTTTACCGGTGTGACCAGTTTGGGTCAGACCTTGACCGCGCCTTCCCTGGCGGATGTCGATGGTCTTGGGACGATCAGTTACCAATGGATGGCCAACGGCGTTGTTGTCAGTGGTGTCACTGGCAACACCCTGTTATTGACCACGAATGAAGTAAAAAAAATCATCACGGTGACGGCAAGTTATACCGATCTTCGGGGGACTGCGGAGAGTGTCACCAGGGGTTCACCCAATACGGTTGATGATGGCGTCAATGGTCTGTTACTCGTCGGGGATGGTTCGGGCGGTGGCGGTGGCGGCGGCAACCAGAATACCTCGGCCAGTGTGGGCGGGGCGGGAGGTGGTGATGCCGATGTTCTGGTCGGTACCGCTTTGAACGATGTTATTTTTGGGGATGGTAGCGGTGGCGGTGGTGGTTGTCAGCACTTTGGTACGTACAACGGCGGTTCAGGTGGCGGTGGCGCGGACATCCTCAAGGGTGGGGGTGGCAGTGACATTCTGTTTGGCGATGGATTCAATGGTGGGGCTGGTTATTTTGATAACTCGGCGTCTGGTTCTGGCGGTACCGGTGGTTTGGGTGGTGGCGGTGGTGGTGGTGGTTCCGGGGGGGTCAACGGTGGGACTCCGGCACAACCGGGACAGAATGGTGGGAGCGGTGGCATTGGTGCCGGTGGTGGTGGTGGCGGTTCACCTAATGTGTATGTCTATTCGGTAGGTATTGGTGGTGCTGGTGGTGTTGGCGGTGCTTATGCGGGAGTTACCGGAACACAGGGTGATGGTACGCAATCGGGTACGGGCGGTAGCGGTGGTGCTGCGATTCTTGGCAACACTGCCGGCTCGGGGGCTATTGGGGGGGATTCCTATCTTTACCCCACATATCTGTCGGCCGCAGGGGGTGGAGCCGGGGGTGGAGCCGGTCTTGATGCGGGCAGTGGCGGGGCCGGGGGCCAGGGCGGCAGTTATCTCAGCGGCAACGCCAGTGCGGCAGGGGCGGCTGGCGATACGGCGGTGGTGGCGTTGTTTGACACGGGTAGCTCGGTCTATAGCTTTGCTGCCGGGCAACTTTCCACCCTTTTTACGAGCACCCCCGGAACCCTCAATGGTTATGGTGCCGGGGCCGACACGCTGGACGGTGGATCCGGTTCCGACCATTTGTTTGGCCTAGGCGGCAACGATGTCTTTGTGTTTGAATTGAATGATGGCGGAGCGGCCAACGTCGATACGGTGTGGGATTTTAATAAAAACAGTGAAGTGGACAAACTCAAGTTGACCCAGGGGGGAACGGGGATTGATGCCGCGACGCGCGATGCGTTGTTAGCGGCACAGACCATCAATGGTGCCGACCGCAGCATTTTTTTCACCGATGGTGCCAGCAAGCAGGTGACCATCGTGGTGAAAGGGATTAACCGCGACCTGATCGCGAGCGATTTTTGTACTTCGGGTGCAAGTGATCCCCTGGTGTTGGATTTGGACGGCAATGGCGTTGAACTCTCCTCCGTGAATACCCACCCTTTCGGGTTTGACATGAACGCCGATGGTTTGTTGGATCAGACCGGTTGGGTGAGCGGCGGAGATGGTTTGTTGGTGCTGGATCGCAACGCCAATGGCACGATTGACGATATACGCGAGGTCGTTTCCGAATATTTTGTCCCTGGGGTGAAATCAAGCCTGGAGGCACTGATCACTCTGGACGAAAACCACGATAATCGGATCGATCTGCACGACGCTGCATTTAGCCATTTGCAGGTATTGACTGCCGATGGTGGTTTGCATGGACTCGATGGTTTGGGTATTACCGCCTTGACGCTAGAGACGCAAGCGGGTTGGGAGGTCATTAAACTGGCCGGCAATACCATTACCGGGATGGCTGGTTTTGAAAGAGGCGTGGGTACGGCCGGCGTCATGACGGAGGTTGTTTTTTCCTATGATGCGGGGGCTCCTGACAGTACCCGTCCAGGTGTGACGACACCTTCCCGTCTGGACGAAAGTAGTCACCCTGTCCTTGACGCCCAGGATGTCACCCATTCCGACATTCCATCCCCGGTCCAGGAGATCCCTTTATCGGACAATACCCCGGATGGTGCTTTGCAGGCCAACCTGGAAGATCATTTTGTTGGCTGGCAAACATCTCCGGAGGAAACCGCATTTGAACGGCATCTGACGGAACTATTGGAAAACCTAGCCCAGACCGACCCGAAAGGATTGGATTCCCAGGATTTGTTTCGGGTGATGGATGTTCAGGGTGGTTCTTGGCCTGGGGGTCTTGTTGACCTTATGGGTTATGATCACGCTCTGTCGTCTTTCCCCGACGGCACCGAGAGTTTTCTTTCCAGTATGAACAGCGTGGCCCAGGGGCAGGAATGGCCTAACTCCTTGCCATACGCCGACTTTTCAAACCACGGGGAGGCTGTTTTTTAAGGAGTTTTAATATATGACTTGTAAAATTTTTAATTTTTAATCATTGGAACAAAAAGCTTTATTGCCTATAGAAGTTTTGGGGCGAATCCCCCAAGGTTTTGGTTTTTGCCCGCAGGGCATCATGTCCAGACTCCACGCCATTGACCACAAGACCCATTGAAGTACTGGAGGTTGATGGCGCGCATGCCGTCATAGCCATTCCCGCATCCATCAGTTTGGTTTTCAACAGCATGGGTGACATGTAGAGAACATGATCATCGCCGGCATTCTGGAAATAGGTTTCTGCTTTGTTGTGATCAGGATCATCAGGGTCTGCATTTTCCACCTCATCCCCGCTGACAGCGGTTCGGGTAACGTAACTCCCTGGACCGGAAGGCGTCGGATTGATGTGACCCATGCCGTTTTTTCCATGGGATACCACAACAAAGGGCACGTTATCGGCGAACAACCGGGTTCCTTCAACGATCTTTAGCGTGCTGGCAGCATTGCATTGCAATGGTTGGCTGCTGTTGCTGTAACCCGTAGCAACATGGTACGAATAATAGTTTAACCATGAATCGCGGGGTTGAAGACTCAGGTCACGCCACGGCAATACTCCGAAAGAATTGCGACATACCGTTCCGTTTCTGTCTTCTCCGCCATCAAAATTTGCGTTGGCACCATTCATCGCGTTAACGCCAACATCGGGACACGGAAAATAGCCGTTGGCTATGGCATACCCAAGCAAAGCCTCCTGAATTTTTTCCATGGAAGAATCCGATTTTTGTCGCTGTTGCTTTTCGCGCACTCCAGAAAGAGTAGAAATACCACCACCGATAACAACACTGAGGGTCAGCATGACGACGGACATCTCAACCAAAGAAAATCCCGTAGGGTTGCAACGACGCGATCTTTCTCTGCGCAGATGTGGTTTGGTTGGAGACTGAAGATCGTACATGATCGCGTGCCTTGTTGGACATGATGCCCTGCGGGCAAAACTAAAATTTTTTTTCCAATATGTTGTTCTATTGACACGCCATTTCCGGATGCGATCTTAACGATATCGGTGATACAAAGGTTAAAATATCGTCACCAGATTTCTGAATATAATTGTTATTGCTCGCCGATGCGCCACCATTAAGATAGTCTGCGTCAATGGTAGAACCAGCGACGGACGTGTGGCTTACGTAGGCGGAAGGTCCGGCAGGCACCCTTGACAGGTGCCCCAAACCGTTCTTTCCGAAAGACACCACCACCGCCGCAACCATGTTATAATTGGTGGTAACCCCTTGATCGATAACATCAACATTTAAAACACCAGGGGTATGGTTACATGGAATGGCCCGTTCGCTGTAGAGGGGATCCACATGATAGGAAAGGTGATTCCCGTAAAAGTCAAACTCGCGCACCCCCAAATCTTTCCACGGCAGCACACCGTAGACCAAGCGACAATCATTTGTTAACGGATCCCGGTCCTCCCCGCCATCAAACGCAGGTTGAGTGGCATTGTTGATATCAACACCGACATCAGGACAAGGCAGATAACCATTGGTTATGGCATACCCGATCAATGCCCTTTGGACCTCCTCTATCAAGTACTCCGTTTTTTGTCTTTGCTGCTTATCGTTCATCTTGGAATAGGATACAACGCTGCTGCCAAGAAGAACAGCGACGATTAGTATGACCACGGATATTTCGACCAGCGAAAATCCCGAGTTTTTGCAATCAACCATTCCGTTCTCCCCAGTGGGGGTTTCTAAATTTAAATAAAGTCATCATTGGTATAGCAGTTGTTTTATTTTGTTCAGTAAAATTTTTGGTTCCACCGGTTTTTCAAGGAATGCGGCAACGGGCATAAAATCGGTATTGACATCGTTTTCGGAAAAGCTGAACGACAGGTTGCTGCGTTGATTGACCGCAGACAAAATAAGAATCGGTATTTTTCCAGTGTTCTCATCCTTGGACAAAAGGCGGGCTGCTTTGAATCCCGCCTGTGAATCCTCGGGTAACATGATGTCCAAAATGATCATATCGGGATGCAGCCTTTTGACATCTTCCAACAATTGATCCATGTCCCCCTTGACCATGACAGTATAACCGTTGCCCTCCAAAACCATAGTCAGGTTGTCGATGATGTCCTGATCATCATCGATAATCAATATCTTAGCCATGTTCGTCTCCCATATCAGGTTGAAACTGTCTGTGCCAGAAAAATGACCGAAAAACACGATCCCTCACCCAACCGGCTGGTCACCCGAATGTCGCCATTATGCAAACGGACGATCTCCTTGACCAACGCCAATCCCATGCCGCTGCCGTTGGGGTTGAAACGAACGGCGTTGTTTGAACGAAAATGTTCCGTAAATATTTTTCCCAAATGCTCCGTGGGAATGCCGATGCCATGATCTTCAACCTGAAAGACAACCTTCTCCTCGCGCCTCTCCAGCACAACATCGATAACCCCACCGTCATGGGAATAATGAATTGCATTGCGTAACAGATTTGAAATCATGGTGGAAAGATGATCCTTGGATGCCATGATCACGGAGTCTCCACCATCCGACTGGAAATGGACCTTGATACCGCGAGGCTTTCCAATCAGTTGGGCATCCTCCACCTCCCTGGTGACGACGACCAGCATCTCGGTGGGAAGCAATCCCAGATTGGCAGGAATCACCGTCCGTAGATTGCTTAAATGAATGATTGCGGTAATTTTTTCCATCAACAGGTCGCAACGATCACCGATTCGTTGCACAACCTGCTGCGCTTTTTCCGGTAAAGGACCACAATAGCCATCGCGCAAGGTGTAGACATAACTTTTGATGGCGGCAAAGGGGGCTTTCAGTTCGTGGGTGGCACGCATGGTGATCTGGGATTTTTCCTGATCCAACACCTTCAGGCGGTCGCAAGCCTGCTCCAGTTCTCGCTTGCGCAACAGCAAAAGGGAGGTGATGTCGCTGACCAGATACCAGCAGACCAGAATTCCGGCGACAATGGCAAAAACATATCCCGAAGTGATGATCAGGTTGGAACCGATGGTCGATGTTTTGCCTGCGGTGTTGAAAATGGAAATGGTCGCCACCACCCCTGAATATTCCAACACCATGGGCAACACCGCAAAACAAACGGGAAAAAAAAAGGGTCGAAAGGATGATATGCGGCAGAAAAAGAATTAAAACAGGGGTTTCAACGCTTCCCAGGCCATACGACAGAATGGACAGGCTCATAAAGTCGGTCAATACCTGAATACTTAAAAAGCGACACAACTGTTTTTTTGAGGGTTGCCCCCCAGCCATCCGTTGGGCCATGGCGGCATAGATCACATTGCTTGTCAGCAGCAATAAACCAACCGTTAAAAAAAAGTGGGACTGAATGTTGAGTTTTACCGTTTGCTGCAACGGCGGCAGGTGGACCCACACAACCCCCATGAAACAACTGCCCGCCGCCTTCCAGCGCGTGCGTATGAACCATTGACTACGTTCGGCAATTTCCGTGGTGTGCAAACCTTCGTCACACACGCTTGTGTCTCGAAGTTGATCCATGACTTAGCAAATCCTTGGCAAAAGCTCGCCATTGGGGACATCCACCACCCTTTGGCCACCGATGGCCGTTACCAAAATCACTCGCCCTGCCTGAGGGGTGACCTGGCCAATTTCCCTGGCATTTCTCCCTTCTGGCAAAGTCTGCCAGCGGGCCAGGACTTGGTCGGCGATATTCTCTGCACAGACCATGACCAGGCATCCCTCCGAGGCAACATGAAGGAGATCCAACCCCAACATTTCGGCGAGCGCACGGCTGCCGGGGGAAAACGGAAGATCTCGGGCGTGAATGGTGATCCCGAAGGCTTGACCCGATGCCATTTCATTAAGCACCGTCGCCAGTCCACCACGGGTGGGATCGCGCATGAAACGTATTCCGGCCGCCATCGACGCCACCGCCTCAACCAAACGGTTGACTGGTTGGGAATCGCTGATGGGGCCATTGGCAATGGGAAGCCCCTCACGAACCGCAAGCACCGCCATTCCATGGTCGCCCAGGGTTCCACTCACCAATACCCGGTCGCCTGGGACTATGGTATCCAATCCCAGGGTTAATTCCTTCATGGCCTCGCCAATACCGGCGGTGTTGATGTAAAGACCATCGCACTGCCCACGCCGGACCACTTTGGTGTCACCGGTCGCCACCATGACCCCGCAATGGTTGGCAGCGCGTTGAATGGAATCCAGGATTCGCCGCAATGTGGCCAATGGCAAGCCTTCTTCCAGTATCAACCCCAAAGACAACCATCGTGGACGGGCACCGCTCACCGCCAGGTCATTCACCGTCCCATGCACCGCCAGATCACCAATGTTGCCTCCAGGAAATTCCAGGGGGTGCACCACAAAACTGTCGGTGGAAAAACAAATCCGGCAGCCATCTAACACCAGAGATGCCGCATCGGGCAGGGTTTGCAACGGTCCGTTACCAAAACGGCTGAGGATCTCCTGCTGGATGAATTGTTGTGAAAGCCGTCCACCACCACCGTGTCCCAACAGGATGCAATCGTTCATGGTATCGCTCCCGATGTGTACTTGAATGCGGCGGCGCAACTCCCTTCGGAGCTGACCATGCAGGGGCCTAGGGGCTGGTCGGGATGACAAACCACGCCGAACAGGGGACATTGAACCGGGTCAATCTTTCCCTTGAGTACTTCTCCGCACAGGCAACGCGGATTGGGCCGACCTGGTGGCACAGTGATTCCAAAACGATGCCGGGCATCGAAACGTTGGTATTCGGGACGCAACTCCATGCCACTGTCGGGAATCGTTCCCAATCCACGCCAGGAGGTGTCGGCGGGTTCCAGATAACGTTCAAGGATACCCTGTGCCTGTCGGTTGCCACCGGGTTTGACCACGCGATTGTATTGATTATCGACGCGCCGATGGTTTTCCACCAATTGTTGGGTGAGTCCGTGTAAACCATAAAGAATATCCAAAGGTTCAAATCCCGCCACCACACAGGCGACGCCATGGGTTTCAGCAAAGGGACGATAGGCATCCGACCCGATGATGGCACTGACATGGGCCGGGCACAAAAATCCGTCGATTTGGATTTCTGGATCGGCGATCAAGGCGGACAGGGCGGGGGGAACCCGTTTGAATGCGGTCAACAGGGAAAAATTGGTGATTCCCTTGCGGATGCCCCCATCCAGCATGGCCATGATCGGGGCGATGGTGGTTTCAAACCCCACGCCAAGAAAAACCACCTCGGTGCCCGGATGCTGCCGGGCCAGTTCCAGGGCGTGCGCGGGGGAGTAGCCTGTTTCAATCCTTCCCCCTTCGGCCCTGGCCTGCTCCAGGGAGGTACGGGAACCGGGAACACGCAACATATCGCCAAAGGTGACGACAATTTTGCCTTGCACGGCCAATTCGATGGCGGCATCGATGTATCCGGGAACGGTGACGCAGACCGGGCAACCCGGACCGCTGATGAGGCGAACATTGGCGGGGAGAAAATCACGGATGCCAAAGCGGGCGATGGCCATGGTATGGCTGCCGCACACCTCCATCAAATGTATTTTTCGTCCCCAATGTGCCAGTTTGTGTCCATGATCAGCCAACGCGGAACGAAAATGGTCGGCCGCTTCAAGCCTGCGGAAACCATCAACATAGTTCATGTTTCCCCTCCGCTGTATCGGGGGGGGGCGACCAGTGTGACCTCCGAGCCGGTCTGTGCGTGGTGGATTTCCGCCAAAGTCCTGAAAAGGGCCAATCGGGCATCGGCTTCGGCGGTATCCAGTTTTTCAATAGCGTAGCCTGCGTGAACGAGGACATATTCTCCGATCTGGGGATCTTCAACCAGTATCAACCCCACTTTGAAACGGACGGCATCCAGAGCGACCGTCCCGGTACCATCCGCATCGATGGCGATAATTTCCATGGGAACTGCAAGGCACATGTCATTCCATCCCGCCAATCATCCAAACCTGTCCCAGGGCGATACCGGCATCCCCGGTGGGAACACGTTGGTGTTGAAAAACCCGATAACCCCGATCTTGTAAATCGCCAGCGAGTCGTTGCGTCAATATTTTGTTCATAAAAACACCGCCACTGAGCACAACGGTGCCCAAACCGGTGCGCTTGGTGCCAAACTCGACCATTGCGAGCATGGCCGCCGCCACCGCCTGATGAAAAACATAAGCCCAAAGTGCCGCTTCATCGGGACCAAACACCCGATCCTCGGGAAATTGGCGAAAGGTCTCCCTCCAGTCAATGTATACCATTTCCCCATGTTCCCTCAGTGAAAAAGGCAGATGGTGGTGCGGAAAAATTTTTCCGGAAAAACTTCGGGCCAGGGCTTCCAGACGTATGGCCGGTTCACCTTCGTGGGTGATGGTTTGTGGGGCAACGCCAAGCTGTGCCGCGAAGGCATCGAACAACCGTCCCGCCGCATGGCTGAGGGGGGCATGGAGGTGATTGCGGCACTGATGGGTCCAGATGGCGGCTTCGGTGGCCGATAGGCCGAGGCGTTGGCACCAGCCAGCGGAAATTTCCACACCGGCGTCCACCCGTCGGGCCAGGAGCTGCCGGACGGGACGGCGAACGGCGGCATCACCGCCCGGCAAAGGGACGGGGGTAAAGGTACCCAGACGGCGGCTTTGACCAGGGACCATGTGCAACAGTTCGGCCCCCCAAAGGGTGGCATCCGTTCCCCAACCCATGCCGTCAAACGCCAGGGCCAGGCTTTCCTTCAAGCCCGATTCGGCCATGCACGCGGCGGCGTGGGCAAAATGATGCTGCACCGCGATCACCGGTATGCCCCGTTCCCGGGCCAGTCTGCGGCCCAACAGCGAGGGAAACATATCGGGGTGAAGGTCAACGGCGATACATTCCGGGGAGGCGTCATCCATGCGCCTGCGGACGGCTTCTTCCAGTGCCGTCCGGGCTGTCGGGTCGGCTAGGTCACCCAACGGTGGCGACAGGGTAACTTGTGCACGGCTGCCCCAGGCAAGGCTGTTTTTGCTTTCGACCCCCATGGCCAGTATCGAACGTTTGAGAGGTTCGGCCAAAAGGATGACTTGTTGTTCATCGGGGGGACAAAGGTTATGGATGGTCGCCATCAATGCCCGGAGCAAGGCCGGAAGGCGTTCCTGCATGGGAGAGGAAAGTGTGGGAAGGGGGGAAAGATCAAACGGTTGAATCCCGAACAGGTGTACCGGGTGGCCGAATCCCAGTTCCCTGGCAATGGTCAACGCTTCAGCCATTCCCAGGCCGTGGGTGGAAATGCTGCCGTGATGGTGTTTGATCTGGCCTTTTTCCAGGGAAAACGTGCGCCATTCCCCCCGATCCACCCCCATGTCGGCGCAATCGACGACGAGCACCGGACCATCCAGTTCCAGAAGGTCATGCGCTACGGTCAGGGCATCGGCATTTTCCCACAGAAGGATGGCGATGTTGGTCTGGGTCGGCATTTTTTGCAAAGATTCCACCAAGTCCAGACCGATTGCATCGTCCCGCGCCTGCCGGCTGCCAATCCCGACCACCGTTAAAACCATCGTCTCTGTTTCCCTGTAACCATTCAGTCCCCCCTCTTTCCTTTAACAGGTTGAAACTATTGTGGGGGTCCGGGGGGGATCATCCCTTACAAGTGTAGGTTTTTTATCGTAAGTTAAAAACGGGTGACGAAACAATCAGTTCCGATATAGAATGGAGTGTCTTACGTTCCAAATTCCATCGT
>JACSDG010000043.1 GCA_015660855.1 Magnetococcales bacterium
GGATTGACACCTTTCAGTCAATTTGAATATTGGAACCTCTCGGACACACCCCCCGGACCCCCGCAATAATTTTTGCCAAACTTTGTTTTTCCGATACGTGCTACATTAGCCAAGGTCGTGCACTGCGGCGGCAATGCGCCGAATTCCCTCACGGTTTTCGGCTCGGGGTTGGACCATGGCGATACGGATGTAGGGGTCGCCAGGATTGTTCACCCCTTCGCCCCGGCCAAGATAGGCCCCCGGCAGGACAGTGACATGATAACGATGAAAAAGGTGGCGGGTAAAGGTTTCGCCCCCCCGGGGCACCCTGAGCCACAAATAAAAACCCGCCTGTGGTGGTTGGACGGGCAGTATGGGTTGAAGAATCTCCAGGGCATCGGCAAGCTTTTGCCGGTATTGGATGCGATTTTCTTCGACATGGGCTTCATCATTCCAGGCGGCGGTGGCGGCTTGTTGGATGAAGGGGGGGGTGGCGCAGCCGGTATAGGTCCGCAGTTGAAAATAAGGTTTCAGAATCTTGGCGTCGCCAGCTACAAAGCCTGAGCGCGCACCAGGCATGTTGGAGCGTTTGGAAAGAGAATGAAATACCAGGCAACGCTCAAAACCTGTGCGGCCCAGATCCTGGGCCACCTTCAACAAACCTGGCGGCTGTTGCTGGTACCAGATTTCCGAGTAACATTCGTCGGCGGCCAGGACAAAATCATAGGTTTCGGCCAGTTGCAACAGCTTTTTCAGTTCTGCTTCCGGGGTGATGGCGCCGGTGGGATTGGCAGGGGAACAATAAAACAGCAATTTGGTCCGTGCCAGTATGTCGGGGGGCAGGGCGGAATAATCGGGTAAAAAATGGTTGGCCTCGGTGGCGGGTACGTGAATGGGGGTCGCCCCGGCCATGATGCTCGCCCCCTCATAGATCTGATAGAAAGGGTTGGGCATGAGGATAACCGCCCCCTTGTCCTGGGGGCCGGTAATGGCATGGACGATGGAATAGAGGGCTTCGCGGGTGCCGTTGACGGGGAGAAGCTGGGTTTCGGGATTGACCGAACCGGGAATAAGGTCGAACCGGCGTTCCAGCCAGCGGGAGGCCGCCTGGCGAAGGCTGGCCTCCCCTCGGGTGGTGGGATAGCGACTGATCCCATCCAGCGATTGCGCCATGGTTTCCCGGATCCAGGGGGCTACCGGATGCCGGGGTTCCCCTATGGAAAGATTGATCGCCGAATAGTCGCGGGACGGGGTGACCTCATTCAAAAGAATTCCAAGTTTTTCAAATGGGTAGGGTTGTAATCCATTCAGCATGGTATTCATGGAAAATTTGACCTGGCTTTGCTGTTTTTGGAAGACGATTCGGGCGGGATCCGGCGCTGAACATGACTGGTGAGCCATTTGACCAGGTCCATCCATATATCGGTAATTTCCATCTTTTCCGGCAGGATGCCGGCGTGTTGTAACTCGATGGTGATGATGGGAATCTTGATATTGTCACCGCAATAGCGACCCAATGATCCGGGATAGGTGCCCAGCAGTGAAAGATAAAGCTGGCCCAATCGTTCCGGAGGGGTATTGGGTGGGCCATCGAAATCCAAAAGACCGTAAGGGGCGTGAACCGAGACGACGGCATCGGGTTTGAAACGGGCGATTTCTTCGGCGATCCAACGGGATTCCGGTTCGCTCAAGGGGGCGGTGCCGGGAAAACGTCGGGGATCCCGATGGGTTTCGTTGATCCAATAGTTTTGGCTGGCTTCGAGCCATTCTTCAAGGGTGGGGGAGGTGGGAAAGTTGCGGTTGAGATCGACATCGTGTGTATTTTGGCGGCGGGAATTTTTTTGCAGCAGGCCGTCGGGGTTCACCAGGGGCACCACATGCCAGTGAAACATGCCGGAGTGAAACTTGTTGAGAATTTCCATCCACTTGAAAACGATGCTGATGGCCGAGTATTCGTCACCGTGCAGACCACCCAGGAGCAATATGCGGGCTCGGGATTCACGACCTGGCAAGGGGGGGTATTCCTTGAGCAGGATGGGGGTGCCGTTGACGGAAACACCGCCAGAAGCAACAAAATGGTGGGCTAGGCAGTCGTTGGTTTCGACGCTGCCCAATTTTTCGCCAATGAGCACGCAGGTCTCTTCCACGGTGCGTATTTTGTTCGTCTGTGCGGTTGGGGTGCCCAGAGGGGGCGAGGCGTTGGACGGGGTGGGGATAGCCGGTTTGTTGACGCTGGGGGATTGAATGGCATCGTTTGCCGTCTTTTTGACGATTTCATGCACCGCCTCGACCATGTCTCGGGAATCCTTGCTCCCGGAATCCACTGCCTGGCTGCGGGCGATGCAAGGCGCAAGGGCAAGGAAAAAACAAAAAAAGAACATGCACCGACAGCTGAAAATGCGACAAGGCGGTCGGTTATCATGTTTTAATAAAGAAAGGTACGGTTTGTGCATATCCCTAAGAAACGCAAGTTTGAAAGCCGGTTCAACTCCGGAATTCCGGCAGGGTGGCTGGTGAGCATTTGCCGCTGGTTGATCGGATGCGAACAGGCTCATAATGAGATATCAAACTCTCGTTTTTACTTTAGGTTGGAGGTCGCGTCAATCATCCTTGGTCTTTATCGGTGTGTCGATCGTTGATCGTCACGTCCGGTAGGGGGGTGGAACGGGATGGTTGGAACAGGGAGACGGTGTGTGACCATCCCAGGTGGTAGTGCGGTTTTGACCCATGTGGTGAAAGCCGGGTTGATCGGATTCTCATCACAGACGCTCAAGGTTTACCAATGAACAGACGGGATTTTCTAAAAGTGGCAACGGTGGGGTCTGCGCTGGGTTGTACGGCGCTGGTGCGGCCCGTTTCGGCTTCTGTGAGTGATCTCCCGACTCCGGTGGCGCGGCCCAAGTTTAAGGATGATGACTTGGCGGACTACCTCAGGAAGGTTCGTCAGTTCGATGACGACCATGTCGGGGATGTCTACTTTGATGAGTACAACTGGGGACTGCTGAAATCTTCCCTGGAACGGTTTGTGCGGATGCAAAGGGTTGTCGGGCATGGCAACTTTTATCTGCTGGATTTTGACGAGGCCTTGCGATTGGCCAACACGTATCCCAGCGTCGGAGCCTTTACGACTCCCGAGCTGAATTTTCTGGAAACGCTGTTTTACGAACAAGCGGCCATCTACGGTTTCTATGGCGAGAAACCTTTGAAAAACCTGACCGATCGTATCCCCCTGCGCGAGGTGGTTAAGGTGCCTGACAGTGGCAATTATCTGTATCGGGGTAAACCCATGGAAACTTTCGAGGCCATTCGCAAGATTCTGGGGCCTGAGGTCATCTTGACTTCCGGGGTTAGGAGTGTCATCAAACAATTCTACCTGTTTCTCAACAAAGCCTACGAGAGCGGCGGCAATCTGTCGCGTGCGTCACGTTCTTTGGCCCCGCCTGGGTATTCGTTTCATGGTATCAGCGATTTCGATGTCGGTCAGGCAGGCTATGGCCAGTATAATTTTACCGAGCGTTTCATCGCCACCAAAGTTTACAGGACTCTGCGGGAGCTGGGTTATTTGACCCTGAGGTATCCTCGGGATAACCTTCTTGGGGTTCGTTTTGAACCTTGGCACATCAAGGTCGGCACCCGGGTTTGATGATTGCGGGAGGGGGAAGAGTTTTGGCCGTGGTCTGGATTGGCATCGGCAGCAACCTTGATGCCCCCGTCCGTCGGTGTTGCCAAGCCGTAACCACCATGGCGCGGCATCCGCGCATAAACCTCCTGGATGTTTCCTCTTTCTATCGTACCCAGCCCGTGGGGCTTGGGCGTCAGCCCTGGTTTGTCAATGCGGTGGTTCGGATAGCGACACCGTTGCCCCCTCTGGCATTGCTGCGTGTTCTGCAACGTTTGGAGTTTCGCTCCGGTCGCAATCGCTGTCGTGAAACAAAAAATGGTCCGCGCCCTTTGGATCTGGACTTGTTGCTCTACGAGCAACGTGTGTTGCGGCATTCCCTCCTGCACCTGCCCCATCCTGAAATCCCCCACCGCCGGTTCGTCCTGGAACCCCTGGCTGAAATTTCTCCCCGACTCCCGCATCCGGTCCTCGGTAAAACCATTGACTTGCTGCTCAAGGAAACCGATGATACTTCCCGTGTTGAGATGATTGCTTCCCGATTGGGTTGGTGCGTAACTGGCCTGCCCCGACGCTGACCCCAAGAATGTCAGGGGGCGGTGATCGAAAGAAAGCCCGGGTTGGGCGTCAGGATGGAAGAGATGGCGTTGCGGAGTCGTTCAATAAAACCTGTCCATGGACCGTGGACAGGGATAGACCTCGCGAGAACATACATCCCCAGATCCGGACATAAATTTCATTCAGACCTTTAGCAGGGCGGCCTGGATCCCAATGTTAAAAAGGTGGGACCGGGACTTAAGCGATATGATTCGACCTTCGTTTTTTCTCTGGCGGCGTTGTTACCCCCTTGGAAGTGCCGTGCCCTTGTTTTTGAGGGTGACTGGGACGCTGTCTCTCCCCTTTGGTTGCTGGAAAACTCCATGTCATCGCGCCTGACCGTCCCCGACTTTCCGCGTTTCAAAGCGGAAAAGCGGCCTATCGTCTGTGTGACCGCTTACGATTATACCTTGGCCAGGCTGTTGGACGAGGCGGGGGTGGATCTCCTCCTTGTGGGAGATTCCCTGGGGATGGTGGTTCAGGGGCACGACACGACCCTGCCAGTGACCTTGGATCACATGATCTACCATACCCAGGCGGTGGTGCGTGGTTCGCGTAAGGCCTTTGTGGCGTGTGATCTCCCCTTCGGGTTGTGTCACCGGTCTTCGGAAATTGTTTTGGAAGCGGCCATTCGTGTGTTGAAGGAATCGGGTGCCCAGGCGGTCAAGGTGGAAGGAGGGGCATCGGTGGCTGATACCATTCATTCCTTGACTTCACGGCACATTCCAGTGTTGGCGCATGTGGGGCTGACCCCGCAATCGGTCCACGCCTTTGGCGGTTTCAAGGTTCAGGGACGAGGCGAGGCTGCCGATAAAGTTTTGGCGGATGCCGTCGCCGTGGAGGCCGCAGGGGCTTTTGCCGTGGTTTTGGAGGGAATTCCGGCCAAACTAGCCGAAAGAATCAGTCAACGATTGATCATCCCCACCATCGGCATTGGCGCGGGGCCTGGGTGTGACGGCCAGGTGTTGGTGGTTTATGACCTTTTGGGTTTGTACGATGGTCTCAAACCCAAATTCGTCAAGCGTTACATCGATGGTAGTGGATTGGTCCGCCAGGCGGTGAGCCTCTATGCCGATGAGGTCCGGAATCGATCCTTTCCGGTTGAAGAGCACAGCTTTTCTGAATAGGTGTTGAAATTACGGAGTGGGGAATAACATAATGTCGTCACAGGAAATGGTGACATTGACGGACCGGGAATCGGTGCGGCAGTGGTTGCGGGAAAACCGTGAGGCTCGGCGCAGTGTGGGTTTTGTGCCTACCATGGGGGCGTTGCACGCCGGTCACATACATCTCGTCAGCCAAAGTCTGGCGCAGACCGACCGCACCGTCGTCTCCATCTTTGTCAATCCTGCCCAGTTTGCCCCTGGTGAAGATTTTGACCGCTATCCGCGACTTCCCGATGAAGATCGGGAAATGTTGCGTCAAGCGGGATGTCATGCTTTGTTTTACCCGGATATGACGGCGATCTATCCCCCAGGTTTCCAAACGAAAGTGATGGTGGAGCCTTTGGGGTCGGAGTTGTGCGGTCGTGAGCGACCGGGGCATTTTCAGGGGGTTGCTACCGTGGTGGCGGTGCTATTGAATCTTGTCAGGGCGGACAAAGCTTTTTTTGGATTGAAAGATTTTCAGCAGTTCGTCATCATCCGCCGCTTGGTGCAGGATTTGGGAATGGATGTGGATATCGTTGGTGTCCCTACGGTGCGTGAGAATGATGGGCTGGCCATGTCCAGCCGAAATCGTTATCTGACGGGTGAGGATCGACGTCGCGCGACAGGGATTCATGCCGCTTTGTCTGCTGCCAGAATAGCTTTTGAATCGGGTGAACGGGAGGCGGGACGACTTGAGGCTATTGCGCGACGAATCTTGATTGAGGCGGGAATCCATCGTATCCAGTACATTTCGGTTCGCGCTGCGGCGACATTGATGCCGGTCAAGACCGTTCTTGCCGATGGGGTTATCCTGGCTGCCGTCAAGGTGGGGGATACGCGTTTGATAGACAATATGTTGTTGATCGCTCCGGGATGATGGACAGTTTTCTACCAGGGGCCGGTTGTTGGTTGGATGGAAAATGGATTGCTGATGCCAGGGAAACCCGCTTGCGGCGGTAGGTTTGGGGAAAGTAAAATTTAGGACATCAAACATCAGCCATGAGAAAGGACTGGGCGGTAATGGAAGTTTCCTTGTTAAAATGCAAGCTTCACCGGGTGACTGTGACCGAGTCCCATTTGGACTACGAAGGTTCTTGCGCCATCGATGAAAACCTTTTGGAGGCTTCCGGTATTCGCGAATACGAACAGATCCACCTGTGGAACGTAGCCAATGGGGAGCGGTTTATCACCTATGCCATTCGCGGGGCGCGGGGCAGCGGTATGATTTCCGTCAATGGGGCAGCGGCGCACAAGGCGAATCCGGGTGACATCATGATCATTGCCGCTTTTGCCCGGATGAGCGAAGCCCAGGCGGATCGCTTCAAACCCAAGCTGGTTTACGTCGATTCTGCCAATCGCATTACCAGTATCGGCAATGCCGTGCCGGCCCAGGCGGCATGAAAGGAATTTGCCTGTTGTGAGAAAAATAGCTTGGTACGGTGTTTTTTGGATGATGGCATGGGTTCTGTGTGTTTCGAGCCTGCACGCCGGGGTTGTGGATCCTGGGGTTGGGAAGGCTGGGTCGTCGTCGCGTTCTGAGACCGGGACGGGTTCTGGTGTTTCGGTTGTGGATGTCGGGTCTGGTCCCACGATGTCGGACACTGAAGATTTGGATCCTCCGGCGGATTTGTTGGGGCCTCGGGATGTTTCCGAGGAATCCTTGCCTGATTTCGCTGGGGCTGGGGTGGGGTTTTATCCACCGTTGGAATTGGCAAAACGGGTGGCGGAGCATGGGGCGACCCATTTGAATCCGCATTCGACGCCTCACTTGACACTGTTTCTTGCTGATTGGGCCCTGAATGCCGGGGCGGCTTTGCGCAATCCGGAATGGCTCAGAATCAAGGCTGGGGCACTCATGGTCTTGGAGCGGTATTCCGAGGCTCTGGGGGTTATGGAAAATCTTCCTCCCTTCCTTTTCAGGGAAGATCCTTTGCTGACATTACAACTGGCTCGCGTCCATCTTGCCAACGGTGGCTACAAGCCGGCGCGGGAGCTTTATTCGCGTTTTCTGGTGGAGCAGTCGCAAAACTTTCAGGTGAAAGAGGCGGAAAAGGGGATGGTGTTGACGGTTTTGGCTGCGGGTGAACTGGATCAGGCGGAGCTTTTGCTTGGGTTGATGACCGAAGCGGGTGACAAAAGGTTGCGTAACGATCCTGATCTGGCGGCTGCGATGGGTCGGCTCATGCATTTAAAGGGGCGCAAGGCGGAATCGGGGCGGTGGTTAAAAATTTTGGCTTCGATGGCGGAGCCTTCGGCGTGGGATCGACGGCGGCAATGGTTGCGGGATGTTGCGGAACTGACGGTTGCTCAGGGGGATTGGTCCAAGGGAATGGCTGTTTTGGAGGAACTTTTGGCGCAGTATCCTGGGCCGACCACTTTGGCTTTGTATACTCGCCTTATGGAATCGGCTCCTGCCAATGGTTTGTGTGCTTCCAAGGGGAATGTTCAGGGGGAAAGGTTGGGGTGGGTGCGGTTGCTCAGGGATTCGCGGGCCGACTCCTTGGAAAGGGAAGTGGCTTTGGAGGTATTGTTGGAGGAGGAGCGGCAGCGGCCTTTGGGGTTGACGGGTTCCGAAGGAATTCTGGCACCTGAAAAAGTATTGCCTGATCTGACATCACCTGAGGCGGCGGTATTGTATGCTGCCCATGCTTGGCGCAAGCATCAATTCAGTGAAGCGTGGGCTTTGTTGCAGGATGTCCCTGGTGTTTTGGCAGCTGCTTGGCGATTGGCCATCGTTGCGGCCGATTTCAGTCCGGCCGAGGAAGTGGATGCGAAGGCTTGGATTGCCGATTTGCCTGATCCGGCCAGGGATGCGGAGGCATTGACGATTGCCGAGCCTTTGGCGGCGGCCATGTTGGGTTTTACCGAAAAAATGGATTTATCCGAAGCGGGGAGGATACGCAGGTTTTTGACGCGACTGCCTGGTGGGACCAGGATCCGGGAATCCATGGAGGATATTTTGGGTTTGCAGGCGGCCATGGCGCGTGAGTTGAATGAGCAGCCTCAAGTGGCATTGACGCTTTATTTGGAGTTGGTTCTTGCTGGGGAAAAGGGGGGAAGCGAGCGTCAGTGGCCCTGGTATGTTTCCGAGACGCCTGCCCAAGCGGTTTTGCGGTTGTTGGAGGATACGGGGCGGGTGCGCGAAGCCGCTGAGTTCAAAAAAATATGGTTGCCGGGATCCAAGAATTAGGGCGTGTTGGCATTGTAATCGTTCGGTCCCCCCGCCTTTTTTTCTTTAAAAATATTGCGGGGGTCCGGGGGGGATCATCCCCCCCGGCGGGGTTTGGGGCAGAGCCCCAAGGTTTTGGTTTTGAATTTAAACAAAAAGCTTCATGCCTATGGGGGTTTGGGGGCGAAGCCCCCAAGGTTCTGTTTTTTTACCCGAAGGGCATAATGTCCAGACGGATCGACGAATCCCATGATGAATATGAAACTTTTAAGATGGATGGGTATTTTTTGGGTGGGGTTTGGTCTTTTTCCCCTGGGGAGGGGTGAAGCAGTTGGTGACGAAAACAGGATACAGCCGGTGCGGGTGGCGGTTTCCATTTCCATTCCGCCATTTTTCCTCAAGGAGCGTGAGGGGGGCATCGAGATGGATATCATTCGCCAGGGGTTTCAATTGCAGGGGATCCCGGTGCAGCCCCATTTTTTCCGTGCCGCCCCGCGTCTCGATTCCTACCGCAACCGCCAGATGGACTGTGCCAGCACGGTATTGAAAAATTCCGGTCTGGAGGGAATTTACAGTCAACCAGTCATCACCATGGAGACGGTAGCCATCACGTTGACGCAACGCGCCATAGGTATAAATAAAATTGATGATCTTAAAAAATATAACATTCTCGCTTATCAGGGGGCAGGCCAACTGTTAGGGACCGACTTTGCCGCCGCTGTCAGCGACAATCGACGCTACCGTGAACGGTTGAAAAATGAACTTTTGCCAACCATGCTGTATCGCAACCGGGTGGACGTGGTGTTGTCGGATTTAACCATTTTTCACTATTTTCGCCATAAAATGGCGACACGGGTCGATGTGGAACAACCCATCACCGTACACCATATTCTCCCCCCCCAGGACTTTCATCTGGTATGCCACGATGCGGCACAGATCGCAGCCTTCGACCAGGGATTGATGCAATTGCGCCGTTCCGGTGGATATCAGCGTATCGTCGAGGGTTATTTGCAGGGTGACGCCTTGTCAGATAAGGAGAAAGTTCAATGAATTTCATGGTCGATGTCGGGACGAGGTTGAAATCATGCTGTATTGGATGACGCATCCCCTGGTCGTATTCAGCGGCATTGGTCTTGGGGTGTTTATCGGCATGCACGATCCTGCCCTGGGCCTGATTTTGGCCCCTTTTGGGGATATCTATCTGGCCCTGTTGGAAATGTGTGTGGTTCCCATTTTGATGGCCGCCATTATTTCCGGGTTGGGCCGATTGTTGGGTCCCAAGGCCCCGAAGATCCATCTTTACCGGCTGCTGTTTTTCTTCCCTCTGGGGTTGGCTCTGGCAAGTGCCATCGGCATCGGTACCGGGTTGTGGATGCAACCGGGTCAGGATATAAAATCCCTGGACAGAAGTGTTCTGGGCCGCTTGGTGACCCAGGGAGAAGAATCCCGGGGGGATACAGAAAAAGCCTCGGGGGGGCATCTGGTCCAGGTGCTCAAGGATATGGTGCCGCGAAATGTCGTGGCCGCCATGAGTCGTGGTCCGAATCTGTCCATCCTGATGTTTTCCATCCTGTTCGGTGCCGCTTTGGGGTTGTCGCGAACGACGGGGGCGGAAGCGGTGTTGTTGTTCATGGAGGGATTGTATCAGGTTTTCCTTAAATTGATTTTTTGGGTACTTTATGGCCTGCCGTTTGGGCTGATGGGGTTGTATGCGGGTCAATTTTCTCGATCCGACCCGCAAATCTTTTTTGTTCTGAAAGATTTCATCGCCGCCTGCGCTTTGGGAACCGGCCTGTTGCTGACCCTTTATCTTGGTATTGTTCGGAGTGTAAGTGGCGTCAGTCTGGCCTTTATCCTGAAAAGTTTACGCAAAACACTGATGTTGGCCATGACTTCAAGTGCCTTTGCCACCATCCCCACCGCCCTGCGTGCCATGCAGGAAAAACTTCACATCCCAGCGGATGGTTCCGGCCTGGTGTACCCTTTGGGAATCAACCTTAACCGTCACGGTTCGGTGTTTCAGTTTGCCCTGGCCTCGGTGTTCATGGCCCAGTTGTACGGTTTACCATTGGATGGAGAACGGTTGGTGGTCATCTGGGTGGGTTCCATGATTGCGGGAATGGCGGCTCTGAGCGGGTTGCCGGGGATGGGGTTGTTGGCGGTGGTTTTGGGCTTTCTTGGCCTCCCCAGCAATGTGGCCATCATCCTCATGACCACCATCGACGGCTTTATCGTTCCCATGGTGGTGCTGGTGACGGTGGTTGCCAATTTCACCCTGACCGTCCTGGTCTGCAAAGATTCGACCAGCGATTCTCAACCGCAGCCGTCTCCTGTCCCTTGAGGTGGGATCATCGTATGGAAGTCATGTTTGGTCGCCGTTTTTTTTCGCTGCTTTTTGTCGTATGGCTGATGGTTCCCGGTTTTAGTGCTGCGGATGGGACACCCTATCCCCCGGATATCGAAAAGATCATGCAAGAGAAAATTTTGCGTGTCGCCATGTATCACGATGATTCTCCCCCATTCTATTTTAATAACGCCCAGGGCCAGATGGATGGCATCGATGTGTGTTTGATTTGGGGATTGGCAAAGCGTATGGGGGTGGAGGTCGAGTTTAACCGGGAGGGAAAATCATTTGAGGAGGTTATCGACCGCTTGACCCGCCATCAGGCCGATGTAGCCATCGCCAAGTTGAGTAAAACTTTTTTCCGGTCCATGCGGGTTCGTTTCAGCGTTCCCTATTTGCATTTACATCAAGCCCTCCTAGTCAACCGCCTGACGTTGATTCGCCAGCATGGCAGCGAGGAACTTAGTGACGATTTCAGTGGACGCCTGGCGGTACTGGCCGGTTCTTCCTACGTGGAAAAAGCAAATAGTCGCTTCAACCGGGCAGACATTGTCGCGATGGATGATTGGAATGAAATGGTGGCGGCGGTAATCGATGGGTCGGTGGCGGCCATTTTTCGCGACGAGGTCATGATTGGCCAAGTGCTTAGGGAACGACCCCAGACAGGACTGAGCCTGAAAAAGGTGATACTCCCCGAGGCCAACGATTCCATCGTGGTGGTTCTGCCGTGGGATAGTGGGCAATTGCTGGAAACCGTCAATTTTTATCTGCAATCACTGAATCTTGATATCAATGGGGATAAAATTTTAAAAGATCCGGATGGCGTCTTGAAAATGGTCAGGGAGAAAACCAAGTGCCCGTAGTCCTGCCGTCCAACCTCGATTTGGCAGCGATTTGGGCAAAAGTTGTGTCTGAATTTTCCGTTGTGTGGGGAGAAATCGACACAAAGCTGTTTATGTATGAAAAATTGGCAAAAGCCACACATAAACGGCTTTATATAGAAAATCCCAGACACAAAACCAATCACAACACTTCCCGTCCCTCGGCGTAGTTGAGCAAATCGCGAAATGCAAGAATGGCAGAACGGCGTCCGCGTTTTTCCCTGAGGGAATGGAGGATTTCCGCCTTGCGCAATTTTTGCAGAATGGGAAGAACGGTATGCCTGGGGATGCCGGAGCGCGCAACAAAATCACTGGATTTAAAGATGGGGCGATCAAACAAGGTGTCGAGCACTTGGATGGCATGGTGTGATCGCGTCAGTTGAGAGATTCGCAGTTTCATCTGTTCGTAGAGTTCAAGAATTTTTCGCACCCTTTGGGTGTTGGCGTGGGCCTGTTCCACGATGGCGTCGAGAAAAAAGGCAACCCAGCCGATCCAATCACCCTCCCGACTGATTGCGTGCAGACGAGTGTAGTACGTGTCACGGTGGTTTTCCAAATATTCGCTTAGATAAAACATCGGACTGGCCAATGCCCGTTTCTGGTACAAAAACAGGGGGATCAGCAGGCGTCCGATGCGACCATTGCCATCCTTGAATGGGTGAATGAGTTCAAATTGGGCATGGGCGATGGCAACCTGGACCAGCAGATCGAAATCATCCGTGGCAAGATAGGCCTCCCAGACTTGCATATGGTCGTGCAGTTGCAGTGGCGCAGGGGGGACGAAGGTTGCCTGTTGGATCGTGCATCCTGCGGGGCCGATCCAGTTTTGATCGACGCGGAAACGACCTGGGGTTTTGTTGGCACCGCGCACGCTGTCCATCAGGACTGCGTGCATTTGGCAGATCAGCCCCAGGGTAAGGGGCCTGTCGGCCAAGGATTCGGTAGCCGATGTCAGTGCTTTGCGGTAATTAAGGATTTCCTGAATGTCCAGGGCTTTTTCATCGCCAAAGTTGATTCCTGCCTCGTATTCCAGCACTTCATCGACGGTGGCCTCTGTCCCTTCGATTCTCGATGAAAGAACGGCCTCGCGGTTGGTCAAGGGCGATAACATCACCGAAGGGTTGATAACGCTTTGCAGCAGGCCATCGTAACGGGCCAGTGCCGCGTTGGCAGGGCCGATTTTGCGAATGATACGCGCGAAATCCAGGTTGGTTGGCGGTAGAGGTTGCGGAACGTAGGGTGTCATTCCTTTTCCTCCCGGTTCACTAAGAACACATCCCAACCGTTATGATGGAACTACCGGTTCATGGGAATTATGCGATCTGGAGGTAGAAAAAAATTGATTTCTGGCAATGCTACGGGTATCTACCTTGACGTGCAAGGGGTGGACATGCTTCCTTGCACAACGGTGGGAGCGAAGTATCCTTCAAATTGGGTGACAATTCGCTTATCCTGCCGGATCAGTCGGGAAGGGTGCCGGTAGGGTTTCGTTCCGGCCATGGCTTTGACACTATCTTTGGAGCAAGCAGGAGTCCCATGAATATTCATGAATATCAGGCAAAAGAAATCCTGGCCAAATTTGGCGTAACGGTGCCCCGTGGGCGGGTTGCCTTCACACCGGATGAAGCCGAAAAGGCGGCTACAGAACTGGGCAGCAAGGTTTTTGTCGTCAAGTCGCAAATCCATGCCGGCGGTCGCGGCAAGGGCGGCGGCGTCAAAGTGGTCAAGAGCGTCCAGGAAGTGCGTGCCGAAGCACAACGCATGCTGGGTATGACGCTGGTCACCAAACAAACCGGCCCCAAGGGCAAAGAAGTCAAAAGAATCTACGTGGAAGAGGGATGCAACATTGCCCGTGAACTCTACCTCGGCATGGTCATCGACCGCGCCACCAGCCGCGTCACCATGATGGCCTCCACCGAAGGGGGGATGGAAATCGAGGAAGTCGCCGCCCGTACCCCGGAAAAAATTCTCAAAGAAGCGGTCGATCCCGCCGTGGGTCTCCAGGGTTACCAAGCCCGGAAGCTTTGCTTTGGTCTGGGTCTGGATGGCAAACAGGTCAACAAAGCCGTCAGCTTCATGACCGCCCTCTATAAAGCCTTCGTCGCCACCGATGCCTCGCTGGCCGAAATCAATCCCCTCGTGGTGACCGGCGACGGCGACATCATCGCGTTGGACGCCAAAATGAATTTTGACGGCAATGCCCTCTTCCGCCACAAAGATATCCTGGCACTGCGCGATCTTAACGAGGAAGATCCCAAAGAAATCGAAGCCTCCAAGTTTGACCTCAACTACATCGCCCTCGAAGGCAATATCGGTTGCATGGTCAACGGTGCCGGTCTGGCCATGGCCAGCATGGACCTTATCAAACTCAAAGGGGGTGCCCCAGCCAATTTCCTTGATGTCGGCGGCGGTGCCACGACCGAAAACGTCACCAACGCCTTCAAGCTGATCCTCTCCGATCCCCAGGTCAAATGTATCATGGTCAATATTTTCGGTGGCATCATGCGTTGCGATGTCATCGCCCAGGGCATCGTCATCGCCGCCAAACAACTGAATATTCATGTCCCCGTAGTCGTGCGCCTGGAAGGCACCAACGTTGAACTCGGCAAGAAAATTTTGTCCGAATCAGGGTTGGCCATCATCACCGCTTCCAACTTTGACGACGCCGCCACCAAAGCCGTCGCCGCCCTGGCCGCCTGAAAGGAGATCGGAAAATGAGCATTTTTGTTGATAAGAATACTAAAGTAATCTGTCAGGGATTCACCGGCTCGCAGGGGACGTTCCATTCGGAGCAGTCCATCGCCTACGGTACCCAGTTTGTCGGTGGTGTTTCTCCCGGAAAGGGTGGGACCACCCACATCGGCCGTCCGGTCTTCAACACCGTGGCCCAGGCGGTTGCTGCCACCGGAGCCGATGCGTCGGTCATTTTTGTCCCACCGCCGTTCGCCGCCGATGCCATCATGGAAGCGGTTGATTCCGGAATTCGCATCGTCGTTTGCATCACCGAAGGGATTCCGGTCATGGACATGGTTGCGGTCAAACGCTTCATGTCCGGCAAAAGTTCAAGACTCATCGGGCCGAACTGTCCCGGTATCATCACCCCCGGCGAATGCAAAATTGGCATCATGCCCGGCCATATTCACCGGCAGGGAAGCATCGGCGTGGTTTCTCGCTCCGGCACCTTGACTTACGAGGCGGTGGCGCAGACTTCGGCGGTGGGATTGGGGCAGAGCACCTGCGTCGGTTTGGGTGGCGACCCCATCAACGGAACCGATTTTATCGACTGCCTCTCCATGTTCCAGAAAGATCCCCAGACCGAAGCGGTGATCATGATCGGTGAAATTGGTGGGACTGCCGAAGAACAGGCGGCCGATTGGATCAAGAAAAACATGACCAAGCCGGTGACCGCTTTCATCGCCGGCGCGACAGCCCCCAAAGGTAAAAGAATGGGGCATGCCGGGGCGATCATTTCCGGTGGCAAAGGGACGGCGGATGAAAAGTTTGCCGCACTCAGTGCCGCTGGCGTCCATATTGCGCGTTCGCCCGCCGAAATGGGTACGGTAGTCAAAAAATCGTTGAAAAAATAGCTCTGGTCCCTCTGATGGTTTGGTGTGGACAAGGATGGAGGAAAATTCGATGGGAAAGAAGGATCTGGTCATAAGGGTCGCCGGGGAAGGAGGTGAGGGGGTCATCTCCACCGGAGACTTTATTGCCGCAGCCTGTGCCCGCGCAGGCCAGGAGATCTATACCTTTAAAACTTTCCCTGCCGAGATCAAGGGGGGGTACGCCATGTATCAGGTGCGTACCTCCCTGGAGCCCATTTTCAATCAGGGTGACACCTTCGATGTCCTCTGCGCCTTCAACGGGGAGGCCTATGAAGTCAATCGCCCTTTTTTGCGACCGGGGACCGCTTTTGTTTACGACTACCCGGACGGGGATTTTGAACCTGAAATTCCCCCTGGAGTTTTTGCCTACCCCATCCCCATGTCAAAAACAGCCAAGGAGTTAAAATCTTACCGCTCCAAAAATATGGTGGCCCTGGGGGCATTGTCGATTTTATTTAACATTTGTGAAAAAACGCTGGTCGAAGTCATTGTTGACAAGTTTAAATCCAAAGGTCCGGAAAATCTTAATTTTAACCTGGAAGCCTTCCACAAGGGTAGAAGTTTGGTCGAGTCGGTGGTCAAAGAAGATCCCTGGCGCGTCGATGATCCTGTGGATCCCAAAGATGTATTGATCATTTCGGGTAACGAGGCGGTGGGCCTGGGGGCCATTCTTGGCCATCTCAGATTTTTCTCTGCCTACCCCATCACTCCAGCCACCGAGATTGCCAAATTTGTCGCCACCCACATCCCCAAAGTGATGGGGGTACTGATTCAGGCGGAGGATGAAATTGCCTCGCTTTCTCAGGTGCTTGGGGCCTCCTATGCGGGGAAAAGATCCATGACGGCCACCTCCGGGCCGGGTTTGGCCTTGATGGGGGAAATGCTGGGGATGGCTTCGATGAGCGAAACTCCCGTTTTGGTCGTCAATGTCCAACGGGGTGGACCGGCCACGGGGATGCCGACCAAGCATGAACAATCGGATTTATTTTTGGCCATCCATGGCAGCCATGGCGATGCGTCGCGTATCGTCCTGGCGGTAGAGGATGTCAACGATTGCATTCACATGACGGCGGAGGCCCTCAATCTGGCGGAGCATTTTCAATGTCCTGTCATTTTGCTCTCGGACGGATCACTAGCCTTTTCCACCCAGACCGTCCCGGCTCCCAAGGTCGATGCGATTAAAATCGTTGATCGCAAAAGGTGGAACGGCGAGGGAGAATACAAACGCTATATCCTGACCGACGATGGCATTTCTCCCATGGCCGATCCGGGTACCCCAGGGGGAATGCACGTTGCTACGGGTCTGGAACACGGACCGACGGGTGCGCCAAATTATGCCTCCGCCAACCATGAAGCCATGCACCGCAAACGGTTTGGCAAGTTGGATGCGGTGGTCAATCTAATCAAACCGACTCAGGTGGATGGCGAGGGTCATGCCGATGTAGGGATCATTGCCTGGGGCAGCACCATCGGTGTGGTACGGGAGGCGGTGACACGGTTGCGTGCGGAAGGGGTGAAGGTGAAGGGATTCTATCCCAAGTTAATGTGGCCCATGCCGGTAGCCCAGTACGAGGAGTTTGCCAGGGGGTGCAACAAAATTTTGGTCCCCGAGGTCAATTTTCAGGGGCAGTTGTCCCATTTTATTCGCGCCGAGACATCCCTTGCGCCCATTTCCATGACTATTTGCGGCGGCATTCCGTTTATACCGATACAGATCATGAACAAGGTCAGGGAGACTCTTTAGAGATGTCTATTGGTTCGGTCAAACGTGTGGATCTGAAACCCAAGGATTACAAATCCGAGGTGCCGGTGGTCTGGTGTCCGGGTTGTGGTCACCATGGAATACTCAGTGCGGTATACCGTGCCTTGTCGGATGCGGGTGTGGATCCCAGCCGGTTGATATGTATATCGGGGATTGGCTGTTCTTCCAGAACCCCTTATTTTGTCAACTCTTACAAAATGCACACCCTGCATGGGCGGGCGGGTGCGGTGGCCACCGGGGCGCAACTGGCGCGGCCGGACATGGCGGTCCTGGTGTTGGGTGGAGATGGCGATGGGTTTTCCATCGGCGGCGGACATATGCCGCACATGGCGCGTAAAAATGTCGATATAACTTACGTATTGTTCGATAACGGCATCTATGGTTTGACCAAGGGGCAATATTCACCGACCTCGCGTCCCGAAATGAAGGCTTATACCACCCCCTATGGTGGTCCTGAAGAGCCGATGAATCCCCTTTTGTACATGCTGACCTATGGTGCAACTTATGTGGCCCAGGCATTTGCCGGCAAGCCGGGTATTTGTGCCGATCTCATCCGGGGTGGGTTGGAGCACAGGGGGTTTTCCTACATCAATATTTATTCCCAGTGCCCCACTTTCAACCAGATCGACACCATTGAATTTTACCGGGATCTGGTAGAAACGGTACCCAAGGATCACGATGTGACCGATCTGGGAGAGGCCATAACCCTGTCCCGGCAAAGCAGTGCTGGCAGGGCACCCATGGGATTGCTCTACAAGGTGAATCGGCCAACGCTGGATCAGCGTATGCACGCGATTGTGGAGGGGGTGGGGGGTAGTCCCGACTATGACCTGAACCGGATTATTGACTTGCATCGACCATAAGAATAATCTTGGCGCATCGAAAAAACAAAGTTTGGAAAAAAAAGTTGTGGGAGTTGGGGTGTGTTGACATTCAATAAAATTATTAAAAGAAAAAAGGGGTCTGGGGGATTGCCCCCAGGGTTTTGCTTTTGAATTTGTTTTTGACTTTAAATAAAGAATCTAAAGCATAAAATGTTTTCGTCTAAATTCAAAAGCAAAGTCAAAGGCGAAGAGTGAAGCTTTTTATTTAAATTCAAAAACAAAGTCAAAACCCTGGGGGCAATCCCCCAGACCCCTTTTTTCTTTCAATAATTTTATTCACGAGCACCCAAGGTTTTGATTTTTGCCCGAAGGGCATAGGCTCGGGACACCGATGTGTTGGCGGATGCGTTCGATGGAGAATGATGGTGATTCCACAATACCCCGACGTTGCGTTGCGACCCAAGCAGAAAGTTTTGCTTTTCAGGGCATTGCGTCGTTCCATGGCGGAAGTTGAGCGCATCATGGAAAGGTTTGTGGCGCAGGAATTGGTCCACCTGGACGATGCCGAGTGTGATCGTTTCTTGGAATTGCTTAATCAATCCGATGCCGACCTTATGGATTGGTTCGCCGGGATCAAAGTTCCTCCTGAGGGGGTTAATCTGGATGATCTTGAACGTTTGAGTCGGTTCAAGCGGGAGCCAAAGGGGCCGAAAGAGTTGAATCGGTAAAATAATTGGCCGGGATGCGGTTTCAACTATGGCAGAGTGTCGGGTTTTCGCTATACTCTCCACGCATCGTCATCGGTGGCTTATGTCGCCTGTCCGTCTGTTTCTGAGCGCAGTTTAAAGAGGAGAGAAAGTCAATGAATCTTATTTTTATGGGCCCCCCGGGTGCGGGCAAGGGAACTCAGGCCAGGCAAATCGCTGAGAAATATAATATTCCCCAGTTATCTACCGGAGATATGTTGCGAGCTGCCGTCAAGGCGGGCACGGAGGTTGGCCGCAAGGCCAAGGCTGCCATGGACAGTGGTGGCTTGGTCACCGACGATATTGTGGTGGGCATTATCGCCGACAGAATTGCTGAGCCGGATTGCAAGAAAGGTTTCATCCTGGATGGTTTTCCCAGGACCGTGGCCCAGGCCCAGGCCTTGGATACGATGCTCAAAGCGCGTTCACTGAAGATCGATCATGTCATCGACATCACCTGTGATACCGAGGCCCTGGTGTCGCGCATCACCGGCCGCAGCACCTGCGCCGGTTGTGGCGAGGGATATCATAATGAGCATAAAAAACCTGCGAAACCGGGCGTTTGTGACAAGTGTGGCGGAAAGTTGACCACCCGTGCCGACGATAACGAAGAAACCGTTCGCAATCGTTTGTCCGTGTACGATCAACAGACGGCCCCTGTCATCGAGCATTACCGCCATAAGGGGGCTTTCAAGACGGTCGATGGCATGGAGGACATGGGCTTGGTTTTTAAAAATCTTTGCGCCATCATCGGTTGACGAAATCTGCACACCAGTGTCTACAACTTAAGCTTAACAAAAAGGGGAAGAACGCAAATGGAAATAACGGCAAGCGGCTGGCAGGGGCTTTACCTGTCGATTTTGTGCGGGATAGGGGCCATTGTTTATGGTTACGTATCACGCACCTGGATTTTAAATCTTCCAGCGGGATCGGAAGCGATGCAAAACATTGCGAGCGCGGTGGAAGAAGGTGCTCGTGCCTACATGAAGCGTCAATACACCACGATCGCCTATGTGGGTATCGTTCTTTTCGTGCTTTTGGCGGTATTTCTTGGTTTGCCCACGGCCATTGGCTTTGCGGTGGGTGCGGTGTTGTCGGCCATGGCTGGCTTCATCGGCATGGGCATTTCGGTGAAAGCCAATGTGCGCACCGCCGAGGCGGCCAAGGGGGGGCTTGATGCTGCCCTGCAAGTGGCCTTTCGTGGTGGTGCCATCACCGGCATGCTCGTGGTGGGGTTGGGTCTTTTGGGCGTGACCATCTTCTTCATGGTCCTTCTGAGAGCGGGAGACACGTCTTCCAGCACCTTTCTCAAGCCTTTGGTTGGTGTTGCGTTTGGTGGCTCGCTGATTTCCATCTTTGCCCGTCTTGGTGGTGGTATTTTCACCAAGGGTGCCGATGTCGGTGCCGACCTGGTGGGTAAGGTGGAGGCGGGTATCCCTGAGGACGACCCACGCAATCCAGCGGTGATCGCCGACAACGTGGGTGACAACGTGGGTGACTGCGCCGGTATGGCGGCCGATCTTTTCGAGACCTATGCAGTAACCGTGATTGCCTCCATGCTTTTGGGGTCGTTGATCATGCCGGATTTCAGCAACGCCCTGATTTATCCTCTGGTTCTTGGCGGTATTGCCATTCTGGCCTCCATCATTGGGACCATGGCGGTCAAGGCGGAAGAGGGTAAAAAGATCATGACGGCGTTGTATCGTGGCCTGATTGTGGCTGGTGCCATTGCGGCGGTATTGTTCTATCCTGTCACCCAGTGGTTGATGGCTGGCAACGGCCACTACAGCGTCGGTGCCATTTATGCGTGTGCGCTGCTTGGTCTGGCCCTGACTGCGGCCATGGTGATGATCACCGAATACTATACCGGGACTGATTTTTCCCCCGTGAAGTTGATTGCCGAGGCTTCCCAGACAGGTCACGGAACCAATGTGATCGCCGGCCTGGGCGTCTCCATGAAATCCACGGCGGCACCGGTGCTCGCGGTTTGTGCCAGCATTCTCATCGCTTTTGAACTGGGCGGGCTTTATGGTATTGCCGTTGCTGCGACCTCCATGCTGTCCATGACCGGCATCATCGTTGCGTTGGATGCCTATGGTCCCATCACCGACAATGCCGGCGGTATCGCCGAAATGGCCAATCTGCCACCCAACATTCGTGCCATCACCGACCCCCTGGACGCGGTGGGCAACACGACCAAGGCAGTGACCAAGGGTTATGCCATCGGTTCAGCGGGTCTGGCGGCTCTGGTGCTGTTTGCCGACTATACCCATGAGTTGGCTACTTTTAAGCAGGGAATCGTGTTTGACCTTTCCGACCACATGGTCATCATCGGTTTGTTTATCGGTGGACTTCTCCCCTACATGTTCGGTGCCATGGGCATGGAAGCGGTAGGTCGCGCGGCCGGTTCGGTTGTGGTTGAAGTGCGCAGGCAGTTCAAGGAAATTCCCGGCATCATGGAAGGAACGGCCAAGCCCGATTATTCCCGTGCGGTGGACATGCTGACCAAAGCGGCCATCCGGGAGATGATCGTGCCGTCGCTGTTGCCGGTTTTGGCACCGATTCTTGTGGGTGTCCTGTTGGGACCCAAGGCGTTGGGTGGATTGTTGATGGGGACCATCATTACCGGTATTTTCGTGGCTATTTCCATGACCACTGGCGGTGGTGCGTGGGACAACGCCAAGAAATATATCGAAGAAGGTCATTTTGGTGGCAAAGGATCCGATGCCCACAAAGCAGCTGTCACCGGAGACACCGTGGGTGACCCCTACAAAGATACGGCTGGCCCTGCGATCAACCCGATGATCAAGATTGCCAACATCGTGGCCCTGTTGATTGTGGGTCTGATTGCCAACAACTAAACGCAGTACATGTCATTGAACTTCGGCCCCCCTTTCTTTGGTAAGGGGGGCCGTTTTTTTTTTCTGGCTTTTGACATTACGCTGTTCTATTATCAATCAATATTTTTTATCCATCGGTTCGCCACAGGTCGAACCAACAAGAATCAGTCGGAGACATAGCCATGCCAAGTTTTGTGATCCAGGGAAAGTGTGACGGGTGCAAAGGCCAGGACAAAACGGCCTGCATGTACATCTGCCCGAACAATTTGATGAAGTTGGACAAAGAGAGGATGAAAGGTTTCAACCAAGAACCGGAACAATGCTGGGAGTGTTATTCCTGCGTCAAGATTTGCCCGCAGCAGGCCATAGAAGTCCGTGCCTATGCCGACATCGTCCCCATGGGAGGTGCAGTGATTCCTCTGCGTGGTTCTGATTCCATCATGTGGACCATCAAATTTCGCAACGGCAATGTCAAGCGTTTCAAGTTTCCCATTCGGACCACCGCCGAGGGTTCCATTGATCCCTATGCCGGCAAACCGAAGGCAGACATGTCCAAATTGAGTGAGCCTGGTTTTTTCAATAGCGACGGCCCTGTGAGGACCATGAAATAGTTGGTTTTGGTCATTGGGAATTGCAACGTCAATCAAGCAAGATCAAGGAGTGAATAAAATGGGGAGTTTTGGCAATCCGGATATTGTTGAAGTCCAATCCGACATTTTGATCATTGGCGGCGGTATGGCAGCTTGTGGCTGTGCGTTTGAGCTTATGCGTTGGCTACCCGAAGGTGTGACGGTGCGTTTGGTGGACAAAGCGGCCATGGAGCGTAGCGGTGCGGTGGCTCAGGGTCTTTCGGCCATCAACACCTACCTGGGCGAACAGGATCCCGCCGATTATGTGCGCATGGTCAGCAATGATCTCATGGGCATCGTCCGTGACGACCTGATTTATGACGTGGGCCGGCATGTGGACAATTCGGTGCAATTGTTTGAAGAGTGGGGTCTGCCCATCTGGAAGCAACCCGGCGATGAGGAAAAAAGCTTGAAAGCGGGTGGCAAGCCGGTGCGTTCGGGTAAATGGCAGATCATGATTAACGGCGAGAGCTACAAAACCATTGTCGCCGAAGCAGCCAAGAAAGCCCTGGGGATGGATCGGATCCAGGAGCGCATTTTTATCGTCAAGCTGTTACTGGACGCCAACGAATCCAATCGCATTGCCGGCGCGGTAGGTTTTTCCAATCGCGAAGACAAGATTTATGTTTTCAAAGCCAATGCCATTTTGTGCGTGGCGGGTGGTGCGGTGAACGTATTTCGCCCCCGTTCGGTGCTTGGTATCCGGTGTGGAATGCCGGTTCCACCTACGCCATGGTGGCGCAGGTCGGCGGTGAGTTGACCATGATGGAAAACCGTTTTGTTCCGGCTCGTTTTAAGGATGGTTATGGTCCGGTGGGCGCATGGTTTTTGCTGTTCAAGGCCAAGGCCACCAACGTCAAGGGTGAGGTCTACATGGAGACCAACGCCGAGATGTTGAAGGATTATCCCCCCTACGGTCTGGCCAAGGTGCCTGCCACCTGTTTGCGTAATCATTTGATGATGAAGGAAATGCGCGAAGGTCGGGGTCCGATCTACATGAGGACCGACACGGCGTTGCAGGCCTTGGCGAAATCCTACGAAGAAGAGTTTGGCGATAAGGAAGCCAAGAAGAAGATCAAGCATTTGGAAGCGGAAGCCTGGGAAGATTTTCTCGACATGTGTATTGGCCAGGCAGGTGTTTGGGCTGGTGAGAACATTGAGCCGGAGAAGGTTCCTTCCGAATTGATGCCCACCGAGCCGTATTTTCTGGGGTCGCACTCGGGTTGCTGCGGTATTTGGACGACGGGTCCGTCCGATTTGGCTCCGCCGGAATGGCAATGGGGTGATCATCCTCCCGAACCCGGCAAAGATCCCGCTCCGGGGCAGAAGAATTACAACCGCATGACCACGGTCAAGGGGTTGTTCACCGCCGGCGACGGTGTTGGGGCTTCGGGTCACAAATTTTCATCCGGTTCCCATGCGGAAGGGCGTATCGTAGCCAAGTCCATGCTGGCCTGGGTATTGGATCACAAGGGTTTCAAACCGGCTCTGGCCAAGACGGCGCAACAACTGGCCGAGGAAATCTATCTGCCGGTGCGTAACTGGATGCAGCACAAAGATTACAGCACCATGGCAGAGGTCAATCCCTACCTGATCACCCCGAAAATGCTGCAAACCCGTCTGCAAAAGATCATGGACGAGTATGTGGCGGGTGTGGGCACCATGTATGTCACCAACGAGCAGATGATGGAAATTGCGGTACTCAAGCTTACCGAACTCAAGAAGGACTCGGAAAAGATGATGGCCCGTGACCTGCACGAGTTGATGCGTGCCTGGGAAAATTTCCACCGTATTTATGCGGGTGAGGCCCATTTGCGGCACATGTTGTTCCGCAAAGAGACCCGTTATCCCGGTTTCTACTACAACATGACCTACAATTTTGTTGACGAAAAGAACTGGAAATGTTTTGTCAACAGCCGGATCGACCCTGCCACAGGCGAGTGGAAAGCCTTCAAGCGGGCGCACAAGGATCTTGTGACCAAGCCGTAATTGGTCTTGAAAGGGGGGTGGGGCATTCAGAGCTCCACCCCCGATCCATAGCAGCAGGTCTATGTTTTTGGCTCGACAGGAGAAAGTTCTGCTTTTTGCGGATTTCTTTGTTTTAGTCGGCTTGTTCCGGAAAGGGCATTTTCTGGAAGTATCGGAAAAACAAAATTTGGCAAAAAATTATTGCGGGGGACCGGGGGGGGATCATCCCATATGCGCTGACATTGTTATTGGTAAAAATTTTTGCGGGGGTCCGGGGGGGATCATCCCCCCCGGCGGAGGTTTGGAGGCGGAGCCTCCAAGGTTTTGGTTTTGAACTTGAATTTGAATTTGATTTTGACTTTGATTTTACTGCCCCCCAAGGGGGGTCTAGGGGCGCAGCCCCAGGGTTTTGATTTTGTTTCTTTGCCCGAAGGGCATCATGTTCAATTGGTTTTTGTCCGCAGGACATAATGTTCACGTATCGAAGAGACAAAGCAATGATCGGCATGCTTTTATCGTCTGTTGAAACCCGTTTGGCTAATAGTTATCTTTTTGATTACATCGTTAACAACTCCTTCTGTGTGTTTCTTTATCACGATGTGACCGACAATGCCTCACGGTTTTGCGAAGCTCATAAATTAAGCGTCCCAACGGCCCAGTTTGCCGAACAGGTGCAAATTATTGGTCGATATTTTAAATTCATTACACCAAAAGATGTTTTTCAACGCTCCGTTCCTTTGCAATCTGCTCTTATCACTTTTGATGATGGACTTGCTGGATGTTTTGAAAATGGTTTGCATATTCTTGATCAAAGAAATACTCCAAGCATTGTGTTCATGAATATGGAGCCCTTGGACGGTCCTGTTTTTTGGTCTGGGATGGTCGATTATCTACTCCAGGAGGATGAGCTTTTTCAGAAGGCCAGCATCGAATCCAGACAACATTCCTCTCAGACCACTTCCACGATGAACTGCGACTCTATTTTAGATTGTCACCCTGCCCAACTTGACCACTATCTGCAACGAAGGGATCGGGAAGATGTGTTCGCCAAGGCACGGGAATATTACGGTCCATTTGCCACGCGAGAACATCTTGCGGAGGCAGAGAAATCCAAATTTTCGTTCATTGGCAACCATTTATTCAATCATTTCAATGCCGCAATTCTTTCAGACAGCCAGCTCACCGACGCTTATCTTCAAAATAACCAAGCTTTGTCCACTTATCGGAATCATCTGAACATGTTCAGCTATCCTTTCGGACAGCCTGACTCATGTTACAATAAACGGACACACCGAACTTTGCGATCCCTTGGTGCCGAAATTCTTTTTTCCGCTCTACCCGCCATAAATTTTACCCGAAATGATGTGTTCTACTATCGCATTGCCATGAATGATGCCATAACTTCGGATGAAGACTTCCGGTATCTCCTGATTGATTCATTTTTGCGCTTCCGTTATCGGATACTAAAGAACCGCTTCATCTGGGCAAAGAAAGAAGCGAGCAACTTCATCTCTGGCCGCTCTAAACACCCCTATTGAATTTTAATTTATATTGTAATAAAGAACCTGTCTAACAATAAAAAAGAGAATATTCTATGACTAAAATACAAGATGGGATTCTTATTACCCGCATATCGGAATGCCAGATTCATTGTGCCAACAAGCTGTTTCGGGAAGGCTTGATCTCTACTGTATACGTTGAGGATGGGCATTCTTTCACCAAGCCACAGGGAATGGACCATCTGGTTTTCGCGATACGCAGGCTGGTTCGTCTTGTTCTGATGTCGCCACGAAGCGATCTACGCCAGTTCTTTTTATGGATCAGGAATCTTCTTCACTGGCATAAATGGTACGGTCAGGGTTCCTACCATGAGCGAAGGATGTTCGGCATCGCGCCAAGTGCCTTTGACGATGGCCTTCAGGTTATTCGCATCCCGGGTGTCAACGACCCGGGGTTTGTGCAAATGTTTGCGAAAAAAAAACAGTCCATTATTTTCGTCTTCGGAACAGTATTAATCAAAAAGCCACTGCTGTCAGAGTTCAAGGTACCAGCAATCAACCTTCACTGGGGGTGGTCTCCCTATTATCGAGGGGAGGGAATCATCCCTGCTCTGGCGCAGTGGGACCTGGATCATCTGGGTGTCACCGTCCATCTTCTGAGTGAAAAGGCCGATGCTGGTAATATCCTTTTCCAGGAAACAATCAAGCTTGATGAAGAGGATAATTTTTTTTCAATTGGTCAGAAAATGGCACTCAAGGGGGCGGATCTGCTTGTTCAGGCCGGATTGCATAATATCAATAATACCTTGACTGGAGTTGTCCAAGATTTGTCACAAGGGAAGATTTACAGTGGCAACTATCTCCTGAAAAATCCTGACCTGTATTGGCAGGCACATAAAAACATGGTCCGTTTCCGGCAATCTCGAAAAAAAACTGGTGTATGATCCCGGTAGTGACTGCCATTTTGGACTACTGGTAATGCATGGCTCAACTTTAAAAGTTTAAAGACATGTAATGATACTAATCATCACTTAGTGACATGAATACCGTAAAGCATTGCTCGCGACGAAAGTGTGCTTAAGGTCTTTGACCATTCCACTAACACCTCCAGACGGTCAGGGAGAAACAAGCCCGTGTCGGATTATAAGCAAGCCAGAGACCAGGTTCTTGAGCTTGAGGAGGGGTTGCGTGACATGCCCCAGGAAGTTCGCAATGTGTTGCATCCGGTGCGTTTGACAGGCAAGGAACATTTTCAATTTCGTTGCCACCCCGGTATTGCCTGTTTCAATGCCTGTTGTCGCAATATTGAAATTATTTTGACCCCCTATGATCTAATACGGATTCGCCGACGCTTAAATTTGGATGCTGAAAGTTTTCTCTATCACTATGCCACCCCTTTTACCCTGACCAAAGGTCAACTGCCGGTACCGTTGATCCGTATGGACCCAGAAACCGGGCAATGTCCTTTCAATGGTCCCGATGGTTGCAGCATTTACAGCGACCGTCCCGTGGCATGTCGATATTATCCCATCGGCATGGCGTTGATGCACAAACAGGAAACCAAGGATGATGATGAGTTTTATTTCCTGATCAAGGAGGAATTTTGCCACGGACACCGCGAAGTCAAGGATTGGACCATTCAAGACTGGCGCAGTGATCAGGGGTCGGATGGTTATGACGTACAAAATCGCGGTTGGATGGAATTTATTCTTAAGCGTCGTTCCGCCGGGGATGGTGTCGCCACGGCTGTGCAGCTTTCGGAATTTTTCTACATGGCCAGCACCAACCCCGATGTTTTTCGACGTTTTGTTTTTGACTCTAGCTTTTTAAAAAAATTCCATGTCGATCCAGAAACCGAACGTTTAATCCGCGAAGATGATCAAGCTTTGACAGACTTTGCCTTTTCATGGTTAAAGAGTATTCTTTTCGGTGATGCGGAAGTCAAAGTCAAACCCACCGCTGTTGCCGAGTTGAAGGAAAGGCGGGCCAATAAAACGGTTGCAAAAGAAAACCTGGAAGATTAGCCTCACAGGGGTAGCTTTCTCTTTCCTTGAGGTCCGGCCTGTATGCGTTTTTTATTCGTCTATCCCAACGAGCAACTCAACCACACCCCGCAAATGGGAATATTAACCCTGGGGTCTCTCCTTATGGAGCATGGGATTGATGTTTCGGTCTGTGACCTCACCTTCACCCCCCCTGCCCAATGGTACCGGGATGTTGACTCCCACATAGCCCGATTTAAGCCTGATATTCTGGGTATTTCCGTACGCACCATGAAATATACCCTGGCGCGCGACCTGCTCAGGGAAATCAGGAAAAATCATCCCCGAGTACTGTTGGTTGCTGGAGGACCCCAGGCGACCTATTGCCCGGAGGATGTGGCCCCCGAAGTGGATTATGGGGTCATAGGCGATGGCGAGGGGGCATGTTTGGATCTGTGCCGTCTGGTGTCCGAAGGACGACGCCAGGAAATCCAGAGTTTGGGTAATGTTTATTTCATGCACAATGGCGTATTGGTCAAAAACAAACCCCGACCGCTCTTCAACCTTGCTGACACCCCCTTGATGCGCTACGCCCTGTTCGACGAACGGCATTATCGCAACCATAATTTTTTGCACGTCGTCCCAGGCAGTCAGATTTGCGGGGTGTTTGAAGCCAGTCGCGGCTGCCCTTATCAATGCACCTATTGCAGCAGTCCGACCCTCATGGCCATGAACCGGGAAAACGGCAAATGGCGTCGGGAAAAACCGGGTGCACAGATACGCCGGGAGATTGACCATTTCAAAGCGCATTTTGGCCGTTTGGACATGATTTATTTTGTCGATGAGGTCATGATGACCTCCGATGCCCGAACCCGGGAGTTGCGCACCCATCTTGAAGACATGGCCATCCCGTTCATTTTCAGCGAAAGACCGGAGCTGATCACACAGGATCGTGCGCATGATATAAAGGCCGCCGGGGCCTACTCCTGCTGCATTGGCATTGAAAGCGGCAATGAGTCCTACCGGCAAACACTGTTGCAGCGCAAGATGACCGATGAAAAGTTAAAAACTGGTTTTCGCCTGATGCGGGAAAGTGGG
>JACSDG010000044.1 GCA_015660855.1 Magnetococcales bacterium
TAATAAGGACATTATACACGTTAGGCAAAAGAATCAAAATCAAAATCAAAACCCTGGGGCTGCGCCCCTAGACCCCCCTTGGGGGGAAGTAAAATCAAAGTCAAAATCAAAGTCAAAGTCAAAGTCAAAAGAAAAACCTTGGAGGGCTGCTGCCTCCAAACCTCCGCCGGGGGGGATGATCCCCCCCGGACCCCCGCAATAGTTTCAACCTTGAAAAAAAAAGGGGGGGGGGACTGAACGGTTACAGCCAATCTGGCGGAAATGGCAGGCCATGCGATCCCTGTTTTCTTATGCGTTAAGCCTCGGTGGGTTTTTGCGGCGCAAATCGTTGCGACACCTTATCGTGCATGTCACCAACCATTGCAATTTTCGCTGTCGTCATTGTTTCATCGATTTTTCCCGACAACGTGACCTTAAATTGGAACATTTTCAACGCTTGGCCCGTGAGACCGGCCCCCTGTTTTGGATGGATATCGGTGGTGGTGAACCGTTTTTGCGCAAAGACCTTGCTGACATTGCCGCGACCTTTAAAACCACGGTGTTAAGCATTCCCACCAACGGTTCCCTCCCAGAACAAGCCATCGAACAACTCTCCCGATTGAAACGCATGGTCAATGCAGAAATCGTCGTCAGTCTCAGTTTGGATGGTCTGGCGGACACCCATGACCAAATTCGTGGGCAAAATGGAAACTACAACCAGGTATGGAATACCTTTGCAGCCCTGCGCCGCCTGGGAGGTCTTTCCCTCAAGATTACAACCGTCATCAACAACCGCAACATCCATGAAATCATTCCACTGATGCACGAAGTACGTCGGCACGATCCCGATTTTCATTCGGTCATTTTGATGCGTGGCCAACCCACGGATCCGCAAATGGCATTGCCACCACTGGACATCCTGACGGGACTGGGTCCTGAAATTTTAAAAATTATACACACGTATGATTATGGAAAAGGCAAACTATCCAGCAATATCCTGCGCAACTATCACCGTTACCTTTGGAAGCTTTCCCTGGATACCCTGCGCCAAAAGAAACAAATCATTCCCTGTCTGGGAGGGACCGCCCATATGGTTGTATGGGGCAATGGCCTTGTTTCATGCTGTGAAATGCTTGAACCTGTCGGGGATATCCGTACACAATCCTTTGCTGAAATCTTGTCGGGCACGCCGTATCAAAGGCAACGCGATGCCATCGTCGCGGGACAATGCCATTGTACTCATAATTGCGCCATGCTTGACAGCGTGTTTTTCAATCCAGCCTGCATGGCCCGGCTTTTTTTTCCAATCAAGGTATGACACTTCCAATGCGCAATGAAACTTGCATTCTCATTCCTTTTCTCAATCGCTTGGCAATGGTTGCCCAATTGCTTGAACATCTGCTCAAAGATTTGCCGGAACAAACCGTGGTGTTGCTGGTCGACGATGGCAGCCCTGTTATGGCAGAGACAAGTCGTGAATTGTCGCCCTACCTTAAAGATGAGCGTATCCACATACTCAATCATCCGGTCAATCGGGGACCCGCAGCCGCCCGAAACACCGGCATTCAATGGTGCAGGCAACAACAGATAAAAGTTGTCATTCTTCTGGACAGTGATTGTGTCCCCGATCCTGGAATGGTCCGGCATCACTTGCTGTTGCTTGAACGACATCCGGATATGGATTGCATTGGTGGTGCGATCATTGGCGTTGGCAGCGGATTTTGGGCCCATCTGGATCGCGTACTTTCCTGGTTTACCTCATTGCCGGAATTGCCGGCCGGTGAAATTTTGGCACCTTTGCATCTGCCAACCACCAACCTTTCCTTTCGGCTGGATCGGTTGGCGCATTTTGATCGGTTGTTTGAACCCAGATACAAAACCGGGGAGGATGTAGACTTCGTCTGGAAAGTGCGCGCGCAGGGTGGAAAAATTTTTTTCTCGCCGGATCCTGTGGTACGCCATCGGGATCGGGAAACCCTCCATGCGGTCATAAAACATCAATACCGCTGGGCACTGCACACCTACATTGTCCGTACCGGCCTTGGTCAGGATACCGTACTGCGGCGGATTGGTTTCGCCGGCGTTTTTCTGATGCTTTCGCCGTTGTATGTGGCCGTCGCCACCTACCTTACCATGCGGCCATGGGGATCTGGCAGGCCGGTGTTTCTGCTTTATCTTCCTTTTGTGGTTTTGGTCTACTTCATCAAAATCATGGGAGTTCTGTCTGGGACGATTGCGCCAAACCAGGCACTCTACCCGGAGACCAAAGATTAAACTTGTTTTTAACGCCGGTTGCGGGCCATTGGTAAACATTCATGCCATCGTGCAATGCTTCCCAGGATCTCAAATATAGTGTCATCATCGTCATGGGGGTTTGCGGAGTAGGCAAATCAACCATCGGTTCCTTGCTGGCGCAACGAATAGGGGCTTGTTTCGTTGAAGGGGACGATTTTCACCCCGAGGCCAACGTAAAAAAAATGGCCCATGGCATGGCCCTGAATGATGCGGATCGTTGGCCATGGCTGAAGGCCTTGCGAGCATCTATCACATTGAAATTACAAGAAAATAAAATTGTAGTTGTCGCATGCTCCGCCCTGAAGGCAAGCTATCGGGAGGTGTTGTGTCACCCAGGCTGGAGTGTGCTCTGGGTTCATCTGCATGGTCCCCGCGCCTTGATCCAGGAACGCCTCCTCTCCCGCCAAGGTCATTTCATGCCGGCTTCTTTGCTGGAAGATCAGATTCAAACTTTGGAGGTTCCGAAAAACGCCCTGACAATTTTTGCCGATCAACCTTCCGAGACGATCATTGCCAACATCGGGAAATTTTGTAATATTGATATTTTCGAGGATGGGGCCGGGAAGAAGTTTGGGGTAGCACTCCAAAATTCTTTGTTTTGATAATTTGAACAAAAAGCTTCATTGTCCATAGGGGATTGGGGGTAATGCCTCAAGTTTTTTTGCCCGAAGGGCAGGATGTTCTGGACGGATATGATTGATATTCAGAGAGTTAACCATTTCTATAAATCAACCAGGGGACCTGTGCGTCAGGTTCTGGATGACATCCATCTTGCCGTATCGGAAAAAAAACTGTTTGCGTTGACTGGTCCCAACGGTGGCGGCAAGTCGACGCTGTTTCGGATTCTGGCCGGTCTGCTCCAGCCGGGTAGCGGCCAGGTTCGTTTGGGTGGCATGGACATTCGGGTCCATCCCGTTGCAGTCCGCAAACTGATGGGCATCGTGTTTCAATATCCCGCCCTGGATGGTCAACTCACAGTCCTGGAAAACTTTCAAATACATGCCAGTCTGTACGCCCTGGGAAAAAACGTCCTTGAACAAACTCTGGAGGAGGATTTGGGTTGGACAGGCCTGAAAGATCGTCTCCACGAACGGGCGGGGAACCTTTCCGGGGGGCTGCAAAGGCGGGCTGAACTGGTCAAGGCCCTGCTGCATCGTCCGCGTCTGTTGCTTATGGACGAACCGACCACGGGGTTGGATCCTGGTGCCAGAAAAGCTTTCTGGGAAACCATCTGCAATTTTCGTGACCGCCTTGGCTTGACCGTATTGACGACGACCCACTTGTTCGATGAAGCCGAACAGGCCGACCGGGTGGCTATTTTGCACCAGGGGAAAATATTGGCCGAAGGAACCCCGGAGTCGCTGGTCCGGCAATTGGGCGAGGAAATGATCGTCATCCATGCCAAAAACTCCGAAAATGCCCTGCAACTCCAACAAAAACTTTCCCTGAAGGACAATCTGACGGTTCATCGGCAGGGCAGGGAATTGCGCGTCGAGGGGGCAACGCCCGCCGTGATCGAAGAGTTGATCCACCAACGCCAGGATTTGTTCCAGGATATTGCCATCAAACGTCCAACGCTCCAGGATTTTTTTATCCACATCACCGCCCCCGCAGCACAGGAATCCGCATGATTACCGTCATTGCAACCCTTGCCAAAAGGGAATGGATCCGTTTTTTTCGCCAGCCGCACCGGGTCGTGGGCAGTGTGGCGCAACCCCTGTTGTTCTGGATTTTCTTGGGGTTTGGCTTCAGCGCATCCTTCAAGGCTCCAGGAATGGAAGGGGTCAGTTATCTGGAATATTTTTACCCGGGAATATTGCTGATGGTGGTGCTTTTTTCCGGTATTTTTTCTACGATTACCATCATTGAGGACCGTAGCAAAGGCCTTCTCCAAAGCGTCCTGGTGGCCCCCGTTTCCCGAATGGCCATTGTTCTGGGCAAGGTGGCCGGATCCATGGGGATCGGTCTGGCACAGGCATTTCTCATGCTGCTGGCCATTCCATTTTTAGGTTTGTCTCTCGATGGCGTTGGATGGTTGCTTTTGACTTTGGGATTGATCCTTTCCTCATTGGGATTTACCGCTTTGGGATTCGTTATCGCGTGGAACATGGACTCCACTGCCGGGTTTCATGCCATCATGTCGGTTTTTCTCCTGCCTTTGTGGATGCTTTCCGGGGCACTTTTCCCCATGGGGCACCTTCCTGGCTGGTTGAGTGGTCTGATTCTCGTTAATCCTGTGAGCCATGCCCTGCAATTGATCCGCCTCCCATTTTACTACCCTGGATCTCAGCTGTTGGGGATGACAGACTATCGCATGGCTTGCGTTGTTGCTGTTGCCTGGGCAGGTTTGTGTTTGTTTTTGGCCCTGTGGAAGGTCAGTCGTATGGAGTCCGGGGTCTTAAGGAGCGTCGGTACCGATTTGGTGACGGTTGATCGTTCGTGATCTTAAGAGGGGAACACCCGATTGTTGTCCGGCAAGGGATTTCGATCCCCGACCGGGAAAAGTGATATATCTCATGACTACCGCCAAGGATACTGGAGCTGTTCATGTCAAAGAAAAAAAAGTTTGAACCCGCAGATAAAAAAGAAGAAATAGCAGAAAAGGAAAATATTCCAAAGAAGACAAAAATGTCGGAGAAAGAGTATCTCCAGGTGATGTCTTCTTTTCAGGTTGACCTTGTCAAACTACAGGAGTGGATCAAGGAAAAAGGTCTTAAGGTGGTGGTTATTTTTGAGGGACGTGACGCCGCTGGCAAGGGGGGAGTCATCAAACGAATCATGGAACGGTTGAATCCGCGTGTCGTCAAGGTGGTCGCCCTGGGAACCCCCACCGAAAGGGAAAAAACTCAATGGTATTTTCAACGCTATGTTCCTCACTTGCCGGCCGCTGGTGAGATGGTGCTTTTTGATCGCAGTTGGTATAACCGCGCCGGTGTGGAGCATGTGATGGAGTTTTGCACCGAAGATGAATATCGGGAGTTTTTGCGTACTTGTCCCGAGTTTGAACGGATGTTGGTGCGGTCCGGAATCATTTTGATTAAATATTGGTTTTCGGTGAACGATGAGATTCAGGAAAAACGGTTCCAGGAGCGGATCAAGGATCCTACCAAACGCTGGAAACTGTCTCCCATGGACGTGGAATCCAGGAATCGATGGGAGGATTATTCGCGCGCCAAGGATGCCATGTTTGCCCACACCGACATCAAACAGGCCCCCTGGTTTGTGGTGGTCGCCGACGATAAGAAGCGGGCGCGGCTCAACTGTATCAACCATCTGTTGCGTGTGATTCCCCATGAAGATCTGACTCCGGAGCCTGTGCCACTCCCCCCGAGGGTCAAATCTCAGGGGTATGTTCGGCCCCCCATTTCCGACCAGACTTTTGTCTCCGAGTTTGATGCGCCTGGGGCAGACAGACCTGTCGCCATGACGTTGAGCATGAAGGTGGATATCGAAACACAAGAGTGACCGTTGTATGGTGATCGAGGGAACGTTCGCCCGCTTTCAATAAAATGGAGAGGATCTGAAACAGTAAAATAGAACAACAATAAGGAGATGAGTATGAATAATGATCCCGTAGACAGCCGGATGATCGAGAGGATTCAAAACCATCCAAAATACCAGGAACTTGTTACAAAACGCTCGCGCTTTGCCTGGACGCTTTCTGTTTTCATGCTGTTGATTTATTACGCTTTTGTTTTGGTTGTGGCTTTCATTCCAAAAACTCTTGGGACGAAGATTTTTGCGGGCAGTGTTATTTCCGTGGGCATCCCCATTGGGGTGTTTGTCATTGTTTCGGCCTTTATCTTGACGGGGGTCTATGTTCGTCGGGCCAATGGTGAGTTCGATGATTTGACCCAACAGATCAAGGAGGACACAAAATGAGGCGTTTAATCGAAGTTTTGTTTGTGGCCGTGGTGGGGCTGTGGGGATCCATCGCCTGGGCGGCGGATGCGGCCAAACCGGAAAATAAATTGAACATAACCGCCATCATTATGTTCTTTATTTTTGTCGCGGTGACCCTGGGGATCACCTATTGGGCCGCCTCCCGCACCAAAACCACCAAAGATTTCTACGCCGCCGGTGGCGGTATCACCGGATTTCAAAACGGTCTGGCTATTGCCGGTGACTATATGTCGGCCGCTTCGTTTCTTGGCATCTCCGCCATGGTGTTTGCCAAAGGCTACGACGGTTTGATCTATTCCATCGGGTTTTTGGTGGGGTGGCCGGTCATTCTGTTTTTGATGGCGGAACAATTGCGCAACCTTGGTCGCTACACTTTCGCCGACATCGTCTCCTTTCGTCTTTCCCAAGTCCCCATTCGCACCCTTTCGGCTTTGGGAACGCTGTGTACGGTTATCCTCTACTTGATTGCGCAAATGGTGGGGGCGGGTCAACTCATTCGTACCCTGTTCGGCCTTCCCTATGAGTATGCCGTGGTTATCGTCGGGGCATTGATGATTCTTTATGTCGCTTTCGGGGGGATGATCGCGACGACCTGGGTGCAAATTATCAAAGCGGTGCTGCTCTTGACCGGGGCCACCTTTATTGCCCTGGGTGCCCTCAACCATGTCAACTTTGACCTTGAAGCTTTCTTCCGCAGTGCTCTGGAAGGGGTCAAGGCCAGCGGTTTGGCGGATCATAAAAAGGTTGTTGCCGAAAATAAAGATATTTTTGCTCCAGGGGGGTTGGTTTCCGATCCCATTTCCGCCATTTCTCTGGGGATGGCGTTGATGTTCGGTACTGCGGGGCTTCCCCATATTCTCATGCGCTTTTTCACGGTGGCCAATGCCAGGGAAGCGCGTAAATCGGTGTTTTATGCTACCGGATTTATCGGCTACTTCTACATTCTGACTTTTATTATTGGTTTTGGTGCCGTTGTGCTGGTGGCACCCAATCCTCAGTATGTAGATATGGTCAAGGGGACCCTTATGGGGGGAAACAACATGGCTGCCATCCATATGGCCCATGCCACGGGGGGTGACTTGTTCCTCGGATTTATTTCGGCGGTCGCCTTTGCCACCATCCTGGCGGTGGTCTCGGGTTTGACCTTGGCAGGTGCCTCGGCGGTTTCTCACGACATCTATGCCAACGCCATGCGTGGTGGTCGTGTGGACGAGCGGGTGGAAATGCGTATTTCCAAACTCTCCGCTTTGGTGATCGGTGTCATCGCCATTGTTCTGGGTATCCAGTTTGAAAAGCAAAACGTCGCTTTCATGGTGGGGTTGGCATTTGCCATCGCGGCATCGGCCAATTTTCCCATTTTAATCCTCTCCATCTACTGGAAAAACCTGACGACTCGCGGTGCTTTGATTGGCGGTTCCATGGGGTTGATTTCCACGGTGACCATGGTGGTGCTGTCAAAAACAGTCTGGGTTGATGTCCTGGGGTACAAGGATCCCTTGTTTCCCTACAAGGATCCGGCCATTTTCTCCATGACCCTCGCTTTTGTGGGGTGTTGGCTGTTTTCCAAACTGGACTCCAGTTCCCAGGCTCAGGCGGAGCGTGCACTTTTTGCTGCCCAGAACGTGCGTTGCGAAACCGGCGTTGGGGCTTCCGGGGCTTCCAAACACTGACCTTCAAGGATGGTTTTTGCTGGACCCCTGGCTTTGAATCGGGGTCCAGCACACCCTTCCTGATCCCACTTAAACCGCAACCATCTTGGGATATGCAGTTTCAGATTATTGTGGGTCCAGGGGGGTCACCCCCCTGGTGGGGTCCAGGGGCGAAGCCCTTGGTGGGGATCGGGGCGAAGCCCCGAACAAATAACTTCGCATCCCAAAGTGGGCATGGTTTAAACCGTAACCATTTTGGAATGCGTAATTTCCAAACGTCATTCCCGTGAAGGCGGGAATCCGGAACGTTAATCGGTCGCTTCGAGTCCTGGATTCCCGCTTTCGCGGGAATGACGAAAACTACGTATCCCGTGCTGGGTTCGGTTTAAGTTGCGATGACACACCCCTTGAGCCGCGATGGTTTTGTGGCACCCATCCTGACGTTGCGCCTTGGAGACCTTGACCTTGCCAGACCGTTGATCCTGGAAGGGGAAATCTCGATTGGCGAGGCGACACGGCAGATGTCTTTCCGTAACGTCGATTGTGTCCTGTTTCGTCAGCAACACCGCTATGGCTTTTTGACCAGCACCCACATTCGGGATGCCTTGGCCATGGATCAACGCAGCGTTGATACCCCCATCGTCGAGATTGTTTCCTGGAAGCTGGTCATGGTGATGCCTGACGAGTCGCTTCTCAACGCGTTCCACCTGATGACCAAACATGGGGTGCAACGTTTGGTCATCGGTCAGGATGGGGCGGTGCAGGGGACTTTGGAAGTGCATGAGCTTCTGGCTTTTTTGACCCATCACGCTTCGTTGACCATGCAACGTATCCACCAGGCCACTTCGATGGTTGAATTGGCCGAGGCTGTCAAGCATCAGGGGCGTCTGGTGCAAACCTTGATCTCTATTGGGGCTAAGGTGCGCCATGTGGGTTGGTTGATACAGGAATTGGATCGCCAGGTTTTTCAAAAAGCGGCCTTCTTGTTGGCCACCGCGGAATTTTTGCAGCATGTGTGTATTTTGGTTTTGGGGAGTGAGGGGCGGGGGGAGCAGATCATGAAAACCGATCAGGACAACGCCCTTCTTTGCGATGAGAATGTTTCTGAAGAGGAAATTCAAAGGTTTACCCAGGGGTTTACTGCGGCCTTGTTACAATTGGGCTACCCACCGTGTCCGGGTCGGGTAATGATGGATAATCCTGTCTGGGGGGGTAGTTTGAAGGCATTTCAAGGCCGGCTCAGATCCTGGATTGCCAATCCGACCCCGGCGAATTTATTACAGATCGCCATATGTTATGATGCGCGTGCCGTGGTGGGTCAATTGGATTTGTTTCGGGGGGCACGCCATTTTTTTCTGGATCATCTTCCCAACGATCAGGCGTTCTACGCCCATTTTGCCATGCCTGTGCTGGCCTTTAAAACACCATTGGGAATTTTTAACCGTTTTATTTATGAAAAAAATGATAAACAGTGCCGTATCGATCTTAAAAAAGGGGGAATATTTCCGATTGTTCATGGTGTACGTAGTTTGGCATTGCAGCAGCGTCTCAGGGATTCCAACACGGCACTGCGGATCCGTGGGTTGATTCGCCTGGGGGTGCTTGAGCAATCTTTCGGTATGGATCTTCTGGGTGCTTTTGATTTTATTTCTGGTTTGCGTGCCAAAGTGGGGCTGGATCCTGCATTGGGTGATGACCGGCATGGCAATGACCTGGCACCAAGAAGTCTGGAGCGTTCGGAGCGGGAAAGTTTGCGTGACAGTTTGGTTCAGGTGGACCGGTTCAAACGTTTGATCGACCATCATTTCCGGTTACGGCAGCTGCAATGATTTTGACCGGGCAAGGGAGAAGGGGAATGGCTCGGGAAATCTTGATTGTCGATGATGCGCCCAATATTGTTTTATCCTTGGAATTTTTGATGAAGAAAGAGGGGTTTGCCGTACGTTCGGTCGGCGATGGCGATGCGGCGCTCAAGGCCATTGCGGATAAAAAGCCCGATTTGGTACTTCTGGATGTCATGATGCCCAAACGTAATGGTTATGAGGTCTGTGAGGCCATTCGCGCCAACCCCCAGTGGCAGGATATTCGCGTTGTCATGTTGACGGCCAAGGGGCGTGATGTGGAACTGGAAAAAGGGTTGGCCCTGGGGGCAGATGATTATGTGACCAAACCGTTTTCGACCCGGGAACTGGTTTTGAAAATTCGGGGTATGTTGGGATTGTCGTTAGCAGGGGTACCATGAGCGCACGATCTAAATTTTGGGGTGTGCTGGGATTTTTTTTGCTGCTGGTTTCTGGGACTCTGGGGTGGGTGCTGTGGTTTGCTTTGGAGGAAATGCCGGTCGTTGATGGGGAGGTGTCCTACTGGCTGCAAAGGCAATTGGCGTTGCTGCTTTTAATCTTTTTTTGTTTGGCCGGGATATTGGTTCACATCTGGGCCTGGCTGGACCGGGTATTGTTGCGGCCTATGGCGCATCTTGGTCGGGGGGGCGAAATTATGGCCGATGCCGACCCTTTGCATTGCGTTGTCCTGGAACCGGAGCACTTGCTGGGGGGGCTGCCTGCGGCGGTGCAACGCTTGGGGGAAGCTTTGTCCCATGCCCAGCGGCAGGTGCAGGAAGCTTTGACCCACAATGCTGTGGAGATGGAACCTTTGGAGCGGGTGATTCAACATTTACCTGTGGGGTTGGTGGTCATCAATACCCACGGCCATATCATTCTGTACAACCAAGCCGCCCGGAACGTTTTTCACCAAAGTTTGGACGCCCTCGGGCTTGGACGTTCCCTCTATGAACACTGTGTCCGTGGTCCCGTGGAGGCCACCATGGAATTGTTTGATCGTGGCTCCGGGGGGGGGCAGGATGTTATTCGTTTTTATTGTGCGGCGGTGCATGACGCAGGCATGTTGGATTGCACCATGCGGCAGTATTCGGGTGGGTTTTCTGGGTCGGGGCATTTCATGATCACCTTTGCAGAGGCGGGTCGCGAAATGGCGGCAATGCGGCGCACGGGTCGATTTATTGATCAGGCTTTGGAAAACATGCGCGGTCCGGTGGCCAATTTACGGGCTGCGACTGAAATTTTGATTCAGCACGCCGACATGGATCCCCTGTCCCAAAAAGCGTTCATGCAGGTGGTTTACGAAGAGGGCGCGGCACTTTCCCTGTGTTTGGAGCGGATGACGGAGGAGGCCCATGGATTGGCATCGGAGCCGTGGGGTTTGTCCGATGTTTTAACTTCCGATTTGATTGCGGGTTTGCTGCGACGCCTGGAAAAAAAGGGGGGGCCTCCATTGACGGAGGTGGGAGACCCTTGGTGGATTCAGGCCGATGCCCCAGCCTTGTTGTTGGCCCTGGAGTTGTTGATCCTTGAAATCGACAAACATTCGGGTGTGGCGGCTCTGGAAATTCAGGCATGGATGGGTAAGCATCGCATTTATCTGGATTTGGTTTGGCCGGGTGTCCCGATTTCTGCAACCCTGGTGGAATCCTGGAAAGGGTTGGTATGGTCTCAGGGAGAATCGGTGCAGTCGTTGGCTGAAGTTTTGGAGCGGCATGGCTGCGAGGTTTGGAGTCAGAGGCATCTTCGGGAGGGGTATGCCGTGTTGCGTCTGCCGCTGCTTCTTTCCTCGAAACAAGGGCAATCTCCCGTGCAAAAAATTCCGGAACGACCTGAGTTTTATGATTTTTCCCTGATGTCTTCGTTTCCTGGCCTGGGGCGGGCAGCGGGGCGGGGGTTGGCCGAGTTGAGCTATGTGGTGTTTGATACCGAAACCACGGGTTTGCGTCCATCCGAGGGTGACGAGATTATTGCCATTGCGGGGGTACGGATTGTCAACGGTCGCATTTTAAGGGGGGAAACTTTTGAGCGTTTGGTGAATCCCCAGCGTTCGATTCCCGTGGAATCGACCCGGATTCATGGAATTACTGCGGCAGATGTGGTGGACAAGCCGACCATCGACGAGGTTTTGCCGCAATTCAAAACGTTTGTGGCCGATTCTGTGCTGGTGGCGCACAACGCAGCTTTCGATATGCGTTTTTTGCAACTCAAGGAAGAGCGTTGTCGGGTTCGTTTTGACCATCCCGTCCTGGATACTTTGTTGCTGTCGGTGTATTTGCATGACGATGTGAGTGACCATACCCTGGAGGCCATTGCCGCACGGGTAGGGGTGCCCATTCACGGACGGCACACCGCCATGGGTGATACCCTGGCAACTGCCGAAGTGTTCTTAAAATTGATAAAACTACTCAACGCCAAGGGGATTTCCACCCTGGGTTTGGCCATGCGCGCTTCCGAAAGCATGGTGGCTATACGCCAGCAACAGGCCAGGGCCAATTATTGAACGTATCGAAAAAAAATAAAATTACCAAGGGGACATTGACATGCTCAAACCGGCTCTTCCGGCCAACGAAGCGCAGCGCATTGAGGCTTTGCAGGCACTTAAAATTCTCGATACACCGTCGGAGGAGCGATTTGACCGTTTGACGCGCATTGCCCAGTATGTTCTGCAAACGCCTATTGTATTGATCAGTCTTGTGGATGGGGAACGGCAATGGTTCAAGTCGCGACAAGGGGTGGATGTCACTGAAACACCCAGAGATATTTCTTTTTGCGGTCATGCTATTCACAGCTCAGAGATTTTTATCATTCCAGATGCATTGAAAGATCCCCGTTTTGTAGATAACCCATTGGTCACTCAGGCACCAAACATTCGCTTTTACGCGGGAGCACCTCTTGATCTGGGTGAAGGTCAACGCATTGGCACCTTGTGTGCCATTGATTCCAAACCCCGGCAGATAACTGAGGAGCAAATTCGGGTACTCAATGATCTTGCCCAGTGTGTTGTAGCGGAGTTTAAAGCTTCGTCAGTGTTAAAGCTGGCGCAACAATTACAAGACCGTGAGGTCTATTTGCAGGCCATGTTCAATACGCTTCTCAACGGCGTTATTACCATTGACGCCCACGGGATCGTCAAAACCATCAATCCGGCAGCCGAGCGGTTATTCGGTTATTCCACACAGGAAGTTTTGGGACAAAACGTCAAGATGCTTATGCCAGAGCCGTATTGTTCTGGGCATGATGGTTATCTGGCGCGCTATCTGAAAGAAGGCAACCCTCGTATTATCGGCAAGGGGCGTGAGGTGGAGGGACGCAGGAAAGAGGGTTCGACATTCCCTATTCATCTTTCTGTTGGTGCCATGGAAATCGGGGGTGAGCCTATGTTTGTTGGCATCATCGCTGATATAACCGAAAGAAAAATTGCCGAAGCGGAGTTGCGTCAACATCGAGATCACCTGGAACAACTGGTCGCCATTGCCACCGCCGAAGTTACGGCTATCGTGCAGACAGCGGTGAATGCCGTTATTACCATTGATGCGCGGGGCATTATGCGTTCTTTTAATCCCTCCGCCGAGAAGTTGTTTGGCTGGACCATGGAGGAGGCGATAGGTCAAAATGTTTCCCTATTGATGGAATCTAAGATTGCCGTTCAACACGATGGCTATCTTGCCCGCTTCTTTGCGACGCGGGAACCCCATATCATCGGGCTGGGACGGGAGATCACGGCCATGCGTAAGGATGGGAGTACGTTTCCTGGTTATCTTGCGGTGGGTCATACGGAACTTTCGGACAACCGGCACATTTTTGTTGGATTTATATCCGATATTACGCCGCAAAAGAAAAACGAAGCAGAACTCAAACAGGCCAAAGAGGATGCGGAAGCCGGTGCCCGTGCCAAGGCAGCTTTCATCGCCAATATGAGCCACGAAATCCGCACTCCCATGAATGCCGTCATCGGTTTTGCCGAGGTGGTTCTGCAAGACCGCACGCTGGCACAAGAAACGCGTCGGCATGTCAAAACGATTCTCAGTTCCGCCAATTCCTTACTGGGTATTATCAACGATATTTTGGATGTCACCAAATTGGAGAGCGGCAAGTTTTCCATGGAAACAATTTGTTTTCATCTGCCCAACGTTTTGGCGGATGCCTTACACATAGTGGAACGACGAGCAAAGGAAAAGAACCTTAAATTGAGTATTGCTTACGATACCACTTTGCCCAACCGTTTTATGGGAGATCCGGCCCGGCTGAAGCAGGTGATTTTGAATCTGGTAGGAAATTCCATCAAGTTTACCGAACAGGGGGAGATTATCGTTGCCGTACAACCGGGTGATTATGAATCCCAACTCCATTTTTCGGTGACGGATAGTGGCATCGGTATGACCCCTGGGCAATTGGGGAAAGTGTTCGAGGCTTTTTCTCAGGCGGATGTCAGCACAACGCGTCGTTTTGGCGGTACTGGGTTGGGGACGACCATTTCCAAACAGCTTGTGGAGATGATGGGTGGTAAAATATGGGTGGAAAGTGAATTTGGAAAAGGGTCTGTTTTTCATTTTAGCGCATGGCTCCCTGTGGCCACTCTGACGGAGGGGTGTCTGTACGAAGAGGGGGAAATTCTTGAAGAAGGATATGTTTCACCCCGCTTGTTTCATATTCTGTTGGCAGAGGATTTGGAGGCCAACGCGGCTTTGGTTATGTTACGTTTGCAACAGCAGAAACATGCCGTGGTTTGGGTAAAAAATGGCCGGGAAGCCGTTGATGCCTATCGTCAGGGTGAATTTGATTTGATTCTCATGGATGTCATGATGCCGGAACTGGATGGATTGGATGCCACACACAGCATTCGGGAACTGGAAAAAAGATCAGGAAAACACATTCCCATTTTGGCATTGACGGCCAGTGTCATGTATGAAGACCGGCAAAAATGTCTGAATGCCGGGATGGATGGGATTGAAGCCAAGCCGATTGATTTCAATAAACTGTTTGTCAGCATGGAGCAGATTGTTCCTGTTGGCGTTGGGCGGCCAAACGCCTTTCGTATGACTGAAGTGGTGGAGCACTTTTTGTGTGATTTTTCTCCGCTCGATGGCCTTGTGGATTATGTCAGGGCACTCAAGACCTGGAAAGATCCGGAGGCGTACCTCAAGGCACTGTTTTTTTTCGCCACAACACGCGCCGATGATGCAGGTGAGATGCAACGTCTCTTGGCGAATCATCCTGATGATAATGAACCCGCACAAATGTTGGCCCATGCCATAAAGGGGGTGGCTGGCAACTTGGGCATGGAGCGTGTCGCCCGTCTGGCCAAGGAAATTGAAACAGAGCTGAAAGCAGGGCAGAGGGTTGTTCTGGAATCTAGGTTGGAGGGGTTGCATCACGCCATGCAGGCCACGCTCCAAGCCATTGGCAGACTGCATCCGCCGGGTGATGATTTTTCACAAGTCATGCACACTTTTGACGGTGCTGTTGTGCAAGGTTTGTTGGTGGAATTGGTGGAGGCTTTGGACGCACTCAACCCAGATGTCGCAGAGCCAGTTTTGCATCGACTCGCCCAGGCCGTATCCAAGGCCGATTTGATCCCAATCAAGAGGGCGGTGGATCTTTTTGATTTCGACGATGCCAAATCCAAAACCATGGAATTGGCTGTTCACCTGGGTGTGAGCCTTGGGTCATAGAAGATGACGAAGATTTCAGAACCTCTGCGACCGGGCTGGATCAGGCGTATTTTTTCAGACTCCACCATTCCAACCCCCGTTTGACCTGATGCATCAGGTACAGCGGGGGGAGAATCAAGCCGAAGCGTTCAAAGCGGGAGACGAAGATGCCGGTTTTTTCGGTATCCACGATGCAGATCAGCTCGGTACGAAATTTTTTTCGTGAAGGTTTGCCGTTCAATTCCAGAAAAATATTATCGGCTGCGGCGCAAGCCTGCAATTCGGCCATGTGGGCCTGTTTGGCCCGCCACTCCGGTCCCGGGAAACTGCCAGCGTCCCCGGCGACATAGACCCTCTGTGTTTCTTCAACCCGGGCTTGGGCATCGGCTTTGAGGAAACCGCCAGGGGAGAGGGGAAAGCCGGTTTTGGCAAACCAGGGCTGTCCGGTCATGCCGGGGATGAACAGGGTCATGTCGCTGGCGACCCGTCCCCCTTCGGTTTCAATGCCGTCGGGCGTGAACCCTTTGATTTTGTGTCCCAGGTGGGTGTTGATTCCCTTTTTTTCCATGGTGGTCAGCAAACCTTTGACCGCCGCCGGTCCCATGCGTTTTCCCGGTTCGGCCATGGGGCTGAAAAAGGTCAGGGTAAATTTTTTTCTGCGCCCCGACCGGCGCAGCAGGTTTTCAATGCAAAACATGAACTCGAACATGGGACCACCACGGATGGCGGTGGGTTCGTCGGGATTGCCGGAAAAACCAAAGGCCAAGTTTCCTCCCGCCATGCGGCTGAGGAACTCCCTTGCCCTTTGGGCATCGGTAAGGTGGCAGGGAATCAAGGCGTTTTGTTTGACGCCAGGGGCTTTTGTTAAATATTCCCCACCCGAAGCAATCAACAGGGCGTCGTTGTCAATTTTTCCGGCGGTGGTCAGGAGGGTTCGTCCGCCATTTTCGGCACCGGTGGCGCGGGCCTGGACAAAATCGACGCCCATGCGTTCAAAATAGCTGGCCAGAGAAAGGTGGATCTGTTCCGGCGTTCGTCCGCCGGTAGGAATCCATATCAGGCTGGGTTGATAGAAAAATTCCGCTTTGGGGGCCACGACGGTTAGTTGCAGGTTGCGTCCGAGATCCCATCTCCTCAGGCGGTCGATGGCCGCTAAGGCTGCGAAATTTGCCCCAACGATAGTGACTTTCACGTTTTCATTCCCCTTCAAGCCCAAATATCCATGCGGTTGACCCACCTCCCCCCCATTCAATACCGGAACTGGCGGCAAAGACGCAAGAGCTTGAATGGTGCCGGGGGCGGGAACTTCAATTCTTCACAGTTGCGCGAAAGGGGGGACTAGGCTGGGTCATTGAACGTGCGCGTTGACACCATTGGCGGGGATTGTTATGCTCCGGGGTCGGACTTGATTCGGGTCAGGAGCGAAAAACAGCAAAATTCTGCCGTGCATCCCAAAAGTACAGGACTACCACACCAAGCCATGTTGACTCAACGGCATCGGGACATCCTTCATCGCGTCGTCCACGCCTATATCCATCAAGGGGAATCCGTCGGCTCCAAGACACTCAGCCAGATGGATGGTCTGGGTTTTTCTCCCGCCACGATTCGTTCCGAAATGGCGCAGTTGGAAAAAATGGGCTACTTGGTGCGGGACCACGCCTCTTCCGGGCGCAGACCGACCCAGCGGGGGTTGAGGTTTTTCGTGGATATACTGCTGGAGGTAACCAAACTGTCCAATCCAGACAAGGATCGGATTGTGGCGGCTTGCTCCCACGGCGACGATTTGGAACAAACCCTGTCGGAGGTCAGTCGCGTTCTGGCGGCCATGACCCCCAACGCCTGTATCGTCCGCCTGCCCAGAATGCTGGATGTGGTGATCCATCGGGTTCAGTTCATCGAACTGTCCCGTGACAACTTTACCGAAATGAGAATATTGGCCCTCCTGGTTTCGGAAACGGGGCAGTTGAAAAGTCGCGTGGTTCGATTGCAAACGCGGTTGCAGCAAAAGGATCTGGACGAGTTTGGGGCCTATCTCAGTCGAGAAATGCAGGGAAAAACCCTGGCTGAGGTCAAACGAAGGTTGCAGACGGAAATTGATCGCGGCGAAAAAATATTCCACGATCTTTGTCGCAACCTTCTGGAGAGTTCCGTCCTGGTGGCATCCGCCGACGCTTTGATTGTCAATGGACGCATGAACCTGTTTGATTTTGGCGATCAGGAGCATTTTTCCAGCAAGGACTTGACCCGGATGCGGGATCTTTTTGCGGCACTGGAAGAAAATCGTAAGTTGATTCATCTGCTGGACGAATGTGACAAGCTGGATGGCGTGAGATTGTTCATCGGTTCGGAGAGCGGGATCGTGCAGGACAATTCGTGTTCCGTAGTGGTCGCCCCTTTTTCCGGTCCCGGGAACCTGATGCCGGGGACGTTGGGCGTTCTGGGTTCGGTGCGTCTGGATTATGCCCACGTTGTTCCCCTGGTTGATTTCACTGCCAAAATGCTGGGGGCGTTGCTGTCCGAACGCGCATTCTCCGGCTATGGTTATTGTGAAGGTCCAGGCGACCTCAAGTGACCTGCCTGCCATTTCATGGCCCGCAATCACAGTATCTGGGCCTTGGTATCAACCCTTTGTAAGAAAATGTGCGTGATATGACCGATCAGAATTATCCCAATGACAAGGTGGGGGATCATCCTGAGAGTGGTGGTCCTCAAGAAGCGGCAACTGTTTTTTCTCATGGCGAGGGCATCGATTTGGCAACAACGACAGATGAACAGCAGGATCTCGGGCAGGTTGCCGAGCCTGACGAAGGGGCATTGCGCGAGGAACTGGCGCAGCTTAAACAAAAGTTGGAGGAGACGGAGGCAGCCCTTGCCGCCAGCCGGGGAGATACATTGAGGGTGCATGCCGACATGCAAAACTTGCGCAAGCGCACGGCGCGTGAGGTGCAGCAGGCGCGTGATTTTGCGTTGGAGGGGTTTGCCCGGGATCTTTTGCGGGTGTCGGACAACATGGAACGCGCCCTGAATGCCATGCCCGACGTCCAGGATGGTGCCATCAAGGCCATGGCGGATGGTGTGGGCATGGTGCAGGCGGAACTCAAGCGCATTTTTGAAAGTCATGGGGTGGTCCGGATTGAAACCGCGGGCAAACCTTTCGACGCCAATCTGCATCAGGCGGTGCAGGAGGTAGATGCCCCCGAAGCACAACCGGGGACCATCGTTGCGGAATTTCAGCCTGGTTTTCTCCTCAATGGGAGATTGTTGCGGGCCTCGATGGTCGTCGTTGCCAGAGTTCAGGCGACATAATAAAACGTGCGGTAGGTCTTGACAAACGCACCGGGTGTTTCCATATGGGCCGGTGAGAGGTTGAATTTCACCCGAAACAATCATGGCGGGCCGGATGCGTTCCGGTCATGCCTTCAGGAAAGGGAAGCACTAAGATGGGCAAGGTCATTGGCATCGATCTGGGAACGACGAACTCCTGTGTGGCCATTATGGAAGGTGGCGACCCCAAGGTGATTGAAAACAGCGAAGGGGTACGTACCACTCCCTCGATGGTGGCCTTTACTGCGTCGGGGGAACGCTTGGTGGGGCAGGCTGCCAAACGTCAGGCGGTCACCAATCCCAAGAACACGCTGTACGCCATTAAAAGGCTGATTGGGCGTCGCTACGAAGATCCGATGACGCAGAAGGATAAGGGTTTTGTCTCGTTTGAAATCGTCAAGGCGGACAATGGCGACGCCTGGGTTAATTTTGGCGGAAAGAAGGTCAGCCCTTCCGAAGTGTCGGCGATGATTCTCCAAAAGATGAAACAGACGGCGGAGGATTATCTGGGCGAGACGGTTACCGAGGCGGTTATCACGGTTCCAGCCTACTTCAACGATGCCCAGCGTCAGGCCACCAAAGATGCCGGAAGGATTGCCGGGCTGGATGTGTTGCGGATCATTAACGAACCCACCGCCGCCGCTTTGGCCTATGGTCTGGATAAAAAAGGAGGTCAGACCATTGCGGTTTATGATTTGGGTGGTGGTACCTTCGATGTGTCGGTTCTTGAGATCGGCGATGGTGTTTTTGAGGTTAAATCCACCAATGGAGATACTTTCCTGGGTGGTGAGGATTTTGACAAAACCATCATTGACTGGCTGGCCGATGAGTTTAAAAGGGAGAATGGCATCGACTTGCGCAAGGATACGATGGCCCTGCAACGCCTGAAGGAGGCGGCGGAGAAGGCCAAGATTGAGTTGTCCAACAGCATGCAGACCGATGTGAATCTGCCGTTTGTCACCGCCGATGCCTCGGGGCCGAAGCATTTGAACGTCACCCTGTCGCGGGCGAAGCTGGAATCTTTGGTGGATGGTCTCATTCAACGCACCTTGGAACCCTGCCGCACGGCCTTGAAAGACGCCAAGATTTCCGCGCGGGAGGTGAACGAGGTCATCCTGGTTGGGGGCATGACCCGGATGCCCAAGGTGCAGCAGGTGGTCACCGAGTTTTTTGGCAGGGATCCGCATAAAGGGGTCAATCCGGACGAGGTGGTGGCCATTGGTGCCGGTATTCAGGGTGGGGTGCTTAAGGGGGATGTCAAGGATGTCCTGCTGTTGGATGTCACTCCGCTGTCGTTGGGGATCGAAACTTTGGGGGGTGTGTTTACCAAGCTGATCGAAAAAAATACCACGGTACCGACCAAAAAGTCGCAGGTGTTCTCGACTGCGGTGGACAATCAACCGGCGGTGACCATTCGCGTGGCCCAGGGCGAGCGGGAATTGTTTAACCACAACAAGCTTTTGGGTCAGTTTGACTTGGTGGGCATTGCCCCGGCGCATCGTGGTGTGCCCCAGATTGAAGTTACCTTTGACATTGACGCCAACGGTTTGGTTCATGTGGGTGCCAAGGATAAAGGGACTGGGAAAGAGCAATCCATTAAAATCCAGGCCTCGGGTGGCTTGACCGATGCTGAAATTGAAAAGATGGTGCGCGATGCTGAGGCCCATGCCGAGGAGGATGCCCGCAATCGTAAATTGATCGATGCGCGCAACCAAGCCGATTCGATGATCTACAGCACCGAAAAAACGCTCAAGGAGCATGGGGATAAGGTTGATGCGGGGATGAAGGGCCAGATTGATAGTGCCGTAGCCGATCTCAAGGCGGTGATGGGCGGTGAGGATGCGGCGGCGATTGAGGCCAAAACCCAGGCTCTCATGGAAGTATCGATGAAATTGGGCGAGGCGGTGTACAAGGATTCCGCCGGGCAGGGGCCTGAGGCGGACGGTCAGGGTGCGCAGCCTAAGGGTTCGGCCGGTGGTGCCGACAATGTTGTGGATGCCGAGTTTGAGGAAGTCAAGGACGGCAAGAAAGACTGATACGATCGATGCCGAAAGATTATTACGAAACCCTGGGGGTTGGTCGCGACGCCAGTGATGATGAGATAAAAAAATCTTATCGAAAGCTGGCCATGCAGCTGCATCCGGATCGCAATCCGGGGAATAAGGATGCGGAGTCGCAGTTCAAGGAGGTTAACGCCGCCTACGAAGTTTTGAAGGATGCGAAAAAGCGTTCCATCTACGATCAGTTCGGGCACGCCGGTCTGGGGCAGGGGGGAGGTGGAGGTTTTTCGGGTGATCCTTCGGGTTTTGGCGGGGGCTTTGGCGATATTTTCGAAGAATTTTTCGGGGATATTTTTGGGGGCGGTCGCGGTGGCCGGGGTGAACGGGCTGGAGGACCGAAGCGGGGTGATGATTATCGGTACGACATGTCGGTGACGTTGGAAACCGTCATGAACGGTTCCGAGGAAAAGATACGCATTCCGACGGTGGTTGAATGTGACCCCTGCAAGGGGTCGGGGGCCAAGGCGGGTTCTGGCCCTGAGACGTGTCCGACGTGTCAGGGGTCGGGGCAGGTGCGGACGCAGCAGGGATTTTTCTCCATTGCCCGCACCTGTGCGGCCTGTGGGGGTCGAGGCAGGATTATTCGCAATCCCTGTACGGCGTGTCGCGGTCAGGGTCGTATCCGTTCGGAGAAGACCCTTACGGTCAAGATACCTCCGGGAGTGGATACCGGTACCCGGATTCGTTTGTCCGGGGAGGGCGGTGTGGGGTCGGCCCATGGTCCGGCGGGGGATTTGTATATTTTGATCGATGTTGCGCGCCATCCCATGTTTGAGCGGTCGGATGCCGATCTTTTGTGTCAGGTTCCCATTACCTTTACCCAGGCGGCGTTGGGTGGCAAGTTGGAGGTTCCCAGTTTAAGCGGCAAGGCGCGTTTGGTGGTCCCTGCGGGGACGCAGACGGGCGTGCGGTTGGCTTTGCGTGGCAAGGGTTTGCCGCATTTGAATCGGCCGGGGGTGTTTGGTGATTTGGTGGTGGAGGTGCGGGTAGAGACTCCGGTGAAGCTCAACAAGCGTCAGCGGGAGCTTTTTGAGGAGTTGGCCAGTTGTTGCGATGACGATTCGCATCCCGATTCCAAATCATTTTTTGACAAGGTTAAAGATTTTCTCGAACACATGGCGAGTTAGGAAAAGTTCATGGCGGAAATCATGATGGCCGTAGCCGGAGCCGGTGGCCGCATGGGCCGGATGTTGGTGGCCACGGTGGCAGGGGTTGCGGGTTGTCGGTTGGTGGCGGCCAGTGAGACTCCTGGATCGGAGCATGTGGGTCGGGATGCGGGGGATGTGGCGGGGGTTGGGGCGGTGGGGGTGGTGATTCAGCCCCAGGCCGAGGCTTTATTTGGCGCGGGGCGGGTTGTGATCGATTTCACCTCGCCCCAGGCGACGCTCAGGCATTGCGATTTGGCCCGGAGGCATGCTACCGGGTTGGTGATTGGGACGACGGGTCTCAAGGACAGCGAGTTGGGGGTTGTGCAGGCGGCGGCGCGGGATGTTCCCATTGTTTTTGCTCCAAATTATAGTGTAGGCATCAACCTGATGCTCAAGGTGGTGGCCCAGGTGGCGGCGACTTTGGGGGACGCCTTCGATGTTGAAATCATTGAGGCACACCATCGGCACAAGGTGGATGCCCCTTCCGGGACGGCTTTGGGTTTGGGGCGATCTGTTGCCCGGGCCATGAGGCGGGATCTTGGGGAGGTGGCGGTTTATGCGCGGGAAGGGCAGACGGGGGTCAGAAAGTCTGGGAGTATTGGGTTTGCGACGGTTCGCGGCGGGGATATTGTGGGCGATCACACGGTACTTTTTGCCGGGGAGGGGGAGCGGTTTGAGATTACCCATAAAGCTTCTTCGCGGATGACCTTTGCCCAGGGTGCGGTCAAGGCGGCGGTGTGGTTGGCCGGTAAGCCTCCGGGGTTCTATACGATGAATGATGTTTTGGGATTCTAGGCGGTAAAGTTTGGCAAAAATTTTTGCGGGAGTCCGGGGGGGATCATCCCCCCCGGCGGAGGTTTGGAGGCAGCAGCCCACCAAGGTTTTTCTTTTGACTTTGATTTTGACTTTGATTTTACTTCCCTCCAAGGGGGGTCTAGGGGCGCAGCCCCAGGGTTTTGGTTTTGATTCTTTTGTCTGACGGGTAT
>JACSDG010000205.1 GCA_015660855.1 Magnetococcales bacterium
TCTTGAAAAGGAACTTGAGAAAAAAGAGGGTGATTTCAAGGATTTGCTGGAACGGGTGAAAAAAGGTTTGGGAGAAACGGTCAAGGAAGTCCGTCTTTCTCACCGCCTCACCGATTCCCCGGCCTGTCTGGTGAGTGATGAACACGACATGAGTGCCACCATGGCGCGCATCCTGAAAGAGGCAGGACAGAGCGTTCCCGGTACCATGCGCGTTTTGGAACTCAACCCCGGTCACCCCCTGGTGGCACGCCTGCGCAACGAAGCCAATGAGGAGCGGTTCAACGATTTAAGCCGTATTTTGTACGATCAGGCCATGTTGGGCGAGGGGGGGCAACTGGACGATCCCCCAGGCTTTATCCGCAAACTGAACAAGCTGCTGTTGGAAATGGCTTCCTGAAGAACACCCGATACACGCACCACCCGGGGGATCTGGATAGCAGCAAACCGGGTTCCCTGGGTGGCAAAAATCAAAAAAGTTCGATGTCGTCCTCTTTACTTTTGGGGTCGCCGAACATGTCAACGTCCTCCCCAAGAACTTCTCCATGGATACGACGTTCACTGTCCATGGTGTACATGGCGGCCAGATCCTCGAACTCTTCGGCCAGGTCATGAAGATCGCCATCGAGACCCTTCACGATTTCTTCTCCAGCGACCTGAGTATTCATGGTTGCTATCTGGTCGATGATCTTCGTAAACCTTCTGTCGATGGCATTGTGAAAGTTCATTTCGGAAGACAGCAGCATGATTTGGATGACAACGGTCCGGGATCCCGCCAGATTTTCGGTCATCATGGAACGTATGTCGGTGTTGGTGGCCTCGATTTGTTGCAGGATCAAAGGCAATCGCCTTAGAAGGCTGTTGGTTCGCATGATTTTAGGGGTCGTTTTTTCCGAGAAAAACATGGTGATGTCTTGCAGCTTGTCAACATCCTTCAGCAATTGGGCGACACGTTCCTTTCCTTCCACTTTGATCACCGTGGCAATATCGGCGACCGACCTGGCTAGGTTTTCCAGACGTCCGTTGCGGTTGGTATCCAGCCCCGTGACCAGATGTTCCAGGCGTCCACTGGTCATGGTCAACATGTCGAGGGAGCGTTTGGCCTGGAAGATGGCGTTTTCTGCTTTGGAAAGTGTTTTTAGGACATCGGTGGAAAGGTTTTCGTCGAAGACCCCCAGACGCAACAACATGTGCAGGTGATAGCCAACCTCAGCGCAATCCTTGCGTATTTCCATGCTGAGACCCTGACTTGAGGAGATACATTTTTTCTGTCCCTCGGCAATATCGGAGATACGGGTCAGCTGGTCGTGCATGGAAGCGACGGCGGACATCAGATCGGCATTGATCGACCGCAGTTGTTCGCTGCATATCCTGGTGACCAGGACAAACCAGCGTCGCGTGGTTACGGGGTCGGGATCGGTGGAGAGGGCGGCGAGTCTGGCTTCGGCCCGTTTCATGGCTGCGACGACGTGGCTGATGCGTTGGGACGAAATGTCATCGTACTGCATGGCCTGGACCATCTCGAAGATGATTTCGTTGACGCCTTCCGACTGGTTGTCTACGGAAACACATCCGCCATCCAGTTTACCGACCGCATCGGCCATGCGTTCCAGGGTGGTGGTGGTATTTTTTTTCAGCAGACTCAGGCCGTGACTGGAGGTATCCAGGTCGGCGGTGATACGTCGGGTCAGATGGCTCATGATGTCGCCCGCCTCTTGGGCTGAGGAAGCGACTTCGCTGATTAAAGGGCGCATTTGCCGCATGAGGCTGTCGATGATGGCTCCGAGGGTTTGGCGTTCCAGTTCATCTTTGCCTTGACCACGGACCTGATCCACCATCAGGGGCAGGTGGGCGTCCTGCTCCAGGCGCAGGCCCCATTCGGTGATTTGCTCCATATCCCTGGAAAAGGCTTCCTTGTCTTTGACCAGGACTTCGATGGAATCGAACACGCCGCTGATTTCGCGGTAGATTTGTTTCAATCCCTGGCGCAGGTCGGCGAGTCCCAGTTCACTGTCTTTAACGCCGATCCGCTCGCGGATGGTGATGGCGCGACTGGCTCCCGAGGCGAAACTGGCGGAAAAATCCCCCATATGCTCGGCAATATTCATGAAGCCCGCCTTGGTAATATTGGGGACATCCTCCAGCACGCGGACATGCTGTTGCAGAAACGCCAGGGATTCCTCGACAGGTTGAGAGGGGGGCATTTAATTCTCCAATAGTGCTTTTGATTATCGCGAACAACCGCTTCGATTCATTTCTTGCCACATTTCCATCCTACCTCGTTACGGGGTCTGGGTAAAGACTGGCAATTTTTTTGGCGCAGAGCTATGCTGGAGGTGGGGCTTGTTAACCATGTCAAGGATTCAGCCATGGGATTGAAAGTTATTGACGGTCAGGAACATGAGTCTCCCAGGGATGGGGAGATTTTGGAAGGCGGAGAGATTGCCGCAGACCAGCTGTTGCGTTTTATTGATCGCATAGAGCGTCTTGAAGAGGAAAAATCCGAGGTGGCTTCTCAGGTGCGGGATGTTTACGGGGAGGCCAAATCTCAGGGGTTTGACCCGAAAATCATGCGCCAGATCATACGTCTGCGCAAACGGGATCGCAACGACATCGAGGAAGAGGAGGCCATTTTGCATCTCTACAAGCAGGCGTTGGGGATGGTCTGAAGGTATCAAAAACAATGTTTGGCAAAGATTATTGCGGCGGACCGGGGGGGATGATCTCCCTCGGCTTGGGTTTGGGGGCGAGAGCACCCAAGTCTTTAGTTCTTTCCCGCAGGGCATGATGTTCTGGCATGTTTGGTGCAGACAATACCTCCGTCAACCATCGTTTTTCCAGGAGGGATCTTTACCATGGGATCATTGTCTATTGTTACCTGCAGCCAGGGATATAATATATACGATCATGACGAAGGGCAGGCACTTGTCACCGGGATTGGCAGCTATAAAAATGCCCAGACTTTGTTGGATCGGCTGACGGCACTCCAGGAGGTCGCCGCCCGGTTTCATGGGGAACCCAACAAACAAACAGACCGGGCGCGATAGTGCAGTGGTTTCCTGGGGGGGATGCCTGACAAGGATGCGCCGTGGTTCGCCCTCCAGGAGACCAGAGGAAAAATCAACCGAAGCGAAAATGTTTGCGGACCGGCTTTTTGATTTCCCATGTACACGACATTCCAGCAGGGAAGGTGACGAGGTCTCCGGCACCGAAGTGAACAGGTTGGCCCCCGTCGGGGGTCACTGTGACTTCGCCTTCCAAAAGATAGCAGGTTTCGCGTTCATCGTAGCTCCAGGGAAATGTGGACACATCTTTGGTCCAGATGGGCCATTGATCGATGGCCATGTCTTTGAGTTCGGTCATTGAAACTTGTTTGTGAGTTTTTATTTCCGTCATGGCAATCTCCCTTCAAGTGGCGGTGCAGCCCTGGCATGCCCTCTTCGGGCAAAACAGAAATCTTGGGGATTTGCTCCCAAACCCCCACAGGCGGCAGACGATCATCGTCCGGCTTCGATGGAGACGCTTTGTTGGGAAAGAGGAGAACCGAGATGGCGACCGTCACAATGGAAATTCCTGGAGATATGCTGTCGGCTCTCCGAAGGTCACCTGATGAATTCATGCAGGAATTGCGGTTGGCGGCAGCGATTCAATGGTATGCCCAGGGGTGGATTGCCCAGTCCAAGGCGGCTGAGTTCGCTTCCGTAAGCCGCGCCGAATTCCTTGACGAATTGTTCTGGAGGCGGATTCCTGCCGTGCAGGTTACGGAGGAAGAGTTGAGAGAGGAAGTCTTTGGTGGATGACCGCCTAGTGGTGAACGCCTCCCCGCTCATCCTCCTGGGGCGTATCGAGCATCTTTGGCTGCTGGAGCAGATGTCACGCCAGATTGTGGTTCCGCAATCCGTGTGTTTGTAAATCGCCGCTGGGCAGCATCGGGATGGTTCCTGCGTAAAGACGCTGGCATGGACGGAGCGACATCGAACTGGGGATGTTCCTCTGCCAGCCAGCGTGGAGGGATGGGGTTTGGGGGCTGGAGAGTCGCAGGTCGTCGCGACGGCACTCCTTCACGGTGGAAAAGCCTTGTTGGATGATCGGATGGGACGCCGGTGCGCCAAGGCGCAAGGATTGTCGGTGATCGGCACCCTGGGTGTCGTGCTGCTGGCGAAACGACTTCATATGATCCCATCGGCGCGGACGTTGCTGGAGGCCTTGCGCCACCAGGGACTGTTCTTGGACGACCGACTGCTCGAAGGAATGTTGGTTGAGCTTGGAGAGTAGGTTGTTGCTGATTCCAATACGTCTTTTGTGAGGTGGATCGTTGCTTGGCGAAGCGGATACTTGTCGAAAGTTCGTGGTTCCCCTGCTCCAAAAAGCAGGTTGGGACGATGCTACTCTTCCTGGCCGACCGCAACGGTAACCGTTCAGTCCCCCCCCCCCTCTTTCTTTAACAGGTTGAAACTATTGCGGGGGTCTGGGGGGAGGTTCTCCCCCCGTGCTGCGGTTTGGAGGCGGAGCCTCCAAGGTTCTTGTTAGCGCATATGGGGGATCATCCCCCCTTAACCCCCGCAATGATTAAAAAAACCCTTTGAAAAAAAGAGGGGGGACTGAACGGTTACATCGCAGACTCGCCAAGCCCAAAATCCCAGACAAGAATTTCGCTTGGTACTCAAGGAGCGGGAACAATCTCCAGCGAGGTAAAGGTCATGACGATTTTTTCCTGAATCCCATTTCTTCGATAAAGCGTGAAGGTTTTTTTTCGTAACCGTTGTAAAAATGAGACCAACTCATATGGAGAGTCTCTTCGGTACGTGTGATTGCGACAAAGCAGGCGCGACGTTCCTCCTCCATTTCCCGGCTGTCATGCCCCTTTTTGACCGCTTGGTAGGATGGAAATACTTCGTCAGTCATCCCGATAAGAAATACATGTTTGAACTCCATGCCTTTGGCCCCATGCACCGTTAAGCACGGAATTGAGCCGGGAACTCGTGCGGCAGCCTTGGATTTTAAATCCATCTCCTGCAAGTAAAGATGAAGCGTCACGTTTTCCGGTGAGTGCTCTCTCATTAATGCTCCGTGCAATTCCTTCCAGGTATTTATTTCCTCTGTTTCCAATGAATTATCCAACCACTTGTTGGCCCAAAACCACTCAAGCAAATCTATGAATGTCAGGCGGTCTACTAGATCATGATCCACTCGATTCAGCAATAACCGAATCGCACCTGGATCAACTTTTGCCGATGCCATTGTATTTGGTTCAATCTTCATGGAAGCAGCATCGACCCATGCACGCAGGAAGTCACCGCCGTCCAAAGACGCTGCAGCTTCAACATCATTCACCTCTATCGATGTTTCGGTAAAATCCAGCCACGTTACACAAATCCGTCGCAAGAACTCTCTATCATGTCTGGCATTGGCAAGCCTGAGTACCGCATGTATCCAACGAACTGAAGCACACTCAAACTCGTTTTTCCGTTGTGGCAGATAGGGAGTCAGTCCACGGTTAATCAACACATTTGCTGCACGCTCAAGGAGCTTTGTCGAACGAGCAAGGACGACACAATCTCCAGGAATCCATCCGGCCTGTTTAATAGCGGTTGGAATGGACATAACCTCGTCATTTTCATCTCGGAATACCTGCAACTTTAAGACGGGTGAATCATCAATAATTTTATTTGCCTCAAGGGGTTGTTTGTCAGGTGATCTTGTCCGATTGTGACCAATCAGACGATTGGCCATGGTGATAACCACAGGTGGGCAGCGATAGTTCTTTGGAAGCTGAACTAATTCCATTTTAAAATCATTTTGTAGCGCAAGCAATCTCTCTGGACTTGCACCATTCCACTGATAAATGATTTGATCATCGTCAGCTATGATGAACAGATTGGGCTGATGATCTTCAACAAGCAACTTGAGCAAATCATATTGCGCACGGTTGGTGTCTTGAAACTCATCAACACAGATGAATTGCCAAGCCAACCGTGTCAAACGTGCTACTCCAGGGTTGCCTGCAAGTAATTTCCGCGCAAAGTATAAAAGCCCCCCATAACACAGACGGTTATTTTCTTTCAGTAATTCACAGTACCGCCCAAACAATTCGGGTATCCACTGTGGGGTAGGAACCATCCCGGGTATCGTAGGTTCCCCCTCGTACGACTCCCTAAATAAATATTCAAGAAACACCAAAAGATTTTTCCTGTCGTATGGAATGGATGAAGTATCGCACTCCAGCTTGGTAATCGCATATTCGAGCATAGCCATACGGTCTTCACCAAGAGTCAGAACCGAAAAATCAGGATGTATTCCCACATGGCTGCCGTGCTGACGTAAAATGTCTCCAGCAAATGAGTGGAAGGTGCAGAGATGGGCACGGTCAGCACGTCCCCCCATCAATATATTCAGTCGCTCCCGCATTTCGTCGGCAGCCTTCGTCGTGAAGGTGAGTGCCAGAACGCTTGAGTCCGGAAATTCCTTGAGGAGACGTGCCGCTCTATGGGTCAAGACTGCTGTTTTACCTGAACCAGGACCAGCCAAGACCAGCAGTGCCCCATCGTTCCATTCAATCGCTCGTCGTTGATTGTCATTGGTATTCATCTCGACTCCGCCCATGCTATTGCAGCATTAATGGTATCAACCAACAGTGTGGGCACTGGTATTTTTTCTTCCGTGATTACGTCAAGAATTTGATACACGGCAGCGATTTTGAACTTGCTGACAGCTTTCGTATGATTTTTTAAGTAATTGCAATAATTTTTCGTTATGACAATATCGGATTGGGTCTGCCGACTCAATAAGTCTCCATATATTTTAGAGAAACCATTTGCGCATAAGTGTTGCTCTATATCATCCTCATCCATAACAAATAGCACATTGTTAACCTGTCTCTCCCCCAGAGACTTATGAACCTTTTCCTGATCTTTTTTTCCTTGACTGTCATTGTCAGTAAGGGCAATCCAATGGATACCCATTTTTTCTGCCACACTAATAAACAAACCAATATCAGCCTGTCGATAGGCAACGCATCGGATACCGCTACGTTCAAGATTTTTCCCAAGATTTCTTGCCAATTCAGGCAACAAAACCATCTCAGTTTCACCTTCTACAAGAATCCAACACCTTGCAAACAGGAGCTCACTTCTGGAATACCGGATATGATAGTTGAATTGTCTTTGCCTCTTCTCGTCCAGCCCAATTTCCCTGACGTACCTTGGTATCGTATCGGATGGCTGTCGATCTAGTCGAACGACAAAATCCGATGGCACTTCAGAAAGAAAATCGCCGCTGTGTGTTGAAATTATTTTTTGTCCTGGGATGCGTTCAATCAGTTTCCACAGTGCCCGCACCGCACTTGGATGCAGATGCGCTTCTGGTTCCTCCATGGCGACGATTGCTGTGCCTGAGTTCCATGCTTGAAGAAACGCATTAAACAGTGTCAATACCGCGAGACTTTGTGTACCTTCACCATGTCGCCCGACTGGAATTTTCGCGCCGGTTCCGGCGTTCAAATTAACCTGCGCCTTGGCAAGCATATCAAATAGACGACCGGGAACAGCATCGATAGAAACCAGATTATCACCTCCCGCCATCGATACAACTTCTTTTATTTCATTAAGTTTTTCGACAACTTGTGAGAAATTGTCGTGTGAAGAGATTATCAGTCGGTTGACTTCGCCTAGTTTAACTTCAATCTCTGCACGTTTTTCTTTGGTTAACTTGAACTCTTTTAGGAACGGTCTCCAGAAGATTCCTTTGGTGTCAAAGTGTCTTGCCGAATCACGCAGGGCTGATAAGTAGTAATACAACACATTGTTTTGAAATATCGATATGGCTGAATCCGAAGAAGTCGGTAGTGGCTCGCCAGTCAGATTTTGGAATTCCCAGTTATGAATGAATTCCTGCGTTACCGTATCAAATTTTGCACCGACCTTTAGCATGATACATGCACAGCCATTCATATCAATCTGAAGAATTTTAGCACGGTTCAAGATTCCTATTTGTTGCTTATTCCATGTACCGGGAATATCTTCAACAAAGGTCAAACGAATGCTGATTGCCGGGGCCGTAGATGGCTCAGAGTCGGCATCTTGCAGGTGGAAATCGTAGTTATCAAATGCGCAGCCACGGCTGTTACGTTGCAAGCCCACTGACTTCCTGATCCCGTTCTCGTTGCAAATTCCGTGGCACAGAGGCATTTGTTTTCTTGCAAATTTTGGACAAAGTTCC